>NZ_BAAARE010000082.1:0-501 GCF_039532035.1 Terrabacter carboxydivorans | reverse complement strand
GAATCTGGGGCCGATCGGATGTTCGAAATCGAGGCCACTGGTTCGTGGTTTCTAGTCTGCCGTGTCTTGGGTTCTGATGCTGGGCAGCGTGTCGATGCCGCGGTTGCGCAGCCGGTAGCTGGCGCCTTTGAGGGTCAGGACGTCGGCGTGGTGCACGACGCGGTCGATCATGGCGGCGGCGACGGCCTGGTCGCCGAAGACTCCGCCCCAGCCGCTGAAGGGCAGGTTGGAGGTGAGGATCAGCGAGGCGTGTTCGTAGCGGGATGAGACGAGCTGGAAGAACAGGTTCGCGGCGTCCTGCTCGAAGGGCAGGTAGCCGACTTCGTCGACGATGATCAGCCCGTAGCGGCGCAGCCGGGCCAGCTCGACGGGGAGCCGGCCGGCGCGGTGGGCCTCGGTCAGGCGGGTGACCCAGTCGGTCGCGGTCGCGAACAGCACGCGGTGGCCGTGGCCGGCGGCGGCGATGCCCAGGCCGGTGGCCAGGTGGGTCTTGCCGGTGCC
>NZ_BAAARE010000081.1:0-527 GCF_039532035.1 Terrabacter carboxydivorans | reverse complement strand
CTGTCGTTAAAAATATAATAGAAACCCATAACCGTGCCGTTGATGATATCATTGCAAACCACGCCTTCTTAACGTCTTTAAATGCAAACGACTATATAAACGACTCTTTTGGTTTATTGACCATTAAAGACATTGTAAAAGAACTTGAAAAGCCTGGCCGAGATCCTCGACCTGTATTTAAGACGGCAACCTTTAAGGAAGGCGTTGAGAAAGTTAGTGACTTACAGCCTAGTATGATTTTAGAAGGTGTGATCACTAACGTTACTAATTTTGGAGCCTTTGTAGATATAGGTGTTCACCAAGATGGTCTTGTGCATATTTCATCACTTACAGATAAGTTTGTTGCTGATCCGTCAGAAGTTGTAAAAGCAGGCGATATTGTAAAAGTAAAAGTGTTGGAAGTTGACGTCAACAGAAAGCGAATTAGCTTAACGATGCGTTTAGAGGAACAACCTAAACCAGCAAACGCCAATAAAAAAGCGCCAACTGAAAATAGAGCTCAACAGAAAAAAGCACCGGCGCAAAAG
>NZ_BAAARE010000080.1:0-532 GCF_039532035.1 Terrabacter carboxydivorans | reverse complement strand
GCGCGTCAGATTTTTGAATCCTTAGCCAAACTGAATATTCTGCTGGTCGGTGCCGGGGAAACCATTGAACTGGTTGCCCGTCATCTGAACGAGCACGGCGTGAAACACATGATGATCGCCAACCGGACCCGTGAGCGCGCCCGTATTCTGGCGCAGGAAGTCAATGCGGAAGTGATTACGCTGCCGGAAATCGACAGTCGGCTGGCGGAGGCGGATATTGTTATCAGTTCCACAGCCAGCCCGCTGCCAGCCCGTTGAGGATAAGCCAGTTAATAAACGGTAATCTGAATATCGCCATATCACTTTTCCTCATTTCTGCATTTTCATAGCGGCGGTGCTTTTTGCCCGCCGCTATGCTCAGTATCATATTTCTTGTGCTGCCCTGCAATCAGGGCTCAGAAATCACACCGTCCATCAGATCAAGGTCAATCAGCGCTTTTGTTACAGTCGGGAAGAAACTGATTTTATTATCTACAGGGACAATTTGCGCCCGCACCAGGGTTTTCAGTGGTTGGAACGGAATATCACATAC
>NZ_BAAARE010000079.1:0-539 GCF_039532035.1 Terrabacter carboxydivorans | reverse complement strand
ACATCACCTACTGCCGCACCTTCGCGGGGTGGGTGTACGCCGCGTTCGTCATCGACGTCTACTCCCGCCGGGTCGTCGGCTGGCAGCTGGCCAAGAACCTGCGCACCGACCTGGCCCTCGACGCCCTCGAGATGGGGTTGTGGGACCGGGCCCGCGCCGGCCGGGACACGACTGGCCTGATTCACCACTCCGACAAAGGAGTTCAGTACCTCGCCATCCGCTACACCCAGCGCCTGGCCGACGCCGGTGCGGTCGCCTCGGTCGGGTCCACCGGTGACTCGTACGACAACGCCCTGGCCGAGGCGTTCAACTCGCTGTTCAAGGCCGAGCTGCTCCGCAACCTGGGTCCGTGGCGCGGCATTGATGATCTGGAGATCGCCGTCGCGGAGTACATCGACTGGTTCAACCACCGCCGCCTCCACGGCGAGATCGGGCTCGTGCCGCCCGTCGAGTTCGAAGACCAGCACTACCGGCAGAATCCCGTGGCGGCTACCGTCGTCGCGTCAGTTCCGAGCCTCCACTAAACCCGGAACGGGACA
>NZ_BAAARE010000078.1:0-583 GCF_039532035.1 Terrabacter carboxydivorans | reverse complement strand
GGACCTGCTCGAGCGGGACTTCACCGCTGCGGCGCCGAACCAGCGCTGGGTCGCCGACATCACCTACGTGGCTACGTGGACCGGGTTCGTGTACGTCGCGTTCGTCCTGGACCTGTTCTCTCGTCGCCTCGTCGGGTGGCGGGTGTCGAATAGCCTGCGGACCGACCTGGCCCTCGATGCGCTCGAGCAAGCACTGTGGCAGCGGCAACGCGAGGACCACGACGTCACGGGCGTGGTCCACCATTCGGACCGCGGCGTCCAGTACGTGGCCATCGCGTACAGCGAGCGGCTCGCCACAGCCGGCGCGGTCGCCTCGGTCGGATCCAAGGGTGATAGCTACGACAACGCAGCCGCGGAGTCCCTCAACGGCCTGTACAAGACCGAGCTCATCCGGCGCCGTGGCCCGTGGCGCGGCCTCGAGGAGGTCGAGTTCGCGACCATGGAATGGGTCGACTGGGTCAAGTCCCGGGTAGTGGTGTAGCGCTGCGTGATCCGTGGTGAAGGGGTCAGGCGGTCAAGGCCGGCAGGTCATCAGCTCCGATCTCTGGTTCGGTGTCGGGGACGAGGTTGACGCGGGAGCGGG
>NZ_BAAARE010000077.1:0-593 GCF_039532035.1 Terrabacter carboxydivorans | reverse complement strand
GTGTTCTCCGTCGGCACCCCTACCGCCTCGGACAGCACCTCCGCGGCCGCCGCCGACGGGGCGAGCCCCACTACTGACCCCGGCCCGTGCTGCGACTCCCAGACCGCTCGGACGCCCGCCATCGCGGTCGACTTCCCTGCCCCCGCCGGCCCCACCAGGACGTCGAGCGCGCGTCCGGACGCGGCCACACGGCATACAGCAGATGCCTGTTCGGCCGACAGTGGATGGTCACGTCCCGGCAGATCGGCGGTGCACACGGCAGCGGCAATGGCCTCGTCCACGGCCGGCCCGTCGACCGCACGACCGGCACCGAGGAGCCGCTGCTCCGCGTCGAGCAGGGCCTCGGTCGTGAAGAGCTCTGAGTCGCGCGGACGGAAGCGTGAGGACCCGTCCGGGCGCCGAAGCTCGTCCGGGACGTAGCCCAAGTCCGGCGGTGTCAACGCAACCGCCCGGCCGATCCCGAGCGCCGCGATCCGCTCCGCCACCACGGTCCGCTCGTCCGGTGACGCGAACCTGACGCCTTGGATCTGACGCAGCGCTTCGGCGAACACGTTGGCCCGGGTGAACGTAGAACGCTTGCCCGACACGATCTC
>NZ_BAAARE010000076.1:0-595 GCF_039532035.1 Terrabacter carboxydivorans | reverse complement strand
GGACCTGCTCGAGCGGGACTTCACCGCTGCGGCGCCGAACCAGCGCTGGGTCGCCGACATCACCTACGTGGCTACGTGGACCGGGTTCGTGTACGTCGCGTTCGTCCTGGACCTGTTCTCTCGTCGCGTCGTCGGGTGGCGGGTGTCGAATAGCCTGCGGACCGACCTGGCCCTCGATGCGCTCGAGCAAGCACTGTGGCAGCGGCAACGCGAGGACCACGAAGTCACGGGCGTGGTCCACCATTCGGACCGCGGCGTCCAGTACGTGGCCATCGCGTACAGCGAGCGGCTCGCCACAGCCGGCGCGGTCGCCTCGGTCGGATCCAAGGGTGACAGCTACGACAACGCAGCCGCGGAGTCCCTCAACGGCCTGTACAAGACCGAGCTCATCCGGCGCCGTGGCCCGTGGCGCGGCCTGGAGCAGGTCGAGTTCGCGACCATGGAATGGGTCGACTGGTACAACCACAACCGGCTGCACTCCTGGTGCGGCGACGTTCCCCCGGCCGAGTACGAGGAGCAGTACTACCGTCAGAACACCGACACGGACACCGCCGAGTCGGCACAACCCAGCCTCCACTAAACCCGGAGCGGTTCA
>NZ_BAAARE010000075.1:0-605 GCF_039532035.1 Terrabacter carboxydivorans | reverse complement strand
GGCAGTAGGTGATGTCCGCGACCCACAGCTGGTCCGGTGCCGTGGCGGTGAACGCCCGCTGCACCAGGTCCGGGCGGGTGTCCGGGCCGCTGCCGGGGATCGTCGTGCGTGGCCCCTTCGCCCGGCTCACGCCCTGCAGGCCAACGGATCTCATCAACCGATGCGTCGTGCAGCGAGCCACCGCATGGCCTTGCCGGCGTAGCTCGGCATGGACCTTCCGGATGCCGTAGACGCCGTAGTTCTCGGCGTGGATCTTCTCGATCAGCGTCGTCGTGGCGGCGTCGCTCACGGACCGCGCCGACGGGGCTCGGGTCTTGGCCGCGTAGTACGTGCTCGGGGCGATCTGCGTGCCTGCCGCCGTCAAGGCTGTGCAGATCGGCTCGACCCCGAACCGGTCGCGGTGCTCGTCGATGTACTCCACGAGCACCCGAGTCGGCACTCTGGCGCTTACTTCAGCTTGCGGTCGAGCTCCGCCGCGGCGAAAAACGCGGACGCCGTCCGCAGGATCTCGTTCGCCCGGCGCAGCTCCTTGACCTCCCGCTCGAGCTCAGCGATCCGCTTCGCCTCCGCGCTCGTCACGCCCGGGCGGTGGCCCTCGTCGACCT
>NZ_BAAARE010000074.1:0-769 GCF_039532035.1 Terrabacter carboxydivorans | reverse complement strand
GCCGGCCGGCGCGGTGGGCCTCGGTCAGGCGGGTGACCCAGTCGGTCGCGGTCGCGAACAGCACGCGGTGGCCGTGGCCGGCGGCGGCGATGCCCAGGCCGGTGGCCAGGTGGGTCTTGCCGGTGCCGGGCGCGCCGAGCAGCACGACGTTGCGGGCCTCGGTGAGGAAACCGCCGGAGGCCAGGGCGGCGATCTGCTGGCGGACGGCGGGTTGGGCGTCCCAGTCGAACTCCTCGAGGCTCTTGCGCGCGGGGAAGCCGGCGGCCCGGATCCGCAGCTGGGCGCCGGAGGCGTTGCGGGCGGCGACCTCCCGGTCCAGGACCGCGGCGAGGTACTCCTCGTGGGTCCAGCCGGCGTCGCGGGCATGGTCGGCCAGCCGAGCAGCGGACTCGATGATTCGAGGCGCTTTCAACGCTGCCGACAGGTAGGTCAGCTGCTTGAGCGCCGCACTGACGGCGTCCGTCTTGGCCTTGGCTAACATCAGGCCACCTCACCGTCAGCCTTGCCGCCGGTGCCGCCGGTGCCGCCGGTGCCGCCGGTGCCGACGGTGCCGCCGGTGCCGCCGGTGCTGCTGCCGGTGCTGCCGTCGGTGAGTTCCTCGACCGCACAGAGAGTTTCACGCTCGAGGGCGCCATCGAGCAAGCCGAAGGCTCGGTCGTAGTCGGCAAGGTCGCGTGCGAGCTCGTCGCCGGCAACCGGCACCGGTTGGGTGGGGTGCAGGTACTGCTGCCGCAGCTGTTTGGCTGCGGCGAGGTGGGCCGGGTCGGTG
>NZ_BAAARE010000073.1:0-787 GCF_039532035.1 Terrabacter carboxydivorans | reverse complement strand
CACCGACCCGGCCCACCTCGCCGCAGCCAAACAGCTGCGGCAGCAGTACCTGCACCCCACCCAACCGGTGCCGGTTGCCGGCGACGAGCTCGCACGCGACCTTGCCGACTACGACCGAGCCTTCGGCCTGCTCGATGGCGCCCTCGAGCGTCAAACCCTCTGTGCGGTCGAGGAACTCACCGACGGCAGCACCGGCAGCAGCACCGGCGGCACCGGCGGCACCGTCGGCACCGGCGGCACCGGCGGCACCGGCGGCACCGGCGGCACCGGCGGCACCGGCGGCAAGGCTGACGGTGAGGTGGCCTGATGTCAGCAAAGGCCAAGACGGACGCCGTCAGTACGGCGCTCAAGCAGCTGACCTACCTGTCGGCAGCGTTGAAAGCGCCTCGAATCGTCGAGTCCGCTGCTCGGCTGGCCGACCATGCCCGCGACGCCGGCTGGACCCACGAGGAGTACCTCGCCGCGGTCCTGGACCGGGAGGTCGCCGCGCGCAACGCCTCCGGCGCCCAGCTGCGGATCCGGGGCGCCGGCTTCCCCGCGCGCAAGAGCCTGGAGGAGTTCGACTGGGACGCCCAACCCGCCGTCCGCCAGCAGATCGCCGCCCTGGCCTCCGGCGGGTTCCTCACCGAGGCCCGCAACGTCGTGCTGCTCGGACCGCCGGGCACCGGCAAGACCCACCTGGCCACCGGCCTGGGCATCGCCGCCGCCGGCCACGGCCACCGCGTGCTGTTCGCGACCGCGACCGACTGGGTCACCCGCCTGACCGAGGCCCACCGCGCCGGCCGGC
>NZ_BAAARE010000072.1:0-860 GCF_039532035.1 Terrabacter carboxydivorans | reverse complement strand
GCGACGAGAGAACAGGTCCAGGACGAACGCGACGTACACGAACCCGGTCCACGTAGCCACGTAGGTGATGTCGGCGACCCAGCGCTGGTTCGGCGCCGCAGCGGTGAAGTCCCGCTCGAGCAGGTCCCCGGGCCGGCTGGCCACCTCTGCTGGGACCGTCGTCCGCTTGACCCGTCCCCGGACAGCGCCGGCGAGGTGCTGGGCGCGCATGCGCCGCTCCACGGTGCAGCGAGCCACTGGCGCTTCTGGCGTTTCCCGATTCAGCGCCTTCCACATCTTGCGGACCCCGTACACCCCGAAGTTCGCCGCGTGGGTAGCCAGGATCCGCTCGTCCAGGGCCGCGTCGGCGACCGCCCGCGCCGAGGTCGGGCGGGTCTTGGCGGCGTAGTACGTGGACGGGGCGATCTTGGCGCCGGCCTCGGTCAGGGCCCGGCAGATCGGCTCGACTCCGTGCACGTCTTTGTCCTGGTCGATGTAGCGGATCAGCGAGTGGAGGGGCGGTCGAGCTCCGCCGCGAAGAAAGCCGACGCGCTCTTGAGGATCGCGTTCGCTCGACGCAGCTCGCGGACCTCCCGCTCCAGCTCAGCGATCCGCGCCTTGTCCTCGGTGGTGACTCCGGGCGCCTTCCCGGCATCGACGCGGGCCTGCTTGACCCAGTTACGCAACGTGTCGCCATTGATGCCGAGCTGGTCACCGACGCGCAGGCACGCGCCGTTGATGCTCGGACCGCCTGGCTCCTCGACCAGGTCCATGACGAGCCGGATCGCGCGCTCACGCAGCTCGTCCGGGTACTTCCTCGGTGCTGGCATGACTCCACCCTTTCGCGGGTTGGGAGCCTCCATCAATCCCGGAGCGGTTCA
>NZ_BAAARE010000071.1:0-930 GCF_039532035.1 Terrabacter carboxydivorans | reverse complement strand
TGTACTCGGTCATGACGTTGGTGACAGGCGGCTGATCGGCGGCAGGCCGTTGAGCGCGGTGTGGCGTCGTCGAGTGTTGTACTCCTTCAGCCAAGGAGCAAGGGCTGCAGCTCGATCGGCATTGCTGGCGAAGATCTGTCGGTAGGCCCACTCGGTGGCCAGGGTCCGGTTGAACCGTTCGACCTTGCCGTTCTGCCAAGGACAGTGCGGCTTGATGAACTTGTGCGTGGCCCCGAGCACGGTCATCGCGTTCTTGACGTCCGTGCTGTTGCGGTAGCTGAAGTGGTTGTCGGTGATGACCCGCTCGATAGTGGCGATTCCGTGGCCGGCGAAGTGCTCCGCCGCGCGCAGGATGAACGCGGCGCAGGTGGCGCCTTTCTCGTCGGGCAGGATCTCGCTGTAGGCCAGGCGGGAGTGGTCATCGACCATCGAATGCACGTAGTCGTAGCCGATCCGGGCCTTCTTCTTCGCCCAGCTCGACCCCATCGAGCGGCCGTGGGCTTTCCAGCCGCCGCCGTCAGGGATGCGTCCGATCTTCTTGACGTCGACATGGACCAGCTCGCCCGGACGCTTCCGTTCGTAGCGGACCGCGGTGGTCTTGCTGGAACGGATGACCTCCCCGGTCAAGGGGTCCAGCGTCCGCAGGTACGGCACGTCATGGCGGCGCAGGACCCGGCTGACGGTGCGCGGTGCCATCCCAAACTCGGGTCCGAGCCAGTCCTGACCGCGCCGGTGTTGGTGCCGGGCTGCGACCACGGCGGCTTCCACCCCCGCCGGAGTGCGGCGCGGACTCGAGTGCGGTCGCGAGGACCGGTCGGCCAGCCCGGCCTCACCTTCGGCATCGAACCGTGCCACCCACCGGTGGGCGCACTGCCTGGAGACACCCATCGCTTTCGCGGCGTGGGCCACGGCCCAGCCCTGGCGGCGGAC
>NZ_BAAARE010000070.1:0-1013 GCF_039532035.1 Terrabacter carboxydivorans | reverse complement strand
GTTCTGCATATCTGCTTAGGTGAAGTAGCCTTTGTGGATGACCGCGAATCCGATTCGGGGGCAGGACTACCCAGCGACGTACCAGCAGCTGCTCGAGTGGTTCCCGGACAACCAGTCATGTCTGGACTACCTCGCGGCCCTGCGGTGGCCTGAGGGGTTCGTGTGCCCGCGGTGCGGCGAGCGTGAGTTCTGGCGCACCGGTGCCGGGTTGTGGATGTGCCGGTCGTGTGGACGGCGGACGTCGGTGACGGCCGGCACGATCTTTGACCGGACCCGGACGCCGCTGTCGACCTGGTTCGCGGCGATCTGGTTCCTCATGTCGCAGAAGAACGGGATGTCCGCGCTGGGGCTCCAACGGGTCCTCGGGTTCGGCTCCTACGAGACGGCATGGGCCTGGATGCACAAGCTGCGCCGGGCGATGGTCCGGCCCGAACGCGACAAGCTCTCGGGGATCGTGGAGCTCGACGAGACGATGATCGGTGGCGCCACTCGCAACAGCGGTGGCGGCTACGGCGACAAGGTCGCGGTCATGATCGCCATAGAGCACAACGAAACCCGCCGGTTGGGCCGAGTCCGGCTCGCCGTCGCCGACCATCCCGGGACCCGGCAGCTGGTCGACTTCGCCACCACCGTCATCGAGCCCGGATCCACGATCCGCACCGACGGCGCCCGCACCCTGCGCCGGCTCGCCGACCTCGGCTACACCCACGAGTTCACCCTCGGCTACCGCGCCCCGGACCAGGCCAGCGTGCTGCCCGGCGTGCACCTGGTCGCGTCCTTGCTCAAGCGCTGGCTCATCGGCACGTTGCACTTCCGCGTCGAGGACCAGCACCTGCCGTACTACCTCGACGAGTACACCTTCCGGTTCAATCGCCGGAACGCGAAGTCCCGCGGCCTGCTCTTCTATCGACTCCTCGAGCAAGCCGTGGACACTGACCCGCACCCGCTCAAGGACCTTCTCAAGCCAGCAGAAACCGGCATACCGGACTTCACCTAAGCAGATATGCAGAACA
>NZ_BAAARE010000069.1:0-1045 GCF_039532035.1 Terrabacter carboxydivorans | reverse complement strand
GTCGCGGCTTGAGCTGGTCGGGGTCCGGTGCGGCCTTTGTACTGGCGGTGTAGCGCGCTGAGGGTGGGATCCCGCCGATGCCTTGATGGGGTCGCTGCGTGGTGAACACGACGTCATAGACGTCCAGCAGCCGTTGCAGCTCCGGCAGGTCCTGCGCTCGAGGCCGAGCCCTGAGCCATCGTTCCAAGGTCTGCCACTCGCGTTCCTTCTTGCCGTTGGTTCGAGGCCGGCCGGGGTTGGAATTGACCATAGCGACCCCGATCCGGTGCAAGCGGGCCTCGAACTCGGTGTATCCGCCGCCCTTGACCAGTCGGGCGGTGAACGCAGAGGAGTTGTCGCACTGCACGACCGCGGGCTTGCCGTACCGATTGATTCCCGCGACCAGGCACGCCCACGTGTCGGCCCCGTTCTCGCTGGCAGCAGCCCGGGAAGCCATGATCGCTCGGGAATGATCGTCCTGAAACCGCAGCACGACCGCTCTCCCTGCGGCCATGTCGGTCAGGTGACCGTCCAGCTGCCATACCCCGTTAGGCTTCAGCGCCTCGAATCGGCGGTAGCTGGACCTAGGCCGCTTGGCTGGGGTCGGAGTGGTTCGCCCGTGTGCGGCCAGGATCTTGTGACAGGTCCGGGCCGAGGGTACGGCGACCCCTGCGCGGAGCAGCCAGTCGTGTACCGACCGGGCTCCGGCGTCCCAGCCCTGCTCGAGGAGCCGGTCGTGCTCGTCCAGGATCGCCTGCATCACCTCCGCCGAGGTCGCCGTCGGGGACCGGACCGGTCGACGCGAGCGGGGCAGCAATCCCTCGATTCCGTCCTGGGCCATCCGCCGTTGGTAGGCGTAGTAGCGCTCCCGGGAGATGCCGAGCTCTTTGCACACCGCCGTCACTGTCGCACCGTCAGCATCCCGCAGCAGCGCGTGGGCAGCCGTAGCCAAGCGAACTTCCATCGAGATCTCCCTGCCAGCCATGCAGCCCACCATGGACCGAGACCCGGCGAGTGTCAGGGATGTCCCTTCACAGGACTGACAGGGATGTCCCTTCAAAAGACA
>NZ_BAAARE010000068.1:0-1077 GCF_039532035.1 Terrabacter carboxydivorans | reverse complement strand
TGTACCCGGCCACCACGTTGGTAGCGGCGTGCCTGGTTGAACGAACGAGAACCTCCGAATGGGATGTGGCTTGTCTAAGGCCCACTCCAACCCGGAGGTTCTCGTGTCCCACGGTAGTGCCCGGCTGACCGTCCACGGTCGCCGGCTGATCGTTGCCCGCCACCAAGCCGGCTGGCGCCAAGCGCACATCGCGGCAGCGATGGGCGTCTCCCGCAAGTGCGTCAAGACCTGGATCGACCGGTACGCCAGCGAGGGCGAGGCCGGCCTGGTCACCCGCTCCTCGCGCCCGCACACGACGCCCACCAGAACCAGCGACGAGGTCGAGCAGAAGGTCCTGACTGCGCGCACCACCCATCGGGACGGTCCTGACGTGCTCGGCCCCAGGGTCGGGGTGCCGGCCCGGACGGTGTCACGGATCCTGCGCCGCCATCGGGTGCCTTACCTGCGCGACTGTGACCCGATCACCGGCGAGGTGATCCGGTCCTCGAAGCAGACCGCCGTGCGCTACGAACGCGAACGCCCCGGCGAGCTGGTGCACATGGACGTCAAGAAGATCGGCCGCATCCCCGACGGTGGAGGCTGGCGCGTGCACGGCCGCGGGATCCCACGAGATCGGGCCAACGGTCCCGGCTACGACTACGTGCACTCGATGGTCGATGACCATTCCCGCCTGGCCTACAGCGAGGTCCTGCCCGACGAGAAGGGCATCACCTGCGCGGCCTTCCTCGAGCGAGCGATCGCCTCCTTCGCTGACCACGGCATCACCCGGATCGAGCGGCTGATAACCGACAACGCCTGGGCCTACCGCCACTCACTACGCGCCGTCTGTGCCGAGCACGGCATCGTGCAGAAGTTCATCAAGCCGCACTGCCCCTGGCAGAACGGCAAGGTCGAGAGACTCAACCGCACCCTGGCCACCGAGTGGGCCTACCGCACGGCCTACACCAGCAACGCCGACCGCGTCGCCGCCCTTGCGCCATGGCTCGAGCACTACAACACTGAACGCCGCCACAGCGCCCTGAAAGGTCACCCGCCGATCAGCCGGCTGCAACCAACCTGATGGCCGGGTACACCTAG
>NZ_BAAARE010000067.1:0-1083 GCF_039532035.1 Terrabacter carboxydivorans | reverse complement strand
CTAGGTGTACTCGGCCTGGACGTTGGTGACGGGTAGGCGTTGACGATGAGGAGAACCTCCGGGTGAGGTGTGGAGTGTCTAAGTCCCGCACCGCCCGGAGGTTCTCGTGTCCCACGCTAACGCCCGTCTCAACATTCATGGTCGACGACTGCTGGTCGACCGAGTCCGCCGCCAGGGGTGGGCGGTGGCGCATGCTGCGAAGGCGATGGGCATCTCCCGGCAGTGCGCGCACCGGTGGATCGCGCGGTTCGACGCCGAGGGCGAGGCCGGGCTGGGTGATCGGTCCTCGCGACCCCACTCGAGCCCGCGCCGCACCCCTGCGGCGGTGGAGGCCGCGGTCATCGCGGCCCGACACGAGCACCGGCGCGGGCAGGACTGGCTCGGACCCGAGCTGGGCATGCCAGCGCGCACCGTCAGCAGGGTCCTACGCCGCCACCACACGCCCTACCTGCGGACGCTGGACCCGCTGACCGGTGAGGTGATCCGCTCCAGCAAGACCACCGCGGTCCGCTACGAACGCGACCGCCCCGGCGAGCTGGTCCACGTCGACGTCAAGAAGATCGGGCGCATCCCCGACGGCGGCGGCTGGAAAGCTCACGGCCGCTCGATGGGCTCGACCTCCGCGAAGAAGAAGGCCCGGATCGGCTACGACTACGTGCACTCCATGGTCGATGACCACTCACGCCTGGCCTACAGCGAGATCCTGCCCGACGAGAAAGGCGCCACCTGCGCCGCGTTCATTCTGCGCGCCGCGGAGCACTTCGCCGGCCACGGCATCACCACCATCGAGCGGGTCATCACCGACAACCACTTCAGTTACCGGCACAGCACCGACGTCAAGAACGCGATGACCGCGCTCGGAGCCACCCACAAGTTCATCAAGCCGCACTGCCCGTGGCAGAACGGGAAGGTCTGTGAACATCAAGAGCGGCGCTGCACCGGCCCGGTCTGACCCCGGCCAAGGTATGACCACGGTGTCCTGCGTTCGATTTGTCGGCCGGATCGGTGCAGCGTCATGGTGCGCGCCGGCCAGGCGGAACTGACCTGATAGGAGCTTGGACTAGAAGCCCCGTCACAGACCTG
>NZ_BAAARE010000066.1:0-1101 GCF_039532035.1 Terrabacter carboxydivorans | reverse complement strand
GCCTAGGTGTACTCGGTCAGCACGTTGGTGACACGTGGGCGTTGACGACAAGGAGAACCTCCGGATGAGGTGAGGAGTGTCTACGTCCCGCACCGTCCGGAGGTTCTCGTGTCCCACGCTAACGCCCGACTCAACATCCACGGTCGCCGACTGCTGGTCGACCGGGTCCGCCGCCAAGGCTGGGCGGTGGCGCATGCCGCCAAAGCGATGGGCATCTCTCGGCAGTGCGCCCACCGTTGGGTCGCGCGGTTCGACGCCGAAGGCGAGGCCGGCTTGGTGGACCGGTCTTCACGGCCCCATGCCAGCCCCGCCCGGACGCCAGCATCGGTGGAGGCCGCGGTCGTGGACGCAAGGGCCAGGCACCGCCGCGGGCAGGACTGGCTCGGACCCGAGCTCGGGCTCGCACCCCGGACCGCGGGCCGTGTCCTGCGTCGACACCAGGTGCCCTACCTGCGCGACTGTGACCCGCTCACGGGCGTGGTGATCCGCTCGAGCAAGGCCACCGCCATCCGCTACGAACGCGAGCACCCCGGCGAGCTGGTCCACGTCGACGTCAAGAAAATCGGACGCATCCCCGACGGCGGCGGGTGGAAGGCCCACGGCCGCGCCCTGACCGAGGCCGCGAAGCGCAAACGCCCCAAGATCGGCTACGACTACGTCCACTCGATGGTCGATGACCACTCCCGACTCGCCTACAGCGAGATTCACCCGGACGAGACCGCCCCGACCTGCGCTGCGTTCCTGACCCGCGCCATCGCCTACTTCAACCACCACGGCATCACCAGCATCGAACGGGTCATGACAGACAACGCGTTCGCATACCGTCACGGACGAGCCTTCCATGAGGCCGTGGCCGCAGCGGGCGCACGCCAGAAGTTCATCAAGCCCCACTGCCCCTGGCAGAACGGGAAAGTCGAACGCTTCAACCGCACCCTGGCCAGCGAGTGGGCCTACCGACAGGTCTTCACCAGCAATGACGAACGAACCGCAGCTCTTGCGCCATGGCTGGAGCACTACAACACTCGACGACGCCACACCGCCCTCGACGGGCTCCCGCCGTCCAGCCTCCTGTCACCAACCTGCTGACCGAGTACACCTAGG
>NZ_BAAARE010000065.1:0-1142 GCF_039532035.1 Terrabacter carboxydivorans | reverse complement strand
GCCCCGGCCTCCCCGAACCAGAACGGGAAGGTGGAGCGGTTCCACGGCACGTTCCGCCCGGACTTCCTCGACGAGGCCGGCCCGTTCACCTCGGTCGAGCAGGCCCAGGCCGCCGTCGACGCGTGGGTGAACGGCTACAACACCGACCGGCCGCACCAAGCCCTGAACGACACGCTGCCCGTGACCCCGGCGGAACGGTTCGCCGCGGTGCCGACCGAGGCACGCGAGGTGCTGCCGTTGTGGCTGCCACCGGCCCTGGACGCGGTCACCGAACCGGCACGACCGCATGAGGACCACTGCGCCACAGACGAGTCCGCAGTGGAACCCCCGGTAGCACCCCCGGTAGCACCCCCGGTGGCACCCACCCTGGGCAGGCAGCCCGGTGATGCGGTCGAGCTGGAGCGGGTCGTGGGGCCGTCGGGGAACCTGGCGATCCGCGGGCAGCAGTTCTGGCTCGGCCCGGCCCGGGTCGGTCAATGCGTGAGGTTCTGGATCGACTGCGACATGGTCCACCTGAGCATCGGCGGCACCCGGGTGAAGACGGTCCGCTCCCACCTGTCCGTCAACGACCTGGCCATCCTCGTGGCCCACGGCGCGGTCCCTGCCGGTCCACCACCGCTGCCGTCCACGCTCGAACCCGATGGGGTGGTCGAGCTCGAGCGTGCCGTGTCCCGCTTCGGCAGCATCAACCTGGGCGGGCGGAAGGTCCTGATCGCCGAGATCCTCGGCGGCCGGCAGGTCGGGATCCGGATCGAGGGCCAGACCCTGATGGCGTTCGACCTGGACACCCGCGAGCTGCTGCGCACCAGGGCGAACCCGCTCCCGCTCGAGCAGCTGCGAGGCCTGCGTGGGGTCCGCCCGGCCGGGCCGCCGCTCCGGCCCTCGACCGAGCCGGTCACCGTGCAACGGCGAGCCTCCACCGAGGGAGTGATCGTGGTCGCCGGGCAGAAGCTCGCCATCGGCCGGGCCTACGCGCACCAGACCGTGACCGTCCACGTCGCCGAGAGCACCGTGACCGTCGAGGCCGACGGTGAGACCCGTGTCTTCCGTCGGACCAGCACCAAGCCCGTGCGTAGCATCAAGGGCCAGCGGCCACGGACCGCTACCTCAGTTTCCTAGCCGGAGTGTCAAGCATCAGGTGA
>NZ_BAAARE010000064.1:0-1177 GCF_039532035.1 Terrabacter carboxydivorans | reverse complement strand
GGGCGGTTTCAAAGAGCTGTTGCAACGAGGTGGTGGTTGAGGGCTTCGGCGGGGTTTCTCCAGTTCAGGGTTTCACGGGGGCGCCCGTTGAGCTCGCGGGCGACCTCGTCGAGGTCGGCTTGGCTATAGGTGCGGAAGTCGGTGCTCGTTTTGGGGAAGTACTGGCGTAGCAGGCCGTTGGTGTTCTCGTTGCTGCCGCGCTGCCAGGGTGAGTGTGGGTCGCAGAAGTAGACCTTGCAGTCGGTGGCCAGGGTGAACGCGGCATGCTGGCGCATCTCGATGCCTTGGTCCCAGGTCAGGGTCTTGGCCAGCTCGGCCGGGACCCGTCCCATCAGCTCGGTCAGGACACTGATGACCTCGGCGCTGACTCTCGACTCGGGCAGCGAGCCGAGCATCACGTAACGGGTGGTGCGTTCGACCAGGGTGATGATCGCGCTGGCGCCGCGGGCACCGATGACCAGGTCGCCTTCCCAGTGCCCGGGCACGGCCCGGTCGGTGGCCTCGGCCGGGCGGGTGGAGATGTGGAAGTCGGCCAGCCAGGGGCGGCTGCCGCGGGCGCCGTGCGCGGTGCGGGACTGGGGCCGGCGACGGGCGCGTCCGGAGCGTAGGGCGTGTTGGGCGGCGATCTCGCGGCGCAGCTCGCCGCGGCCTTGGAGGTAGATCGCCTGGTAGATCGTCTCGTGGGACACGTGCAGCTCCGGCTGGTGGGGGTAGGTCGAAGCCAACCATCGCGCGATCTGGGTCGGGGACCAGCGTTGCTGGAGCTTGGGCAGGACGTGCTCGCTCCACAGGGCCGGTCGTGGCCAGTTCCAGGAGGAGCGCAGCTTGGGCCGGTGTGGTCGTCGGGCCCGGCGCCGGTAGCGGTACTGCGCGGCGTGGTGCTCGTACACCCACCGGTAGGGCCCGCGCAGGTGGCCGCCGGTGCCGCGGGTGCGGCTGGCGTGCGGGTGTCGGGCGCCCGGGCGGGTCAGGTGCGCACCGCGGTAGGCGTTGTTGCGGGTCACCTCGCGCCAGATCGTGGAGCGGTCACGCCCGATCACGGCCGCGATCGCGGGAAAGGTCAGGCCCTGACCGAAGAGCACCTCGATCTGAGCGCGTTCGGACACCGACAAACGAGGACCAGGCATGGACACCATCCTTGGATAGCCCTCGTTGCAACAGACCCTTGAACTCAAGC
>NZ_BAAARE010000063.1:0-1219 GCF_039532035.1 Terrabacter carboxydivorans | reverse complement strand
TCGATGCTCCTATATTCGTCAAGCGGCCGGGGCGACGGGCGCTGTGACGGCGGAGGTATCCGTGGCGCGGGGCAGGTTGGCGAAGACCTCGCGGGCGATGTAGCGCTTGAGGCAGCGGATGATTTCGCGTTTGCTGAGCCCTTCGGCGGTGCGGCGGGCGACGTAGTCGCGAGTGGGTTGGTGGTGCCGCATGCGCACGATGGTGACGATGTACAGGGCGCTGTTGGCCGCCCGGTCGCCGCCGCGACTGAGCCGGTGTCGGCCGCTGGTCCGGCCGCTGCTGGCCGGCTGTGGCGCGACCCCGCAGAGCTTGGCGAAGGCGGCTTCGCTGCGGATCCGTTCGGGGTTGTCCCCCGCGCTGACCAGGAACTGTCCGGCGATCTCGATGCCGACTCCGTGCAGCTGCACGAGCGCGGGAGCAGCGACTCGCACGAGGGCCTCGATCTGCTTGTTGAGCGCCTTGATCTCAGCGTCGAGTGCCTTCCACCGGCGAGCCAGGTCGCGTAGCGCAGTCTTCACGCCAGCGAGCAGCATCCGGTCCGGGGACGCGGACAGCGACAACAGGTCATCGGTTTCGGGTCGCAGTCCGTGGCAGCGGTTGACGAGTGTCCGTTTGGTCAAGATGACCAGCTCGTCCCGCAGCGGCGAAGGCGCTCCGATCATCACGCCCCACAGGGTGTTGAAGGTGTTCTTGCGTGCCTTGACCGCGCTGGCACGCGCGACGCGCAGTGTCCGGATCACTTCGACCGTCCCGGACTTGGCCTTCGGGGTTGCGGTGGAGGTTCGTCCGAGCACGGCTCGAGCGATCTGCTCGGCGTCGAGCCGATCGGACTTGCCGTCCATGTGCCGCGCCAGTCGGTTCGGCCGGTTGACCTCGATGACGTGGACGGCTTGCGCGGTCAGGAAGCGGGTCAGCGTGGCGCCGAAGGAGCCAGTGCTTTCCACACCGATCGCGGCGATCGTGCCGTGGCCTTGCAGCCAGCTGAGCAGATCGCGGTATCCCCGGTCGTTGGCGGGAAACTCGCGATGTCCCAGCAGACGGCCGTGGCTGTCGACCGCGGCGGCGTAGTGGGTGTGCTTGTGCGTGTCGACGCCGCCGATGACAGCGAGGTCGGCGCTGGCCGCTGGCGTGGGAACAGGCTGGATCGTCATGCTGGACTCCGCTCTTCCGTTAGGGCTGTTCTGACGGCGGAGCGAACCGGCCGGGCGGGCGACAGGT
>NZ_BAAARE010000062.1:0-1263 GCF_039532035.1 Terrabacter carboxydivorans | reverse complement strand
TGTCGACGACGCTCGAAAATGAGGCCATAGCGACGGTCGAAAACGAGGCCACCCAGACAGATTGGATGGGTGATCTCAGTGGAGGATTGGGCTCTGATCCGGCGGCTGGTCGCCGATGGTGTGCCGCAGCGTCAGGTCGCGCGGGACCTGGGGATTGGTCGGGCGACGGTGGCGCGGGCGGTGGCGTCGGACCGCCCACCGAAGTACGAGCGGCCGGCCGTGTCGACGGCGTTCACACCGTTCGAGCCGTTGGTGAGGCAGTTGCTGATCGAGCATCCGGACATGCCCGGCACGGTCATCGCCGAGCGGGTCGGCTGGGCCGGGTCGATCACGTGGTTCCGCGACAACGTCCGGTCGCTGCGGCCGCAGTATCGCCCGGTCGACCCATCGGACCGGTTGACGTGGCTGCCCGGGGACGCGGCGCAGTGTGACCTATGGTTCCCGCCGCGGAAGATCCCGCTCGAGGACGGCAGCACGGTGTTGTTGCCCGTGCTGGTGATCACCGCAGCGCACTCGCGGTTCATCCTCGGGCGGATGATCCCGACCAGACGCACCGAGGACCTCCTGACCGCGACGTGGGAGCTGCTCCAGCAGCTGGGGCGGGTCCCGCGGCGGCTGATCTGGGACAACGAGCCGGGTATCGGTCGCGGCAAACGTCACGCCGACGGGGTGGCCGCGTTCACCGGCACCCTGGCCACCACGCTCGTTCGGCTGCGGCCCCGGGACCCGGAGTCCAAAGGCATCGTCGAGCGAGGCAACCAGTTCTTCGAAACCTCATTCATGCCGGGAAGAACCTTCACCTCACCTGCGGACTTCAACACCCAGTTCACCGCATGGCTGACCGTCGCGAATGCCCGGACGGTGCGCACCATCAAGGCCCGCCCGATGGACCTGCTCGAGGCCGACCAAGCTGCGATGCTGCCGCTGCCGCCGGTGCCACCCGCTGTCGGCTGGGTCAACCGGGTGAGGCTCGGCCGGGACTACTACGTCCGGGTCGACAGCAGTGACTACTCCGTCGACCCCGCCGTGATCGGCCGGTTCGTCGACGTGAGCGCCGACCTGACCCACGTCGACGTGCGCCTCGAGGGACGCCTCGTCGCCCGGCACGCCCGGGTGTGGGCCCGCGGCATGACGGTCACCGACCCGGCCCACCTCGCCGCAGCCAAACAGCTGCGGCAGCAGTACCTGCACCCCACCCAACCGGTGCCGGTTGCCGGCGACGAGCTCGCACGCGACCTTGCCGACTACGACCGAGCCTTCGGC
>NZ_BAAARE010000061.1:0-1279 GCF_039532035.1 Terrabacter carboxydivorans | reverse complement strand
GGGTCTGCTGCACGGACGGGTGACAGTTTCGGTTAGGCCACCTGAGTGGCGGTTGTCGTCATGATCAACTCGTATTCGACCGGGGTCAACCGGCCGAGGCGGGGCTGTCTCCGACGGCGGTGGTAGGTCCGCTCGATCCACGTGACGATCGCGATCCGCAGCTGCTCGCGAGTGGCCCAGGCGCGACGGTTCAAGACGTTCTTCTGTAGCAGCGCGAAGAACGACTCCATGGCCGCGTTGTCCCCGGCCGCGCCGACGCGCCCCATCGAGCCGACCATGCCGTGACGGTGGAGCTGGTGGACCAGCTTCCGGGACCGGAACTGCGACCCGCGATCGGTGTGCAGGACGCACCCGGCCACATCGGCGCCGTCAGCGTGACGCCGCGCGACCGCGTTGTCCAGAGCCGCGACCGCGAGCGAGGACTTCATCCGTGAGTCGATGCTGTAGCCGACGATCCGGTTGGAGTAGACGTCTTTGACCGCGCACAGGTAGAGCTTGCCCTCGCCGGTCCAGTGCTCGGTGATGTCGCTGAGCCACAAACGATTCGGAGCCGGCGCGGTGAAGTCCCGCTCGACCAGGTCATCGTGGACCGGCGGGCCGGGCGTCTTGCCGTTGCGCCCGCGCTTCTTGCCGAACGCGGACCACCAGCCCAGCTGCGAGCAGAGCTTCCACGCGGTCCGCTCCGCCATCGCCTCACCCGCGTCGCGGGCCTCGTCGACCAGGAACCGGTACCCGAACTCCGGGTCGTCGCGGTGGGCGTCGAACAACGCGTTCGCCCGGTACGCCGCGGTCAGCTCGGCAGCCCTGACCGGGCTGGCGACCCAGCGGTAGTAGGGCTGGCGGGCGATCTTCAGCACCCGGCACGTCACCGTGACGGGGATCCCGTCGCCGGCCAGCTCGCGGACGAGCGGGTACATCATTTTCCCGGCAGGTGCGCCTGTGAGAGATAGGCCGCGGCGCGGCGCAGGACCTCGTTCTCCTGCTCGAGCAGCTTGATCCGCTTGTTCGCCTCCCGCAGCGCCTCCGACTCGCTGGAGGTCCGGGCAGGGCTCGCTGCGCTGGCCGAGCGTCGCTCATCGATCGTCAGCCACCGCTTGAGGCACGACGGCGAGATGCCGAAGTCTTTCGCGACCTGGGCGACGGAGGCATCCGACTCCTTGAAGACCCGGATCACGTCCTCGCGGAACTCGTTGGGGAACGCCTTGGGCATGGTGCACATCCTTCCAGCGCCGACACACATCGACGCAGATCAGATGCCACCTATCCGTGCAGCAGACCC
>NZ_BAAARE010000060.1:0-1341 GCF_039532035.1 Terrabacter carboxydivorans | reverse complement strand
TGTGATGTCGCAAGACATCGGCGACAGTGGCCCTACGGAAACGTAGGGCCACTGTTGTTTTTCCTGGGGTGTTGTGGCTGGTAGTCGCGGCTGGGGTCAAGGGTCAGCTCGCGGATGATTTCGCCGGTGGCGGTGTCGACGATGGTGATGTCGAGGTCTTGGACCAGGAGCCGGACGTAGGTTCCGGCGTGGGTCCGGCCGATGCCGATGTGGTGCAGGCGGCCGTTGTGGCGCAGGGTGAGGTTGCCGGTCTTGGACACGCGGTCGGTCCGGACGCGGTCGTGGGTGTCGCTGCGGCGGTCGCCGGGGCCGGCTTTGGGTCGTGCGGTGTAGGCGGCGTGCGGGGTGGCCTGGTGCTGGAGTGAACGGTGCGGGCGGCGGTGGTTGTACTCGGCGATGAAGGTGTCGAGCATCCGTTGCAGATCGGCGACGGTGGCGGGCTGGTGGGGTTGCGCGCGCAGCCATTTCTTCAGGGTCTGCTGGAAGCGTTCGACCTTCCCGCAGGTGGTGGGGTGGTTCGGGCGGGAGTTCTTCTGGGTGATCCCGAGCTGGCGCAGCTCGACCTCGAGGCTGGTGCGGCCGCCGCGGCCGCCGGCGAACCGGACGGTGTACACCATGCCGTTGTCGGTCAGGGTCGAGGCGGGGTAGCCGTGCTCGGCCGCGGCGGCGGTGAAGGTCGCCAGCACGATCGGGCCGGTGATGCGGGGGTGGGCGCTCACGTGCAGGGCGTAGCGGGAATGGTCATCAAGCCAGGTGAGGATCTCGACGTCCACTCCGGGGCTGCCGTCGGTGCGGGTGAGGCGGTAGTGGGTGAAGTCGGACTGCCAAGTCTCGTTCGGCTGCCCGGCCTCGAACCGGATGTAGGAGGACTTGGGTCGCTTGGACGGGTCTGGTGTGACGGTGGCGTGGCGCACCAGGATGCGGTGGGCCGTGGCGCGCGAGATCACGACCTGGTGGTGGTGGCGCAGGTGCCAGCACAGCGTGTCAGCGCCGGCGTCCAGGCCCGCGTCGGTCAGGTCCTTGCGCAGCCGCAGGACCAGCTCGACGGTCGTGTCCGCGACGGCGGTCGGGCTGGTCAGCGGGCGGCGCGACCTGGGCTCGAACGCTGCCTCGCCCTCCTGCTCGTAGCGGGCCTTGAGGCGGTACACCCAGGAGCGATGCACCCCGTACCTCGCGGCCACCTCGGACACGGTCTGACCTTCGGTGAGCAGGGCCGTGATGACCAGTCGCGCCTTTGACATGGCTGAGCATGCTCAGCACCACACCCTGTCGCCGATGACCCGAGACAGGGTGTCGCCGATGTCTTGAGACACCTGTCGCGGATGTCCTGAGACTGGACAC
>NZ_BAAARE010000059.1:0-1348 GCF_039532035.1 Terrabacter carboxydivorans | reverse complement strand
TGAACCGCCCCGGGATGTCCGGAGACTTACTGGTTTGAGAGCTCCAGCTCCTGCTGGGACTCGTTTTGAGCGTAGTAGGCCGCTTCGAGTTCGGCCGGTGGGACGTCGCCGCAGTACGCGTAGAGGCGGCGGTGGTTGAACCAGTCGACCCACTCGGCGGTCGCGTACTCGACGTGCTCGACAGTGCGCCACGGCCCCCGGCGCTTGATCAGCTCGGTCTTGTACAACCCGTTGATCGTTTCGGCCAAAGCATTGTCATAGGAGTCACCCGTCGTACCCACCGAGGCCGCGATGCCAGCCTCGGCGAGGCGTTCGGTGTACCGGATCGAGGTGTACTGAGAGCCGCGATCCGTGTGTGCCACAACGGCTTCCATGCTCGCGCCCGAACGCTCCCTGGTCCACACGGCCTGCTCGAGGGCGTCCAGGACCAGCTGCGTGCTCATCGACGTGCCGGTCCGCCAGCCCAGGATGCGACGGGCGAAGGCGTCGATGACGAAGGCGACGTACACCCACCCGCTCCAGCTCGACACGTAGGTGATGTCCGCGACCCACAGCCGGTCCGGGGCGGCGGGGTTGAAGTCGCGTCCGACCAGGTCCCTGGCCCGCTCGGCCGCGGGGTCGGCGATGGTGGTGCGCTTGGCCTTGCCGCGGACCGCACCCGCCAGCCCGTCCTGGCGCATCAGCCGCTCGACCGTGCAGCGGGCCACCGGGATACCTTCCCGGTTGAGCGTCAGCCACACCTTCCGCGCCCCGTACACCCCGTAGTTGCTGGCGTGAACACGGCGGACCTCCTTCAACAGCAGCGCATCCCGGTGCTCACGCGCGGTCGCCTGACGGTTGACGTGGGCGTAGTACGTCGATGGGGCGATCGGCATCCCGTGCTCGGTCAGCACCGTGCAGATCGGCTCGACACCCCAGCGCAGCCCACCGTCCTCGCGGTGGCCGGCGTGCTCGCGGATGAACTCCACGATCACCTGAAGGGCCGGTCGAGCTCGGCCGCGAAGAAAGCCGACGCCGAACGCAGGATCGCGTTCGCCCGGCGCAGCTCGGCCACCTCCCGCTTAAGCCGCTTGACCTCGGCCGACTCCTCACTGGTCACGCCCGGACGGGCCCCCTGATCGACCTGGGCCTGACGCACCCACTTGCGGACCGTCTCTGCGGTGCTCACCCCGAGCAGCTGCGCGACCTGGCCCATTGCTTCCCAGTCCGTGGCGTGATCCGAACGGATCTCCTCGAACATCCGCACCGCCCGAGCCTTCAGCTCAGGCGGGTACCTCCTGGACGTGTTCCCCGGCATGACTCCAACCTTCCCAAGGTTCGAAGCCTCCCGACATCCCGGGGCGGTTCA
>NZ_BAAARE010000058.1:0-1421 GCF_039532035.1 Terrabacter carboxydivorans | reverse complement strand
AGTTAAGTCCCCGATAGTGGTGTAGCGCGGTCGCCGAGTTCGTCCCGGTCGTGGACGTAGGAGCGGCCACCGCGTGATCCTTCGAGTTCACCTTCCACAGATCTCTCGAACGGAATCATCACGATGACCGCACCACACATTGTCGACCCTGCCGGCCTGCTCGGCGAAGCCCTGTCCGAAGCCTCACCCGATCTGATGCGCTCGTTGCTGGAGTCGATCATCAACGCGCTCTTGTCGGCCGATGCCGACGCCGTCGTGGGCGCCGAGTGGGGTCGCCCGACCCCGGGGCGCGCGAGCCAACGCAACGGCTACCGGCACCGCGACCTGGACACCCGGGTCGGCACCGTCGACGTTGCGATCCCGAAGTTGCGCAAGGGCACCTACTTCCCCGAGTGGCTCCTCGAGCGCCGCAAACGCGCCGAGTCCGCGCTGATCACCGTGGTCGCGGACTGCTACCTCGCCGGCGTCAGCACCCGCCGGATGGACAAGCTCGTCAAGACGCTCGGGATCGACTCGCTGTCGAAGTCACAGGTCTCGCGGATGGCCACCGACTTGGACCAGCTCGTCGAGGACTTCCGCCACCGGCCACTCGGCCCGGCCGGCCCTTTCACGTTCGTGACCGCGGACGCGTTGACGATGAAGGTCCGCGAAGGCGGCCGCGTCGTGAACGCCGTGGTGCTGCTGGCGACCGGCGTCAACGGCGACGGCCACCGCGAAGTACTCGGGATGCGCGTGGCCACCGCGGAAACCGGCGCGGCATGGAACGAGTTCTTCGCCGACCTCGTGGCCCGTGGCCTGGCTGGGGTCCGGCTCGTCACCTCCGACGCGCACGCCGGGCTGCGTGAGGCGATCGCCGCGAACCTCCCGGGCGCGGCCTGGCAGCGCTGCCGCACCCACTACGCCTTCAACCTCATGGGCGTGACCCCGAAGGCGATGTGGCCGGCGGTCAAGGCGATGCTGCATTCGGTCTATGACCAGCCCGACGCGTGCGCCGTCCACGCTCAGTTCGACCGGCTGCTCGACTACGTGAAGGACAAGCTCCCGGCCGTCTTCGAGCACCTCGACCGCGCCCGCGAGGACCTGCTGTCCTTCACCAGCTTCCCGAAGGAGATCTGGACCCAGATCTGGTCCAACAACCCCACCGAACGGCTCAACAAGGAGATCCGGCGCCGCACCGACGCCGTCGGGATCTTCCCCAACCGCGAAGCCATCGTCCGCCTCGTCGGGGCCGTCCTGGCCGAACAGACCGACGAGTGGGCCGAAGGCCGCCGCTATCTCGGCCTCGACGTCCTGGCCCGCTCCCGCGTCAACCTCGTCCCCGACACCGAACCAGAGATCGGAGCTGATGACCTGCCGGCCTTGACCGCCTGACCCCTTCACCACGGATCACGCAGCGCTACACCACTACCCGGGACTTGACC
>NZ_BAAARE010000057.1:0-1714 GCF_039532035.1 Terrabacter carboxydivorans | reverse complement strand
TCATCAGCGTGAGGTGTTTAGCGTCAAGGGCTGGGCGGGTGCCGGTGTCTCGTCGTCGGTCCCTGCATAGCTAATCGAGGTCGTGCTCGGCAGCGTGTGATCGGGTTGTGTCGACGACGGGACGGGGCGGCCTGCGATGACCGACGAGATACCCCGGGGGTTCTCAATGCCGCGGAAGGCTCACCCCGCCCCAGCTCATGGACGCCGCCGCCTCCTGCTGATGGGCGGCCCGCGTCAGGCCGGATGTGGTTATGCCGCAGCGGTGCCCGTGGTCTCCTTCCACGCGGTGGTGCCGTGGGCGGCGATGACGGGGTCCCAGGCCCGTCGCTGGGTGACGACGGCGTACAGCTGGCGCAGGATCGCGCCGGCGACCGCGGTCTGCGCTTGGGTGGGGGTGAGCCGGTTGTGTTCGCGGCTGGTGAGATACCGGTAGCGGGCGGCGTACACCCGGTTCGTCTGCAGACAGCCCCATACCGCCCGCCACGCGGCGACGCGCAGCTGTGGCCGCCCGGCGCCGGTGAGGCGGGCCCGGCCGGTGAAGGTGCCGGACTTGCGTTCCCGCGGGGCGAGGCCGGCGTGTTTGACCACGGCCCGGGCGGAGGTGAACCGGGCCAGGTCGCCGGTCTGGGCGAGGATCGCCGCGGCCCCGACCGGCGACAGCCCGTCGATGCTCGTCACCAGCGCGGTCAGTCCGAGCTCGTCCAGGACGGAGGTCATCCGGGCCTCGACGTCGACCAGCTTGGCCCGGGCCTCGTCCCAGTCGGCCAGGGTCCACTCGAGCCGTTCGAACACCGCCGGCCGGTGCGCCACCACGCCCGCCCTGTCGTCGAGCGCGGCGAAGAGGCGGCGGACGATGCGCAGGCAGGGACGGACCCCGCCTCGGCGTGTGACTTCCGCGCGGACGGCCCGCTCGAACCGGGCCAGCCCGAGCCGCCTCGTCCGGTCCAGGTCCCCGCCGTCCCTGCGGACGATGACCGCCAGGGCGGCGACCCACGTGGCCGACCGGAACGGGTGCTTCGCGGTCTCGAGCGCGGCCGGCCACACGCACTCGAGCAGGTCCCGGACCGTCTGCACGGCCGCAACGTGCTCCTCGAGGAGGTCCTCGCGGCGCGAGCCGAGGTGCCGCAGCCGGGTCCAGGTCGCGTTCGCTTCGTCGACCGGCTCGGGCAGGTAGCAGCGCAGCTGCGCGGTCAGCCGGGCGATCAGCACGGCGTCCTTGTCGTCGGTCTTGTCCGTCGTGAGGTCCTCGCTCTTCCGCGCCCAGGACGAGGCTGCGGGCTGGACGCACACGAACGACATGCCGCGTTCGGTCGCGAGCTGGGCCAGGACCATCCACCGGTGCCCGGTCGGCTCACACGCGACGGTCACTCCGGCGAACCCTGCTCGGGACGCGCGGTCGGCCGCCCAGTCCAGCGCCGCGCCGAGGTCCCAGGCCTTGCACCGGAACGTCCGCCGCGCCAGCACCTTCGAGTCGTGGTCGGTCACCACGAGCATCTGCTTGCGGTCGGCCAGGTCGATCCCCACGATCGCGTTCGTGACCGGGACCGCCCCGCGCAGCCGCGAGAGCCGAGCGTTCCGGTTCCGATCACCGCGGGAAACGCCACTACCGTTGCTCATGAACGTCCTCCTTCTTGCGTGTGGGACACCAAGCCCGACAAGCGCATCAGGAGGACGTTCGCCACGCCAGACCCGACCGCGCAGAACGCCTTTCTAT
>NZ_BAAARE010000056.1:0-2088 GCF_039532035.1 Terrabacter carboxydivorans | reverse complement strand
CCGCGATCCGCTCCGCCACCACGGTCCGCTCGTCCGGTGACGCGAACCTGACGCCTTGGATCTGACGCAGCGCTTCGGCGAACACGTTGGCCCGGGTGAACGTAGAACGCTTGCCCGACACGATCTCCAACGACACCCGAGCGGCTTCCTCGAGCATCGCCTCGGCCAGGTCCCCCGCCCGCAACAGAGGCAGGTCGTTGCGCCCGGCCAGGGTCGCGACCCACGCCTGCGCGTCGTCCCCGACGAACGGCTGGGCCCTCGCCCGCCAGTGCGTGGCCAGCTCTCCGAGGGCCTTCAGCTCCTTGGGCGGACGCGTCTCCAACGTCGCGCGCTGACGCATCTGCAGCACCTCACGCGGCGAAGGCTGCCTCCCACGGACGGCGACGAAGTCCGCGACCAGCACGTCCTTCGCCCCGTCGATCTCGGTGGTGCGCTGTGAGAACTCCGCCCGCAACGCCTCGCCCACCGCTGCGACCTCCCACTTCTCCACTGGAGAGTGGCGTCGTCGTTCGGGATCCCAGCCGTACCCCAGATCCCGGGTCACGAGGTCCGCAAGCACACCGTTGTAGAGCTCCGACAGACCCACCGAAGCCCGGAAGAGTGCCTTGCTGTCCAGCGTCCGCCACCGACCGTCCGACACCGCCTGCACCCGGTTGAGGACCACGACATGGGTGTGCAGTTGCGGGTCGCCAGCGCGCGAGTCCCAGTGGTCGAACGCAGCCGCGACGACACCACGAACGTCCTCCGACACGACACCGCCCTGGCCCGTTCGGGTGGCGAACACCGTCCGCTCCGCGTAGCCGATGACGAACTCCGTCGCGGCCACGTGCGCGGCATAAATGCGCCGCCGCGTTCCCTCGTCGGCCAGCCCCCATGCCACCGACACCGACTTCGGCGCGCTGAACGTCAAGTCGAAGCCCGCGACCGTCTGCGGGGCCTTCCGCTCCCGCTTCAACGCGTCGACGTATGCCGCCCGCTCGGCCCCCGGGGCCCGGCCCAGCGGGTGCCCGGTGACCGGATCCTGCAGCATCCCGAGCATCCGCCACAGATGCTCCTCACCGACCGTCGACCCCGAAACGATGCCACGCCCGCCGTCGAGGCCGGCGAGCCCAGACCCCACAAAACGCCCCGGAGGAGTGCCCGGCTCGCTGTAGTACGAAGCCAGCGGCGACGACGTCAGTCCCCCGGCATCGCCCCGGGCAACGGAGGCCATGAGGTAGCGGTACCCCGAGCCCAGCGTCATCCTGCGAATCGACATCGTCACCCGCAGCGAACCCCGCCCACGGGGCACCCGCGGGAGTCCGCGCCCACCTTGGTGCCAGACGTGTGGGGCGAAAGTCCGGCAGTCGGCGGGCTCGAGGGAAAGGCACCCCCAGGGCACGGGGCTCGGGCCCTGCGGCGTCGGTCTCCACTGGGACGGACAAGGGCGCCGGCCACGGATATCAGTCGGGCAAGGAAGGCGAGTAAGTCAGGCGTCGCGAGCGACTCCGGACGGGAAGCCTATGTCGCGAATGGCCGGCCGATCACCCAATTCGATGCAAGGACAGCCGCACGTTCGTGCGTTGCGGTCCTCGCGCGCACACGATTGCGGCACGGCCGAGCAGCAGCGGTTGCGGTCCGGACGATCGTGGCCCATAACGAGAACCAGTCCCTGGAAACCTCGGGATATGGATCCGGGCGAGATCGTCTGCGAAGAACGCATCGCCTTTTGGAAGTCCGTGCGCGCTCAAGCAGCCATCGCGATGGGGCAGGGCGAGGGCGAAAGCCAGGCCGTGAGCACGGCGTGACCCGGCGCCCGCAGGTCTGGAGCTGGCGCCGGGCCAAGCAAGTTCCGTCAGCCGACGGTGGCCTGGTAGGTGAGGATCTCGGTGCCGTTGCCTTCGTCGCCGTTGTCGGGTGCGACGCGCATGGTCAGGTGGTTGCCGTCAGCGGTCATCTTGAACGGGTTGCGGGTGGCCACATGTCCGGCCGTGGACCACTTCTGGAAGGGAATCTCGCGGGTGACCTGCTCACTGGTGAGGTCGAGCATGGCAACTCCACCGAGCTCGTAGGTGGCGGAGGTTCCACCAGCGCTGGGCGTCTGCGGCA
>NZ_BAAARE010000055.1:0-2228 GCF_039532035.1 Terrabacter carboxydivorans | reverse complement strand
TGTCAGCGTCGGGTGAAAACTGACCCCTGATCGACGGGTGAAAACGGACCCCCTCCGTGAGCCTGTGGAGGGTGATCAGTGTGGAGGACTGGGCAGAGATTCGTCGGCTGCGCCGGGCTGAGCAGATGCCGATCAAGGCGATTGCTCGTCGGTTGCGGATCTCGCGGAACGCGGTGAGGCGGGCGTTGGCCAAGGACAGCCCGCCCCGGTATGAGCGGCCGGCGAGGGGCTCGTGCGTTGATGCGGTGGAGCCGGCGATCATCGAACTGTTGCGCTCGTGCCCGACGATGCCGGCCACGGTCATCGCGGAGCGGATCGGGTGGGCGCGGTCGTTGACGGTGTTGAAGGACCGTGTGCGCCTGCTGCGTCCGTTGTACTTGCCGCCGGACCCGGCGACGCGGACGGCGTATGTCGCTGGGGACCGGGTGCAGTGCGACCTGTGGTTCCCACCGGTCGACATCGCGCTCGGGTTCGGGCAGGTCGGGCGCCCGCCGGTGTTGGTGATGGCGGCGGGGTACTCCCGGATGCTGTTCGCGGTGATGATCGCCTCGCGGCAGGCGGCCGACCTGATCGCGGGGCACTGGCTCCTGCTGAGCGAGCACCTGCACGCGGTGCCACGGCAGCTGGTGTGGGACAACGAGTCCGCGGTCGGGTCCTGGCGCGCCGGCACGCCGCGGCTGACCGAGGAGTTCGATGCCTTCCGCGGCATCCTGGGCTGCGGCGTGCACCAGTGCCGCCCGCGCGACCCGGAGGCCAAGGGCATCGTCGAGCGGGCCAACCAGTACCTGGAAACCTCCTTCCTGCCCGGGCGCACGTTCACCGGCCCGCGCGACTTCAACGCGCAGCTGCACGCGTGGCTGCCGGTCGCGAACACCCGGATCGTGCGCCGGATCGGGTGCGCCCCGACGGTCCGGTGGCCGGTCGATCAGGCGGCGATGCTGCCCCTGCCCCCGGTGGCGCCCGTGCTGGGGTGGCGCCACCAGCTCCGGCTGGGCCGCGACCACTACGTGCGGGTGGCCGGTAACGACTACTCCGTGGACCCGGTTGCCGTCGGTCGCACCGTGCAGGTCTTCGCTGGCCTGGACACCGTGACCGTCACCCTCGCCGGGCGGCCGGTCGCCACGCATGAGCGGTGCTGGGCTAGGCACCAGAGCATCACCGACCCGGAACACCACACCGCCGCGCTGGCGATGGCCCGGGCAGCCACGCATCGACCGGCCCCGCCGACGCAGCAGGGCGTCGAGCAGCGGGACCTGTCCGTGTACGACACCGCCTTCGGGATCACCGACGGATACGAGGCCGGCCCGCCGCCCAGCATCGGGACCATCGACGGGTCAATAGACGGGCAGGTGGCCTGATGCCGCCGGCCAAGAACTCCGCCACCCGCCGGGACGTGGAAGCCGAGCTGGCGTTCCTGACCCGCGCGTTGAAGGCGCCGTCGCTGCGCGAGGCGATCCCGCGGCTGGCCGAGCGGGCCCGAGCCGACGCGTGGACCTTCGAGGAGTTCCTCGCCGCCTGCCTGCAACGCGAGGTCGCCGCCCGCGAGTCCCACGGCGGCGAGGGCCGGATCCGCGCGGCGAGGTTCCCCGCCCGGAAAGCCTTGGAGGAGTTCGACTTCGACCACGCCCGCGGCCTGTCCCGGGACGTCATCGCGCACCTGGGCACTCTCGACTTCGTCACCGCCAAAGAGAACGTCGTCTTCCTCGGGCCGCCCGGCACCGGCAAGACCCACCTCGCCACCGGCATCGCGATCCGAGCCTGCCAAGCCGGACACCGGGTCCTGTTCGCGACCGCCTCCGAGTGGGTCGACCGGCTCGCCGGAGCCCACCACGACGGCCGCCTGCAGGACGAGCTTCGACGCCTCGGCCGGTACCCGCTGCTCGTCGTCGACGAGGTCGGCTACATCCCGTTCGAGCCCGAGGCCGCGAACCTGTTCTTCCAGCTCGTGTCCTCCCGCTACGAACGGGCCTCCCTGATCGTCACGTCCAACAAGCCCTTCGGCCGGTGGGGCGAGGTGTTCGGCGACGACGTCGTGGCCGCCGCGATGATCGACCGGCTCGTCCACCATGCCGACGTCGTCAACCTCAAAGGCGACTCCTACCGACTCAAGAACCGCGACCTCGGCCGCGTCCCCACACCCCTGGGAGCCGAGGACTGAGATGACCAGAAAGGAAAGGGGTCCATTTTCACCCGTCGCGGAGGGGTCCAGTTTCAGCCGCCGTTGACAG
>NZ_BAAARE010000054.1:0-3130 GCF_039532035.1 Terrabacter carboxydivorans | reverse complement strand
GGGAAACGCCACTACCGTTGCTCATGAACGTCCTCCTTCTTGCGTGTGGGACACCAAGCCCGACAAGCGCATCAGGAGGACGTTCGCCACGCCAGACCCGACCGCGCAGAACGCCTTTCTATGCCGCTGCGGCTGTTCGCCGACCGTCGCCGCGTCGCCGCCTACCTGACGCGGGCGGCGTACATGGGGGCGATGATCGGGTTCTTCTTCTTCACCAGCCAGCTCATGCAAGACACCCTCGGCTTCTCCGCGCTCCAAGCCGGTCTCGGGTTCCTGCCCATGACGGTCGTCAACTTCGCCGTCGCGTCCGCCGTGCCGCACCTGGGCCGCCGCTGGGACGCCGGATGGATGCTCGCCACCGGGGTCGCCCTGACGCTGGCCGGCATCGCGTGGCTCAGCAGCGCCGGCCCGGACAGCAGCTACCTGAGCACCATCGCCGCCCCGATGCTGCTCGTCGGGGCAGGCCAAGGCCTGGCGTTCGCCCCCCTGACCTCCTTCGGCATCGTCGACGCACCCGCCGCGGACGCCGGCGCCGCCTCCGGCCTGGTCAACACTTTCCACCAGTTCGGCACCACCATGGGCCTCGCCGTCCTGGTCGCCATCTCTGCCGGCGCTCCGGACGCCGGGGCCCGCTTCACCCTGGCCCTGCACGGCAGCAGCATCCTGCTCGCCCTGGGCCTGCTGCTCGTCCTCGCACTGCTCCTGCCTGCCCACCGCAGCAGCCGAGCAGCGCGCTGACCCCGCCCCTCCCTGGCCAACTCGCCACCACAAATCGCCACCCCAGACCGAGGAGAAACCCCGTGAAGGCAGCACTGTTCAAAGCAGCACGACACATCGAGATCGGGCAGCGTCCCGACCCGCAGATCCAGGACCCCACTGACGCGGTCGTCCGTGTCGTCCGCGGCTGCGTCTGCGGCTCAGACCTCTGGTACTACCGCGGCATCAACCCGCACCAGGTCGGCAGCATCGGCCACGAGTACATCGGCGTCATCGAGGCCGTCGGCCCCGACGTGCAGGACCTCGCCGTCGGCGACTTCGTCATCGCCCCGTTCACCTTCAACGACGGCACCTGCCCCGCCTGCCGCAACGGCTACCAGTCCAACTGCACCCACGGCGGCGCGTTCGGCAACGGCGAGATCGATGGCGGCCAGGGCGAGAGGGTCCGCGCCCCATACGCCGACGCCACCCTCGTCAAGGTCCCCGGCGACGCCGCCGCCTTCACCGACGAGCAGCTCGCCTCCTTCACCGCGCTGTCCGACGTCATGTGCACCGGCTACCACGCCGCCGTCAGCGCCGGTGTCCAGCAGGGTGACACCGTCGCCGTCGTCGGCGACGGCGCCGTCGGGCTCTCCGCCGTCCTGGCTGCCAACCTCCTGGGCGCCGGCCGGATCATCGCGCTCAGCCGCCACGCCGAACGGCAGCAGCTGGCCAAGGAGTTCGGCGCGACCGACATCGTCGCCGAGCGCGGCGACGACGCCGTCGAGGCGGTCCTGCGGCTCACCGACGGGGCCGGTGTGGACCGGGCACTGGAGTGCGTCGGCACCGACCAGTCCATCGACACCGCCGCCGGCATCGTCCGCGCCGGCGGGATGATCGGCGCCGTCGGCGTCCCCCTCTACGAGTCGTTCGAGTACCAGACGCTGTTCTGGAAGAACGTCGGCATCAAGGGCGGCGTCGCACCCGGCCGCCAGTACATCCCCGAGCTGCTCCGGCACGTCCTCGCCGGCGACATCAACCCCGGCCTCGTCTTCGACTACACCACCGACCTCGACCACGTCGCCGGCGCCTACGCCGCCATGGACGAACGCCGCGCCATCAAGTCCCTGCTCACCATCAGCCAGCCCTGACAGGCTCGACGGCCCCAGGGCTTTCAACCGCATCGCACGCAAGGAGCACAGCATGCAGACACGCACCCTCGGTAACCAAGGCCTGATGGTCTCCGCCCTCGGCCTCGGCTGCATGGGCATGAGCCAGTCGTTCGGGCCCCGCCCACCACGCGAGGAGATGATCACGTTCCTACGCGCCGCGGTCGAGCGCGGAGTGACGTTCTTCGACACCGCGGAGGTCTACGGGCCCTTCCACAACGAGGACCTCGTCGGTGAAGCCCTCGAACCGGTCCGCGACGACGTCGTCATCGCCACGAAGTTCGGCTTCGCCTTCGACGAGAACGGCGCGCAGACCGGCGTCACCAGCCGCCCCGAGAACATCCGCGCTGCGGTCGAGGGGTCGCTGCGTCGACTGCGGACCGACACGATCGACCTGCTCTACCAGCACCGGGTCGACCCTGACGTCCCGATCGAGGAGGTCGCCGGCGCCGTCAAGGAGCTCATCGACGCCGGGAAGGTGCGCCACTTCGGCATGTCGGAGGCCGGAGTGCAGACCATCCGCCGGGCCCACGCCGTGCAGCCGGTGACGGCCCTGCAGAGCGAGTACTCCCTCTTCTGGCGCGAGCCCGAGGACGCGATCCTGCCCATGCTCGAGGAGCTCGGCATCGGGTTCGTGCCGTTCAGCCCGCTCGGTCGCGGCTTCCTCACGGGCCAGGTCACCAAGGCCACGCAGTTCGGTGAGGGCGACATCCGCGCCTCCCTACCGCGCTTCGAGCGGGAGGCCTTGGAGACGAACCTCGCTCTCGTCGACCTCATCAAAACCATCGCGGAGCGCAAGGGCCACACCGTTGGGCAGGTCGCCCTCGCGTGGCTGCTCGCGCAGAAGCCGTGGATCGCCCCGATCCCCGGCACTCGTAGGGTCGAGCGCCTCGAGGAGAACCTCGCCGCAGCAGACCTCGAGCTCACCCCGGAGGACCTCGCCGACCTCGACGCCGCGTCCGCCAGCGTGCAGGTCCAGGGAGCGCGCTACCCGGAGGCGATGCAGAAGATGATCGACCGCTGACGGTGCCTGAAGGACTCGCCGCGCCGTCCCCGCGACGGCGTGGCGAGTCGCCGGCACGCCCGGGACGTCAGCGCCGAGCTGGCCGGCCGAGACGTCGCGAGCAACCGCGGTCAACGGCATAGAAAGGCGTTCTGCGCGGTCGGGTCTGGCGTGGCGAACGTCCTCCTGATGCGCTTGTCGGGCTTGGTGTCCCACACGCAAGAAGGAGGACGTTCATGAGCAACGGTAGTGGCGTTTCCCG
>NZ_BAAARE010000053.1:0-3807 GCF_039532035.1 Terrabacter carboxydivorans | reverse complement strand
CAGCAATGCCGATCGAGCTGCAGCCCTTGCTCCTTGGCTGAAGGAGTACAACACTCGACGACGCCACACCGCGCTCAACGGCCTGCCGCCGATCAGCCGCCTGTCACCAACGTCATGACCGAGTACAGCTAGCGCCGACGACACCTGGCCGCGTCCTGTCGGCGACAGGACGCAGAGAAAGGGGCCCGTCGTGTGACGGGCCCCTTCCGTGTCAGCGTGGCAGGGTCAGAACGCGCTGGTCCCGCTCGGCGTGCCGAGACCGGTGGGGCCGTCCCAGCCGGTGCCGGACGTGCACCACACCGCCGGGGTGCAGGTCCCGTTCGTGCCGGAGGTGACGTCGTTCAGGCCGGACGTGTGAGCCCAGGTGTAGGACGCCGGGTAGCCGGCCGTGTTGCCCGAAAGGGCGTAGACGCTACCGATGATGGGCGACGAGGCGCTGGTGCCGCCGTAGACCTGCCAGCCCTTGCGGCCCTGGTAGGAGGTCGAGTCGTACACGGCCACACCGGTGTTGGGGTCGGCGACCGCGGAGACGTCCGCGTTGGCCTTGCCCGAGCACTGCGTGGCGGACGTCTGCCACGACGGCTTCGCGTTCAGTGTCGAGCAGCCGCTCCCGGCACCGCTCCACGCCTTCTCCGTCCAGCCGCGGGTCGTGCCGGAGGCGCGAGTGAGGCTCGTGCCGCCGACGGCGACGACGCTGTCGAAGGAGGCCGGCGACTCGATGCCGTAGCCGTTGTCACCGGTGGAGGCCGTGATGGCGATACCGGGGTGGTTGTAGGCCGAGGTCCCCGCCGAGTCCGAACCGCCGTAGCTGTTGCTGATCGCTGAAACACCCTGCGTCGCCGCGTAGTTCACGGCGGTGCCGAGGTTGGCGAACGAGGCGGAGCTCGCCTCGACGAGCAGGATCTTGCAGTCGGGGCACGACGCCGAGACCATGTCGAGGTCGAGGCTGATCTCGGTGGCCCACCCGGCGTCGGTCCGCGGGAGGCTCGTGCCACCCGTCTGGTTGACCTTGCGGAAGCAGCCGTTGGCCGTGGTGCAGGCAGGCAGGTTGTACTGCGAGCGGTAGGTGGCCAGGTCCGCCTCGGCAGTGGGGTCGTCGTAGGCGTCGACGATGGCGACCGTGCGGCCGCCGCTGGACAGACCCGCCAGGCCGTAGGCCGACTGGATGTCGGCGGGGCCGTAGCCGCTCGGGGTCGCAGTGACCTGAGGCTTGCCGGAGGCGTCGACGACGACCATGGCGTGGCAGCCGGCCGTCCCGGGCACGGGACGCGCACAGACGTGCTCTGCGCGGTGGGTGGCACCGGCCGACGACGGCTGGGCCATCGCGGACGTGGCGCCGACCGCGAGCAGCAGCGCGCCGGTGACGGCAGCGAGAGAGAGGGCCGAGCGTTTCACAGATCCTCCAGAGTGGGGTGGTGACGCTCGGCGCAGCGTCGAATGGTGGTCACGGCGCGCTCGTCGAGGCCTCCCAACCTGACTGGAGCCGTGACCGGGACATTACGCGCACCTTGGTAAAGCGTTGGCCACCCGTAGGAATGGCTTCTCCCGTGTCATGGCATGCGAAAGGTTGGACGCCGACCCGGGTCGGTACGGCGCGGACTCCCTTGACAAGGCTGGCCGCCCGCGAGGAACGTGCTCACGCATGAGGCGACTGATCCCCGCGGCCGCGCTTGGCGCCGCCCTCGCATTCACCCTGTCGGTCGCCACGGCGATGGTCAACGGCACGCCCGACTCCTCGCGCCCCGAGACAGGCGCGCTCTACCTCAGCGACACGGTCGACGGCCCGAAGCAGTTCGCCTGCAGCGGCGCCCTCATCGACCACACGGCATTCCTCACCGCCGGCCACTGCTTCGCGGACTACTTCCGCTCCAACGGTCACCTGCCCGTCGCGTGGGCGACCTTCGACCAGAAGCCGACCGCCGCGAGCACGTACTACGGTGGGACCATCGCGATCGACCCGGCCTTCGTGCCGAAGCTGACGTCGCGACAGAACGTCTACGCGAACGACACCAACGACATCGCCGTCGTGCACCTGTCGAGCGACCCCGGCATCACCCCGGCGACGCTGCCCACGGCATACGAGCTCGACGGCGTCCCGAGCGACCAGCGCTTCGACGTGCTCGGCTACGGCTCCACGGTCACCTTCGGCGGGGGCGCGCACACCTACCCGTCCACCGGCGAGAGGCAGTCCGCGCTGCTCGGGCTCGACAGCGTCACGCCCGGCTGGGTCCACGAGGACCAGAACTGGACGGCCGGCTGGGGCGGCGCCTGCGGCGGGGACTCCGGCGGCCCCAACTACCTGCACGGCACCCACGTCATCGCCGCCACCACGATCACGGGCGACATGGTCTGCCGCTCGACCAACGTCGCCCTCCGCCTGGACACCGCGTCCGCGCGGGAGTTCCTCGCCACGCAGGTGAGCTACGCCCTGCCCTGAGCCCGCCTGGCTGTCGGGCCTCGGCGACGACGAGCAGCACGCCGCCGCGGTGCAGGTGACGGTCAGCGATCGGACAGCTCAGCCGCCGTACGGCGTGCCCCCGACGGGAGGGTGGACGCCACCGAAGCGGCGCTGGTCCCCGACGCCGTAGTCGCTCGCCTTCTCGGACACACCGTCGGCGCCGCCCAGGCGTGAGCTGTCGCTCTCCTCGATGGGCCTCATGTCATGACGGCGCTTGTTGCGGCGGTCCGAGAGCCATGCCGCCAGCAGCACCAAGGCGAAGAGTCCGCCTGCGATCAACCAGAACATCTGCAACCCCTATCGACGCGTGGAACGCCCTGTTCTCATCTCGAGTGTCGCAGGCGCCGCACCAGCGCGGGCCCGGAGAGGGGCCCCGATGCATTCGCCCGAAATCTCCCATTCCCGTCCCAAGCCACGAAGCCGTCCGTAGCCTCGAGGGTTCACACAGGGGAATCCAGGGAAAAGGGTTATGAACACACGCAATCGCATCACACTCACGGTCGCCGCCGGCCTCTTCGCACTCACCGCGTGCAGCCAGGCGACACCCACCGCCGAGAACGTGCAGGTCCGTCTCGTCGACGCCCAGCAGACCACCACCGCCACCGAGACCGCCACGCCGACGACCTCGCCGACCCCGACGGTCGACACCGCCGCCGAGCAGGCTGCTGCAGCCGCGGACGCCGCAAAGGCAGAGGCCGACGCGAAGGCCGAGGCGGACGCCGCCGCCAAGGCTGCCGCAGCCAAGGCCGCCGCTGAGGCCAAGGCGCGGGCCGTCGCCGCCGCCAAGGCCAAGGCGACTGCTGAGGCCAAGGCGAAGGCCGACGCGAAGGCAAAGGCCGCGGCCAAGGCCAGGGCTGCCGCGAAGGCCAAGGCGGACGCCGCCGCCCGCCAGGCCGCTGCGGCAGCGCAGCTCGCCGACGTCTACTACGCCAACTGCTCCGCCGTGCGCGCCGCCGGCGCGGACCCGATCTACGCGGGCGAGCCCGGCTACTCCCGCAAGCTCGACCGCGACGGCGACGGCATCGCCTGCGAGTGATGCTCGCGCCACACTGAGCCAGCAAGCGCCTCGACACCCGATGGTCGAGGCGCTTGCTCGTGCCCTGGCCGTGTCATCGCGATGACGTATGCCGTCGAGCGCCCCTTGGGCGCCCCGGGGCGACAGCGGTGGGAGCCTCGGCAAACGCGGCAAGCCTCGAGCTGACCGAGGCCTTGGCCGGCGCCCCTAGGTGTACCCGGCCATCAGGTTGGTTGCAGCCGGCTGATCGGCGGGTGACCTTTCAGGGCGCTGTGGCGGCGTTCAGTGTTGTAGTGCTCGAGCCATGGCGCAAGGGCGGCGACGCGGTCGGCGT
>NZ_BAAARE010000052.1:0-4176 GCF_039532035.1 Terrabacter carboxydivorans | reverse complement strand
ACTCCTTGAAGACCCGGATCACGTCCTCGCGGAACTCGTTGGGGAACGCCTTGGGCATGGTGCACATCCTTCCAGCGCCGACACACATCGACGCAGATCAGATGCCACCTATCCGTGCAGCAGACCCGTCCCCAAGGCGCGACCACCACGCCTTCGAGTCGCGCTGGCCGCCCTAGGCGTAGTGGCAGTCCTCGTTGGCGCCAGCTTCGCGGTCGCGCAGCTCACCTCGCACGGCGCCGATCCCGCCTCCACCGGCAACGCCGCGCCGGCCACCCAGCTCCCTGCGATGCGGGCCACGCCTGTCACCGCATTCGCCGGACTCACGGCCGCCGCCGGTGAACCCGAGCTCCCCTCACTCAAGACCCTGCGACCCCGGGCCGGCACCGCCGTCCCGGCACCCGGCCCCTTCGACAGCCGCCTGCAGTTCACCAGCCTGGGCTTCGACGGCGCAGCGGTCCACGCCAAGGTGCGGGTCACCAGCGACGTCAGCGACCTCCTTGATTTCTCCGCCCGCGCCGGCTTCTACGACGCCTCAGGCCGCCTGATCGGCACTGGCACCTGGACCTACCACCTCGATGAGGCGCAGCCCGATGGGCAAGCCGCGACCACCGTCGATGGACACCCCAACGAGCTCGAGGCCTTCCGCGTCCCCGTCCCGGCCAACGTCAAAGGCCGAGCTGTCAGCGCCGCCGTCGGCGTCACCGTACTCGTCAACGAGTAGCGGTTGCCGCAGGCTCAGCAGAACTGCGAAGAGTCGATGTGTCGGGTTCCCGGCGACGCACTCGTTCAGGTTGCCCCTCGGGTGCAACAGCGCAGAGGGGCTCGAACGATCCTTCCGCTCGGTGGTCAACTCGGGTGAGCGGACTCAGGGAACGCGCAGGCCGGGGTGGCAGTGTGCCCGTATGGGCGTCGACGAGGGAATCGTCACCAGTCTGCTGGCACTGGGGGCGCTGATTGGTCTGCTGTTTGCGGTCACAAGCGTGGAGACGCGGATGGGCCGTAGATCCGACGGGCGGCGCCCAAGCGGCAGACGCTAGCTGGGGCAGGTCAACGGCGGTCAAAGCCCAGTGAAGTCGTGTCAGGCAGCTGGACCTAAATGGGTCGTGGCCTGTCATACAGGCGTTCCAGGAACCACCCTGCCGCGTTGGTGTGCAGTCAGTCGTCTTCGGGGACATACGCGATTCCAGCGCGGAGCGCCCGAACGACATCGCGCAGGAGACGTAGGGCTGCGACGGCGATCAGGGTCGACACCAACAGAGCGGCAGCAGCGTCGAGCCAGAACCAGCGCTGGGCGACGGCGAGAACCGCCCCGACGATCGCGACCACGGCGGCGGCCACCCCGTCGGCGATCGTGTCCAGGAGGATCGAGCGCATGTGCAGGTCTTCTCGGCCAGCATCCGCCCCGAGGATCAACGCGGCACACAGCATCACCGCGGCGGCGATCGCTGAGGCCACAAGCACCGGCAGTCCGTGGACTTCAGGGCTACCGCTGACCAGGCGCTGAATGGCCGACGCCGCCACACCGACCGAGAGCACGAGCAGCCAGAGCGCGTTCACCAGGGCGACCCAGGTCGTGGCCTTCTCGTTGCGATGACGATCCCTCAGGTAGATCGCTAGCAGGCCCAAGGCCAACGCGAGCGAGTCCGCGAGGAAGTCGCCGCCCTCCGCAACCAAGCTGAGGGAATGGGCGAAATGGCCCGCCACCAACAGCCCCGCGATCATCGACATGTTCAGGATGAGCACGATGGTTACGCGGCGTCTTTGAGTCACGGCCACAGAGACTACTGATGTTCCCATCAGGGACTCGATGCCGCCCGACGGGGTGTCCCAACGAGAGGCGAGCGACGAACCTCGTGGCTCTGATATGCCGGTCAGCAGGTCGGCGCAAGCGCAGACCTGCCGCTGCCCTGTTCGCGCCGCGGGGAGAGGACCCGACGCAGGACACTGGACCGGAGGTCGTGTCTTGACGCACCTGAGGCTTGACGGATCTGTGTCACCTGATCCTTGACACTCGGGCTAGGAACCGGTGACAGCGGTCCGTGGCCGCGGTCCCTTGATGCTACGCACGGGCTTGGTGCTGGTCCGTCGGAAGACACGCGTCTCTCCGTCGGCCTCGACGGCCACGGTGGTCTCGGCGACGTGGACGGTCACGGTGTGGTGCGCGTGGGCCCGGCCGATGGCGACCTTCTGCCCGGCGATCACGATCACCCCTTCGGTCGAGGCCCGCCGTTGCACGGTGACCGGCTCGGTCGAGGGCCGCAGCGGCGGCCCGGCTGGGCGGACCCCACGGGGGCCTCGCAGCTGCTCGAGCGGAGCCGGGTTCGCCCTGATGCGCAGCAGCTCGTGGCTGTCCAGGTCGAACGCCATCAGGGTCTGGCCCCCCTAGGGGTCCTGAAGGACCGGTGACCATGCCGCGGTCACCTCAATCGGACTGATTCGATTGAGGCTCGCGTCCGGTGTCGAACAGGTCCAGTCCTGGTGCTCGCCGGGCAAGAGCTCTGCGACGGATGAGAAAGCCAACACCTCAACCCCGTGCCCCGGCTTCATTGGCAATGCGTAGGACCGGCTCAACCGCAGCACCGCACCTCCCATGTCGCCTACGTAGGTCTGGCACGCATCCTTGGGTCATTGCATAGTGCATCAGCGCTCTCGGCCTCCCAAAGCGTGATGCGTTCTCCGTCCCGCCTCTTGGTCGCTGCCGAAGCCTGACTTACTCGCCTTCCTTGCCCGACTGGTATCCGTGGCCGGCGCCCTTATCCATCCCAGTGGAGACCGACGCCGCAGGGCCCGAGCCCTGTGCCCTGGGGTGCCTTCCCTCGAGCCCCGCCGACTGCCGGACCTTCGCTCCACACGTCTGGCACCAAGGTGGCCGCGGACTCCCGCGGGTGCCCCGTGGCCGGGGTTCGCTGCGGGTGACGATGTCGATTCGCAGGATGACGCTGGGCTCGGGGTACCGCTACCTCATGGCCTCCGTTGCCCGGGGCGATGCCGGGGGACTGACGTCGTCGCCGCTGGCTTCGTACTACAGCGAGCCGGGCACTCCTCCGGGGCGTTTTGTGGGGTCTGGGCTCGCCGGCCTCGACGGCGGGCGTGGCATCGTTTCGGGGTCGACGGTGAGTGAGGAGCACCTGTGGCGGATGCTCGGGATGCTGCAGGATCCGGTCACCGGGCACCCGCTGGGCCGGGCCCCGGGGGCCGAGCGGCCGGCATACGTCGACGCGTTGAAGCGGGAGCGGAAGGCGCCGAAGACGGTCGCAGGCTTCGACCTGACGTTCAGCGCGCCGAAGTCGGTGTCGGTGGCATGGGGGCTTGCCGACGACGAAACCCGGCGGCGCATCTATGCCGTGCACATAGCCGCGACGGAGTTCGTCATCGGCTACGCGGAACGGACGGTGCTCGCCACCCGAACGGGCCGGGGCGGTGTCGTGTCGCAGGACGTTCGCGGTGTCGTAGCGGCTGCGTTCGACCACTGGGACTCGCGCGCTGGCGACCCGCAGCTGCACACCCATGTCGTGGTCCTCAACCGGGTACAGGCGGTGTCGGACGGCCGGTGGCGGACGCTGGACAGCAAGGCACTCTTCCGCGCTTCGGTGGGTCTGTCGGAGCTCTACAACGGTGTCCTTGCGGACCTCGTGACCCGGGATCTGGGCTACGGCTGGGATCCCGAACGACGACGCCACTCACCGGTTGAGAAGTGGGAGGTCGCCGGGGTGGACGAGGCGTTGCGGGCGGAGTTCTCACAGCGCACCACCGAGATCGACGCGGCGAAGGACGTGCTGGTCGCGGACTTCGTCGCCGTCCACGGGAGGCAGCCGACGCCGCGTGAGGTGCTGCAGATGCGTCAGCGCGCGACCCTGGAGACCCGCCCGCCCAAGGAGCTGAAGGCCCTCGGAGAGCTGGCCACGCACTGGCGGGCGAGAGCCCAGCCGTTCGTCGGGGACGACGCGCAGTCGTGGGTCGCGACCCTGGCCGGGCGCAACGACCTGCCTCTGTTGCGGGCGGGGGACCTGGCCGAGGCGATGCTCGAGGAAGCCGCTCGGGTATCGCTTGAGATCGTGTCGGGCAAGCGTTCTACGTTCACCCGGGCCAACGTGTTCGCCGAAGCGCTGCGTCAGATCCAAGGCGTCAGGTTCGCGTCACCGGACGAGCGGACCGTGGTGGCGGAGCGGATCGCGG
>NZ_BAAARE010000051.1:0-5240 GCF_039532035.1 Terrabacter carboxydivorans | reverse complement strand
GGTGGGTGTTTGAACATCAACGGAGAGTTTGATCCTGGCTCAGGACGAACGCTGGCGGCGTGCTTAACACATGCAAGTCGAACGGTGACGGTCAAGCTTGCTTGGTCTGATCAGTGGCGAACGGGTGAGTAACACGTGAGTAACCTGCCCCAGACTCTGGGATAACCCCGGGAAACCGGAGCTAATACCGGATATGACACCAACGGGCATCCGTATGGTGTGGAAAGTTTTTCGGTCTGGGATGGACTCGCGGCCTATCAGCTTGTTGGTGAGGTAGTGGCTCACCAAGGCGACGACGGGTAGCCGGCCTGAGAGGGCGACCGGCCACACTGGGACTGAGACACGGCCCAGACTCCTACGGGAGGCAGCAGTGGGGAATATTGCACAATGGGCGGAAGCCTGATGCAGCGACGCCGCGTGAGGGATGACGGCCTTCGGGTTGTAAACCTCTTTCAGCAGGGAAGAAGCGCAAGTGACGGTACCTGCAGAAGAAGCACCGGCTAACTACGTGCCAGCAGCCGCGGTAATACGTAGGGTGCGAGCGTTGTCCGGAATTATTGGGCGTAAAGAGCTTGTAGGTGGTTTGTCGCGTCTGCTGTGAAAATCCGAGGCTCAACCTCGGACTTGCAGTGGGTACGGGCAGACTAGAGTGTGGTAGGGGAGACTGGAATTCCTGGTGTAGCGGTGGAATGCGCAGATATCAGGAGGAACACCGATGGCGAAGGCAGGTCTCTGGGCCATTACTGACACTGAGAAGCGAAAGCATGGGGAGCGAACAGGATTAGATACCCTGGTAGTCCATGCCGTAAACGTTGGGAACTAGGTGTGGGTCTCATTCCACGAGATCCGTGCCGCAGCTAACGCATTAAGTTCCCCGCCTGGGGAGTACGGCCGCAAGGCTAAAACTCAAAGGAATTGACGGGGGCCCGCACAAGCGGCGGAGCATGCGGATTAATTCGATGCAACGCGAAGAACCTTACCAAGGCTTGACATACACCGGAATCACTCAGAGATGGGTGCGTCTTCGGACTGGTGTACAGGTGGTGCATGGTTGTCGTCAGCTCGTGTCGTGAGATGTTGGGTTAAGTCCCGCAACGAGCGCAACCCTCGTTCTATGTTGCCAGCACGTGATGGTGGGGACTCATAGGAGACTGCCGGGGTCAACTCGGAGGAAGGTGGGGATGACGTCAAATCATCATGCCCCTTATGTCTTGGGCTTCACGCATGCTACAATGGCCGGTACAAAGGGCTGCGATACCGCGAGGTGGAGCGAATCCCAAAAAACCGGTCTCAGTTCGGATTGGGGTCTGCAACTCGACCCCATGAAGTCGGAGTCGCTAGTAATCGCAGATCAGCAACGCTGCGGTGAATACGTTCCCGGGCCTTGTACACACCGCCCGTCAAGTCACGAAAGTCGGTAACACCCGAAGCCGGTGGCCCAACTGTTTACAGAGGGAGCCGTCGAAGGTGGGACTGGCGATTGGGACTAAGTCGTAACAAGGTAGCCGTACCGGAAGGTGCGGCTGGATCACCTCCTTTCTAAGGAGCACTGGTCGCTAACGCGATCCAGAGCCCGGTCTGTCCCCGAGTGTGGGGCAGCGGGTGCTCAAGGGTGGAACATCGATTTTGGCGCCGGCTCGAGCTGCTGCTTGCAAGTACAACCTGTTGATCACCGCGAGGTGGGAGGGAGTGGAACGCGACAGGTGGTTCGGGTGGGCGCTTGACACGTTGTTGGGTCCTGAAGGATCGGGCAACGCCAGGCTTGGCCACACGGTTGTGTGGTTGGGGTTGGTGTTGGTTGTTTCTTCTGGATGTGGGCCCTGCCGATCACATGGTTTGTCCGTGTGGGGTGTGGGGTGCCGGTTGTATTTTGAGAACTTCACAGTGGACGCGAGCATCTTTGTAGTGTTCAAGTTTTTAAGGGCACACGGTGGATGCCTTGGCACCAGGAACCGAAGAAGGACGTAGGAATCTGCGATAAGCCTCGGGTAGTCGATAACCAGACTGTGATCCGAGGATTTCCGAATGGGGAAACCCGGCTGGAGGCAAGTCCAGTCACCCGCACCTGAATATATAGGGTGTGTGGAGGGAACGTGGGGAAGTGAAACATCTCAGTACCCACAGGAAGAGAAAACAACATGTGATTCCGTGAGTAGTGGCGAGCGAAAGCGGATGAGGCTAAACCGGGCGTGTGTGATAGCTGTCAGGCGTTGCACGTTCGGGGTCGTGGGACCCGCCAGCTGGCTCTGACAGGCCGGCAGGGAGTGAGAAATCTGCGTCATAGTCGAAGAGCATTGAATGGCTCGGCATAGAGGGTGCGACCCCCGTAGACGAAATGGTGTGGACTCCCGGTGGTGTTTCCCAAGTAGCACGGGGCCCGAGAAATCCCGTGTGAATCTGGCAGGACCACCTGCTAAGCCTAAATATTCCCTGGTGACCGATAGCGGACAAGTACCGTGAGGGAAAGGTGAAAAGTACCCCGGGAGGGGAGTGAAATAGATCCTGAAACCGTGTGCCTACAATCCGTTGGAGCCTCCCGCCGTTGGGCGTGTGGGGTGACAGCGTGCCTTTTGAAGAATGAGCCTGCGAGTTAGTGCTCAGTGGCGAGGTTAACCCGTGTGGGGAAGCCGTAGCGAAAGCGAGTCCGAATAGGGCGAATGAGTCGCTGGGTCTAGACCCGAAGCGGAGTGATCTACCCATGGCCAGGTTGAAGCGCAGGTAAGACTGCGTGGAGGACCGAACCCACTTAGGTTGAAAACTGAGGGGATGAGCTGTGGGTAGGGGTGAAAGGCCAATCAAACTCCGTGATAGCTGGTTCTCCCCGAAATGCATTTAGGTGCAGCGTCACGTGTTTCTTGCCGGAGGTAGAGCTACTGGATAGCTAATGGGCCTCACCAGGTTACTGACGTTAGCCAAACTCCGAATGCCGGTAAGTGAGAGCGTGGCAGTGAGACTGCGGGGGATAAGCTCCGTAGTCGAGAGGGAAACAGCCCAGATCACCAGCTAAGGTCCCTAAGCGTGTGCTAAGTGGGAAAGGATGTGGAGTTGCTGTGACAACCAGGAGGTTGGCTTAGAAGCAGCCACCCTTTAAAGAGTGCGTAATAGCTCACTGGTCAAGTGATTCCGCGCCGACAATGTAGCGGGGCTCAAGCACACCACCGAAGCTGTGGCATTGACATATTTGCTCGGCACCGACACCTGCGGGTTCGGTGTCCAGGCGTGTTGATGGGTAGGGGAGCGTCGTGTGGCCAGGGAAGCGGCGGTGTGAACCAGCCGTGGAGGCCACACGAGTGAGAATGCAGGCATGAGTAGCGAATGACGGGCGAGAAACCCGTCCGCCGAATAACCAAGGGTTCCAGGGTCAAGCTAATCTGCCCTGGGTAAGTCGGGACCTAAGGCGAGGCCGACAGGCGTAGTCGATGGACATCCGGTTGATATTCCGGAACCGGCGAAGGACCGCCCATGATGAACCCTGTGATGCTAAGTGCCTGAAGCACGCCCACCAGACCTTCGGGTCTATCGGGTGTGTGGAGCGCACGACCCGATCTGGTAGTAGTCAAGCGATGGAGTGACGCAGGAAGGTAGCCTCCGCGTGGCGATGGTTGTCCACGTCCAAGGGTGTAGGGCGCGATCCAGGCAAATCCGGGTCGCACGAAGCCTGAGACCTGATAGTGACCGCGAATGCGGGAAGAGGGTGATCCTATGCTGCCGAGAAAAACTTCTAGCGAGGTTCGAGCCGCCCGTACCCCAAACCGACTCAGGTGGTTAGGTAGAGAATACCAAGGCGATCGAGTGAATCGTGGTTAAGGAATTCGGCAAAATACCCCCGTAACTTCGGGAGAAGGGGGGCCCTGATCGTGACGACACTTGCTGTCGAAAGCGTGATCGGCCGCAGAGACCAGGGAGAAGCGACTGTTTACTAAAAACACAGGTCCGTGCCAAGTCGCAAGACGATGTATACGGACTGACGCCTGCCCGGTGCTGGAACGTTAAGGGGACCGGTTAGCCTCACGGCGAAGCTGAGAACTTAAGCGCCAGTAAACGGCGGTGGTAACTATAACCATCCTAAGGTAGCGAAATTCCTTGTCGGGTAAGTTCCGACCTGCACGAATGGCGTAACGACTTCTCCACTGTCTCAACCACGAACTCGGCGAAATTGCACTACGAGTAAAGATGCTCGTTACGCGCAGCAGGACGGAAAGACCCCGGGACCTTTACTACAGCTTGGTATTGGTGTTCGGTACGGCTTGTGTAGGATAGGTGGGAGACTGTGAAGCCGTCACGTCAGTGATGGTGGAGTCAACGTTGAAATACCACTCTGGTCGTTCTGGATATCTAACCTCGGTCCGTGATCCGGATCAGGGACAGTGCCTGGTGGGTAGTTTAACTGGGGCGGTTGCCTCCTAAAAGGTAACGGAGGCGCCCAAAGGTTCCCTCAGCCTGGTTGGTAATCAGGTTTCGAGTGTAAGTGCACAAGGGAGCTTGACTGTGAGACAGACATGTCGAGCAGGGACGAAAGTCGGGACTAGTGATCCGGCGGTGGCTTGTGGAAGCGCCGTCGCTCAACGGATAAAAGGTACCCCGGGGATAACAGGCTGATCTTGCCCAAGAGTCCATATCGACGGCATGGTTTGGCACCTCGATGTCGGCTCGTCGCATCCTGGGGCTGGAGTAGGTCCCAAGGGTTGGGCTGTTCGCCCATTAAAGCGGTACGCGAGCTGGGTTTAGAACGTCGTGAGACAGTTCGGTCCCTATCCGCTGTGCGCGTAGGAAACTTGAGAAAGGCTGTCCCTAGTACGAGAGGACCGGGATGGACGAACCTCTGGTGTGTCAGTTGTTCTGCCAAGGGCACCGCTGATTAGCTACGTTCGGAAGTGATAACCGCTGAAAGCATCTAAGCGGGAAGCACGTTTCAAGATGAGGTTTCCAGGCCCGCGAGGGCGAGAGGCTCCCAGCTAGACTACTGGGTTGATAGGCCGGATGTGGAAGCACAGCAATGTGTGGAGCTGACCGGTACTAATAAGCCGATAACTTGACTTACAAAGATGCTACGCGTCCACTGTGCGGTTCCCGAGATACAAACGGGACACCAACCCACTGATTGATATCTCCATAGAGTTTCGGCTGTCATAGCGAAGGGGAAACGCCCGGCTCCATTCCGAACCCGGAAGCTAAGCCCTTCAGCGCCGATGGTACTGCACTGGTGACGGTGTGGGAGAGTAGGACGCAGCCGGACACAC
>NZ_BAAARE010000050.1:0-6060 GCF_039532035.1 Terrabacter carboxydivorans | reverse complement strand
CGACTCAAGAACCGCGACCTCGGCCGCGTCCCCACACCCCTGGGAGCCGAGGACTGAGATGACCAGAAAGGAAAGGGGTCCATTTTCACCCGTCGCGGAGGGGTCCAGTTTCAGCCGCCGTTGACAGTAAGACGCACGGCAGCCGATGTGGCCACGCTAGTACGTGGCATACGCATCCAACCGTCGGCCGAGCTCCAATGTAAGCGGTTTCAGGAAAATTGCGGACAAAGTCGGCATTGTTGACGCGGGACCTCGATGGCCCCCATGACTCCGGCTGGTTCCTGGCCTCGTAATCTGCTTGGCGCGACTGATGACCTTCGTCAGTTCATGAAGCTCCATCTCGAGCCCAGGCGGTGAGGAGCAACTGCGCCTTCGAGTGGCGTGGAAGTTGTCCGCACCGCACGCTCGCGGTCGTACCGCTCTTCCAGCTCGAGCCAGTCGCGAAGCATACGTTGCCGGCACGACTCCTTGTCGAGAGGCCCCGATGCTCCACTTCCATATCGGCGACCGTTCCCCCTCTGGGGTGGAGCAATCTCAGGGCAGCGGATTCGTCGTCTAATTGGAACGGGTCCGGCGACGGAGCTGGAACAGTCCGGGACGCAGCCCGCTCGGTGGGGGTGAGCGGGCCGCGTCGCCGCACTCCAGCGAGCGGGACCCACCGGGCGGACGCACCCGCCGAGACAGGGAGCTTCGGTGCGTGCGCGACAGAGCGGTTGCCACTAGATCTTGACGGCGACCTGAGTGCCCGCCGTCAGAAAACCACGTCATGATTCGAGGCCTGGATCGTCTACGAGGTGACGACGGATTGACCCCCAAGTTGCCGTCGTCGCGGGGCCTCGGGTTACTCGTGGAGGGGGCCCGAGCCCCAACCTGACTACGGCCCGCTGGAGAGCCTCACACGCGGGCGGTGTGTGAGGCTCTCTCCTGGCAACGGGGCGAGGCGGACGGTGGCCCTCGGGGGATTAACCACCGCCCGCTGTCATCTCAACGATGGTGACGGTGAGGGGTTACGATGGTCGGCTAACAGACAGGCCGGCACGCGTCTTCTGTCGTGACCAGGCTCGAGGGATCTTACCCGGGGTCACGGTGGCTGCCTCAGATGTGAGTTGCAGGAGGCTGCCGATGCCAGCGCCGCTTCTTGACGCCGACGAAGCCCGCTGCCTCAGTGGGCCAGGGCAACGGCAGCGCCGGGCTCGCGCAGAGGCGGGGGTGTGCGTTCGTCCGGCACAACAAATTATGGGGCGCTCCGGGTGGTTTCGATGACAATGCCGAGGTCACCGGGCCCGGTCAGGTAGTGCTTGGTGAGTCCCTTCGAGGGTGCCCAGGCGAGGCGGCCGGGGTACGCGGACGTGGGGATGATGTCGCCCTTATTGGAGAAGAAGGTGGCGTTACGACGCTGCTCGGTGCTGGAGCGCCGCGGCCGGAGCTGGTAAGCCCGCCTCGGGGTTGACCAAGGAACTGCCCGCGGCCCGTGAGCGGCGCACGACCCGGCGCCGAATGTTTCTGGGGGTGGCGCCGGGTCGAGCAAGTTGCGTTAGCCGACGGTGGCCTGGTAGGTGAGGATCTCGGTGCCATTGCCTTCGTCGCCGTTGTCGGGTGCGACGCGCATGGTCAGGTGGTTGCCGTCAGCGGTCATCTTGAACGGGTTGCGGGTGGCCACGTGTCCGGCCGTGGACCACTTCTGGAAGGGAATCTCGCGGGTGACCTGCTCACTGGTGAGGTCGAGCATGGCAACTCCACCGAGCTCGTAGGTGGCGGAGGTTCCACCAGCGCTGGGCGTCTGCGGCAGATTGGTGACTCCCGCGCAGAGCATCTTGCGGTTGGGGACGTACTGGCAGTCCTGGTAGTCGATGAAGAAGTTGGGGTTGTCCCACGTCTTGAGCTGCTTGCCCTGAAGGTTCCATTCGGCGAAGCGGCGCGAACCCCAGGTGTTGCCGACCAGGTGTCCGGTCTGCTTGTCCATCACGATGCCGCCGAAGTGGTCCTTGACCTCGAACTGCTTGTGGACGGCGAGGCTCTTGGCGTCGACGGCGTAGATGATCGCGCTCGAGTTCGGGCGGTACTGGGCGACCGGGACCCAGATGTTCGTGCCGTCGAAGTCGATGCCGCCGGGGTGGTACATGTCGCCCTCGCCGAGGGTGATGTCCTTCTGAAGGTTGCCCTGCAGGTCCATGACGAACAGGTGCCCGATGCCCTTGCCGGGCGTCCGGTCGTAGCCGCCCTGCGGGGTCGGGTACTTGACGGTGGGCGCGATGATCTGGACGGCGGACAGGAAGATGTGGTCCGGCGTGAAGGCGATGCCCTCGGTGTGGAACGTCGGGAAGTTGAGCTTGAGCTTGGACGTCAGCTGCCAGTTGGTGTTGCGGGTGACCTTGCCGAATGCGTCGGCGAGGGCCGTGTTGGTGCTGTGGCTGCCGACAGTCTCGGTGGTGTGAGCGGTCGCGACGGCAGCGCCGGTGAGCGTCACGGCACCTGCAGCGATCAGCGCGTAGACCTGGGTACGGATGCGGTTCATGGGAGTCTCTCGGGTCGGGGAAGCCCTGTCAGGCCGTGACGCTACGCACGCGGGGTGAACAGGACGGGTCGGCGAGCCCACGAGTGACCGAACAGCGACCCCGCCAGGTCTGCGGTCGGGGACGGGTAGCCACACAACTCAGCCGCGTCGTCGACCGCAACGGCCACGCTCCCCGGAGGGCGTCGCAGGAAGGGGTGAGGACCTCCACGTTCGCGCGGGGGCGACCGCATCGAAGCCTGCGCCGAGGCGACGCCCTCCGGAGAGCCCACCCGGCAGCGCGAAGGTGCTCTTGTCATTGCCTGAGGAGCCAGAAGGAGCGGCCGGGGTCGAGGTGTGCAACGACTCGACCGTCAAGTACCGGTGGAGGCTCAAGGCCGGCAACGGCGAAGGGGTCGCCACCGGTGAGGCTTACGAGTCAGGGCGCGGTCACGGGCACCGAGGCCGTGCGGCGCGCCGCCGCCGACGCACCACCGCGGACGCGCCACCGCCGACGCGCCACCGACCTGACCTGACCGCGAGCGCCGACAGAGCGCGATGCGCGCGGGGACCTGCCGGCGTGGGAAGCCGCGAGGTTGGGCGGCGCACATTGGCCTTCCTCGCGGCGATGTGCGGCGGCCTTCCTTCTCAGCGCGGTAGACGTCCCAGGTTCTGTAGCGGTCAAGCGGCACGTTGGAGGATGTGGGTGCAGGCGGTGTCTTCGTCGTCCAGTGCGCCGGCGGGGTTATGCCGTGCAGAATGCTGATCCCTCGGTTCGCGAGCTGCCGTGGCGCGGCTTGGTGGCTGGTGCCGCGGGCTCCCATCTGTCGGTAGTAGGTCTGGGCGAGGGGTGAGCCGCGCATCGAGGAAAAGGGCTACTGCTGTGCAGCGTCGCCGAGCCCACGGACGGAACGCTCAGAGTGGGTGGAGTGCTCCGGGAGGCGGCAGGGCGTGGGACATCGGGGGCAGGGCCTGCCAGTGGGGCGGGATCAACACCCGGAGGCGGGGCTGTTGCTCCACGTAGCCTGCCTCCTGCGGCAGCCGCGCTTCACGGATCTGCCAGGTCCTGCCCTGGTCGAGGCTGACGACAAGCTGGTTCCTGCCCAGGACCACGCCATGGTAGTAGGCGACCTCGCAGTTCGACCCTCCCTCCGCGAGACTGACCGACATGGGGGTGTCCGGCAGGTCTGCGCCGGCGAACGTGCCGTCGCGCTGCTGGATGATCAGACGCAGGTGGGCGCCGACCCCGGCCAGGCCCCAGAGCCCGCAGCCCTTGGCGGTGGGGATCGCCCACCGGGTGTCGGGCACGTCGGGGACGAGGAGCCGCTCGAGGGTTCGCGCGCCCTCGTTGAGGGTGCACACCCCGACCTGGTCGGCGCACTCGACGGTGGGGACCCCGAAGCTGCGGGTGAAGGGGCGGTCCAGGACGGTGAGCTGCACCGGCACGCCCATCGTGGCCGACACCAGGTAGGGGCCAGGGTTCTGGTGTGCCCAGTACCAGCGCCCATCGCCGACCTCGCGGAACAGGCCGTCCCCGCCCGGGGACGGGTGCTGGCTGGAGTCGGTGACTGCGGTCAGGGTGACGAACCGGTGGCCGGCGCGGTCGACGACAGCGATGGCCTCACGCCCGAGGCAGTCATGGTCGGGCACGGCGCGGGTGCAGCGTTTCCATACCGTCAAGACGGTGCCGGGCTGGGTACGGGACTGGCTCTGGGCGAGGATGAACGCGTCGGCGTTCCCGACGATCTCGTCCGCAGTCCAGGACGGCAGATCCGGGGTGGTCAGGTGAGGGGCCGGCCGGGCCGGGATCGGCTTGTGGCCGAGCTGGCTGAGCCCGGCGACGGCGAGCACAAGGGCGAGGACCGCTGCCACGGCGGCCGCGACGGTGACGGCTGCGCGGCGGCGGTGGACGCGGCGGCGGATCGCGATCATCAGCTCGAAGGGCGGCTGCGTGAGGGACCGCTCGGTCTCGCGGGCGAAGCTGCGCAGGTCAGACATGGTCGGCCTCCTCGTGGTCGCTGAGGTATCCGGCCATCTGGGCGCGGGCCCGGGCCAGGCGCGCTTTGACCGTCCCCTCCGGGACGGACAGTTCGTGAGCGATCTGCGCAACGCTGAGGTCGCCGATGTAGTGGAGCACGACGGTGACCCGGACGGGCGCGCTCAGCTGGCTGAGTGCGTACACGACCGCGATGTGGTCCTCGGGCGCCTGAGGGCCCAGGTCGATGCTCAGCTCGGCCCGGAACTTCGGTAGGACGCGTCCAGCGAGCCGGGCCCGTCGCCAGCGGTGGCGCAGCAGGTTCAGAGCCACCGTCCGTAGCCACGCCTCCTTGTTAGAGGCTAGTGCGAAGTCCCGTCGATGGGTCAGGGCCGTCAGGAAGGCCTCCTGCACTGCGTCTTCGGCCTCCGACAGGTTCCCGCACAGCGCCGCCATCTGGGTCACGAGGTGACGGTAGGACAGGTCGTACACCGCGCGGATCGCGTCATCGTCGTCCATGAGCCGTCCACCTACCGATTCCTCCTGACGATGCTTCCACCCATGACGATCCCCGAGAGACCGTTTCGGTTGCATGCCCCCAGCCGTCGCTGTCGGTACGCATCGGGCCTCTCCGGGCCGCCCCGTCCGGTGCAAGGGCACGCCACGCGATAGCGCTGGCACCGTGTCGCTACAGGTGAGCCGCGACGTAGAACGGGTCTGCGTCGAGGAGGCGGAAAGTGCTGGATCTGGTCGCCTCGCGTCGCCGACGCGGCCATGTCCGGTTGGTACGGTTCACGGTGATATGGGTGCCAGCCCGTGATGGTCGCAGACGCGATAACCGGGGGGTCCCCTCAACGACAGGGGCCGGAAGAGATGAGCAGTTCTGACAGTGCAGGGCATCTGACGTCGTTTGGTGACCGCGGGCGCCAACGCCTCACGGTCGAGCAGGTCGCCGGACTGTTGGACCACCGCTTGTACATGCCGCACGTCGGTCCAGCCGAGCTGGAAGCGGGGTGCCAGCTGGCGAGAGACCACCAGCTTGCGGCCGTCACCTGCCGACCGGAGCAGGTGGCGGCAGCCGCCGAGCACCTGACGGGCACGGACGTCGCGGTCGTCACCGCAGTCGGCTCGCAGAACCGAACGTGCGCGGCCAGCGATGACGTTTGGATCGACGACGCCCGAGTCCTGACGGCCCAAGGGGCATCAGAGCTGGCGGTCGCGGTGGCACGCGCCCGACTCGAGCCTCGGGAGTGGCCCGGGTGCCTCAGAACGATCGAAGTGTTGGCGGCGCTCCAGCCTGTGGAGGGTTTCCGGCTGCGAGTTCACCTTGAGACGGGTGAGCTTTCGGACGAGCAGATCACGACGGCATGCGAGGACCTGACCAGGGCGGGCGCGTGGATGGTCCAGGGCGGCTTGTGGGAGGGGGAGCGGACCGGCTTTCGCCAGGTAGTGCTGATGCGGGAGGCCCTAGGTGTACTCGGCCTGGACGTTGGTGACGGGTAGGCGTTGACGATGAGGAGAACCTCCGGGTGAGGTGTGGAGTGTCTAAGTCCCGCACCGCCCGGAGGTTCTCGTGTCCCACGCTAACGCCCGT
>NZ_BAAARE010000049.1:0-6412 GCF_039532035.1 Terrabacter carboxydivorans | reverse complement strand
CGGCGAAATCATCCGCGAGCTGACCCTTGACCCCAGCCGCGACTACCAGCCACAACACCCCAGGAAAAACAACAGTGGCCCTACGTTTCCGTAGGGCCACTGTCGCCGATGTCTTGCGACATCACATGGCGGTGGCGGTGGGATTTGAACCCACGGTGGAGTTACCCCCACACACGCTTTCGAGGCGTGCTCCTTTGGCCGCTCGGACACGCCACCGGGAGGAACCTTACCGGAGCCTGCGTCCCTCGAAGAAATCGACCAGCAGCGCCGCCGACTCCTCGGCGCGCACGCCCCCGACGACGTCCACCAGGTGCGTCGCGAGGGGGTCTCGGGTCAGGTCCCAGACCGAGCCGCACGCCCCCGCCTTGGGGTCCCACGCGCCGAAGACGACGCGCTCCAGCCGCGCCGCCATGGCCGCGCCAGCACACATGACGCACGGTTCGAGCGTCACGACGAGCGTGCAGCCGTCGAGCCGCCACGAGCCGATGGCGGCCGCCGCCTCGCGCAGGGCGACGACCTCCGCGTGCCCCGTCGGGTCGCCGAGCTCCTCCCGGACGTTGCGCCCGCGGCCGACGACCTCGCCGTCCGGTCCCAGCACGAGCGCGCCGACCGGCACGTCCTGCGCCCCCGCCGTGGCGGCGGCCAGCGCGAGCGCCTCGCCCATCCACGCGGCATACGACTCGGGTGCGGGGACGGAGCCCTTGCCGGGGGTCTCGGATCTCTTCGCCACGCGCTAAGTTTCCACCCATGGACGTCCATGTCGCAGACCACCCGCTCATCGCGCACAAGCTGACCTACCTGCGCGACAAGCGGACCGACAGCCCCACCTTCCGGCGCCTCGCCGAGGAGCTCGTCACGCTCCTCGCCTACGAGGCCACGCGCGACGTCCGCGTCGAGCCGTTCGAGATCGAGACGCCGGTCTCGCCGACCACCGGCATCAAGCTGTCCAACCCCAAGCCGATCATCGTCCCGATCCTGCGCGCCGGCCTCGGCATGCTCGACGGCATGGTCAAGCTGCTGCCGAGCGCCGAGGTGGGCTTCCTCGGGATGATCCGCAACGAGGAGACGCTCGAGGTCTCGACCTACGCGAACCGCCTCCCCGACGACCTCACGGGCCGCCAGGTCTTCATCCTCGACCCCATGCTCGCCACCGGCGGCACGCTCGTCATGGCGATCGACTACCTGACCGCCAAGGGCGCGCGCGACATCACCGCGGTTTGCCTGCTCGCGGCGCCCGAGGGCATCAAGCACCTCGAGGACGAGCTCGCCGACAGCGACATCCCCGTCAAGGTCGTGCTCGGCACCATCGACGAGAAGCTCAACGAGAAGGGCTACATCGTCCCCGGCCTCGGTGACGCGGGCGACCGTCTCTACGGCGTCGTCTGAGCACCTCTTGCGTATGCCGTGTGCTCACGGCAGCGCGTCGCCCCACTCGGCGTCGCGCGCGCTCCGGTAGCGCTCCCCCGCCTTCTTCGAGATGAGCTCGCGGCCGGCGGTGCCGTCGGGGCGGCACACCTGGAACTCGACGAAACCCTTGCGCTTCAACGGATGCCGGAGGATACGCGCCGGAAGGTCCTCTGCTGACTGGGTTTCCGCGAGCGACGGGGCCATGGCGGCGACCCACGAGAACTTCTCGTCCTCGTAGGACAGCTCGGCGCCCTTGAGCCGACGGTGCTCGGCGCTGCGGTTGACGCGGGCTGCGAAGTGGCACCAGTCGCCCTGTGCCAGAGGGCAGTCGCGCTCGTGCGGGCACGGCCCGAGCAGCGTCCAGCCGGCGTCGACGAGCGCCGAGCGCACCCGCAGCACCCGCGCGTAGCCGTCGGGCGTGCCGGGCTCGACCACGACGACGGAACCCCCGCGGCGCATGGCGTCGGCCACGAGGGCCTCCTGCTGCGCGGGGTCGAGCTCGCTGAGCACGTAGGACACCGTGACGAGGTCCGCCTCGAGGTCGGGCCACGCCCCGGCGCGGGCCTGACGGAACGTCGCCCCGGCCAGGGCGGCCGACGGCGCGTCGACGACGAGCTCGCGCCCCAGGGCCAGCGCGTCCTCGACCTGGTCGAGCACCGTGACGGTCTCGAGCGTGTCGAAGACGCCGGCGGCCGCCCACGCGGCAGCGCCCGTGCCGCCACCGAGGTCCAGCAGGGAACGCGGCTCGAGTCCGCGCGCGGCGACGACGCCGAGCGCCCTCGTCAGGGCGGCATGGGTGGCCGGCATCCGGTAGGCGGCGTAGGCCGCGACGTGCACGCGGGAGGCGAGGATCGGCGCCGTCGCCGGGGCCACCGAGCGGTAGCGCGAGACGAGCGCCTCGGTCGCCCGGGTCAGCTCTCGTTCGTCGACCGCGCCCACCGCGCGCCTCAGAGCGGTGCGCAGCGCGGCGGCATAGTCTGTCGTTCGCGACACGCGAGGAGGATAGCGGCGCCCGGGGAGACGTCCGACCGACACGCGGGCGGGCGTGCCGCACCCCATCCGCCCCGTACGGCACACTGGTCACACCTCTGTGCCGGGAGGCTGTCAGGGCAGCCCCGACACCTTCCCTCCAAGGAGCAACACACCATGGGCGCCAAGGCCAAGAAGATCATCCTGATCATCGTGCTCGCGTTCTTCGTCTACGCCGTCTTCACCTCGCCGGTCAAGGCTGCTGACATCGTCAACAACATCTGGGGCGTCCTCGTCGACGGCTTCAACGCGATCCTGCGGTTCTTCAGCTCCCTGCTCAACCGCTGAGAAGCGCACACTGAGTCCATGGCGTTCCTGCGGAGCACCGAGGTCCCACCGGGGCTGACCCCGATCCTGCTCCCGGGCGAGCGCCTCGTCACCGCCGTGCGCGCGCACTGGGCCAAGCTCGCCGAGCCCGTCGCGACGACCACCCTGGGTCTCGTCGTGGCCGTGTGGGTCGACTCCAACGTCACGAAGTCGACGCAGGCCATCGGCACGGTCTTCTGGTGGATCTTCTTCGCGCTGCTCGCACGCATGCTCTGGTGCCTGCTCGACTGGAGCCACAACTGGTTCGTGGCCACCGACAAGCGGCTGCTGCTGCGCTACGGCCTCATCTCGCACAAGGTCGCGATGATGCCGCTGCTCAAGGTCACCGACATGAGCTACGTGAGGTCCATCCCCGGCCAGTTCCTCGGCTTCGGCAAGTTCGTCCTCGAGAGCGCCGGCCAGGACCAGGCGCTCCGCGAGGTCAAGTGGGTGCCCAACCCCGACCAGACCTACCGCGACATCTGTGCCGAGATCTTCCACATCGTCCCGCCTCCGGGCGACGAGGACTTCGAGGAGATCGACGTGCTCCCCGACGACCCCAGCCTGCCCGGAGGCCCCACGCGCGGCGGGGGCCCGGTCGGCTCCGGCGGCGACACGGCATACCCCGACGTGCACCGCACCCACAACCCGATCCAGGACCGCCTGGACTCCTACTCGCGGGCCGTGCCCATCCAGCGGCCGGCCGACCAGCCCGAGACGGTCTACGAGAGCGAGGACCGCCGACAGCGGCGCCGCGGGGCCGACACCGGCCCGATCTGGCCGCGCTCCGGCGACTGACCGCTTCGCCCGAAACGGGCGCGCCTGACCGTGACTCGGGCCGGTCGGGTACCACCCTCATGGCCGCGGCTCCCGTCGACGGCTCGTGGCCGACGGCGTCCCAGCAGGACTCGCCGCCGGGCGCGGTCACCGCTAGTTTGTGGTGATCCCATCATCGACCTGCTCGGAGGTCATCATGAGTGTGTTTCGCACCAAGTCGATCGAGGCGTCCATGGCCTCGGCGGAGGATGCCGACCACCAGCTGAAACGGACCCTCAGCGCTCTCGACCTCACGGTCTTCGGCATCGGTGTCATCATCGGCGCCGGTATCTTCACGCTGACCGGACGGGCCGCGAAGGACTACGCCGGCCCCTCGATCGCCCTGTCGTTCGTCGTCGGCGCCATCGTCTGCGGTCTCGCGGCCGTCTGCTACGCGGAGTTCGCCTCGACGGTGCCCATCTCGGGCTCGGCCTACACCTTCTCCTACGCGACGCTCGGCGAGCTCGTCGCGTGGATCATCGGCTGGGACCTGCTCCTCGAGCTGATGCTCGGTGCGAGCGTGGTCGCCCAGGGGTGGTCGCAGTACTTCGTCACCTTGCTGGGGCAGGTGGGCATCACCTGGCCCGACTCGATCGGGCCGGGGTCGCACTTCGACCTGCCGGCCTTCCTGCTCATCGCCGCGCTGACGCTGCTCATCGCCAAGGGCATCAAGGAGTCGATGCGCGTCAACCTCGTGCTCGTCGGCGTCAAGCTCTTCATCGTCCTCTTCGTCATCTTCGCGGGCATCCAGTTCATCAACCGCGACAACTGGTCCCCGTTCATCCCGCCGAGCCAGCCCGGCCAGGCGGCCGAGGGCCTGACGACCCCGCTGCTCCAGGTGATCACCGGAATGACGCCTGCGACCTACGGCGTCATGGGCATCATGGCCGGCGCGGCCATCGTCTTCTTCGCCTACATCGGGTTCGACGTCGTCGCGACGACGGCCGAAGAGGCCAAGAACCCGCAGCGTGACCTCCCCCGCGGCATCATCGGCTCGCTCGTCATCTGCACGATCCTCTACGTGGCGGTCACCCTCGTCATCACGGGCATGCAGAACTACAAGGAGATCGACCCCAAGGCGGCCCTCGCGACGGCGTTCACCCACGTGGGCAAGGACGGTTTCGCCACGCTCATCTCCGCCGGCGCCGTGGCGGGTCTGACGACGGTCGTCATGACGCTCATCATCGGCGCCACCCGCGTCACGTTCGCGATGAGCCGTGACCACCTCATCCCGGCCAGCCTCGGCCGCACGAACCCGAAGACGGGCACGCCGGTGCGGCTTACGCTCATCATCGGCACCGTCGTCGCCCTCATCGCCTCGCTCACGCCGATCGGCAAGCTCGAGGAGATGGTCAACATCGGCACCCTGACGGCCTTCATGCTCGTGTCGCTGGCCGTGCCGATCCTGCGCAAGCGTCGTCCCGACCTCAAGCGGGCCTTCAAGGTGCCGGGCAACCCGGTCGTGCCGTGGCTGTCGGCCCTGGCCTGCTTCTACCTCGTGCTCAACCTCTCGATCGAGACGTGGATCCGGTTCGTCGTCTGGATGGCCCTCGGCTTCCTCATCTACTTCACCTACTCGCGCCACCACAGCAAGCTGGCCACGGGCGAGGAGGAGGAAGGCAGCCGGGGCGCCCCGGAGGTCCTCAGCGAACGCTGACCCGATCGCCCTCGCTTGACCCACCGAACGCGGCGTTCGGTCTCGAACTCACTGTTAGAACACTGAGTTCGAGACCGAACTACCAACGCTTTCGCGACCGAACGCCGCGTTCGTTCGTGGTGAGGGGGCTTATCCACAGGGTGCCTGCGGGCTTCTGACGTATGCCGCCACGATGGCCCCATGGACCTGCACCGTCTCGCCCCTTCCGGAGTCTTCTCCGCTTCCGCAGCCCGTGCCAGCGGCATCAGCGGCGCGCTGCTGAGGAGCCTCGTGTCGCGCGGCCAGTGTCATCCGCTGCACCGCGGCTGGTACTCCGTGCAGCGTCCGACGAGCGACAAGCACCGGCATCGCCTCCGGGTCGTCGCGCTGCTCAAGGAGTACGAAGGCCAGGTCATGGCGTCGCACTGCTCGGCCCTGGCCCTGCTCGACCTCCCGGACGAGGACATCGACTGGGGCACGGTTCACCTCATGTGGCGTGACGCCGAACTGCCGTTTCGGGCCTTCAGCAGGGTGCACATCCACTAGCTCATCGAGCACCCCGCCCTCCGGCACGGACCCGATACCGTCGACCTCGGGCTGGCCGCCGTCCAAGTAGGGCTTCGCAGCCAGACCGGCATGCTCGTGGTCGCAGACCACCGTCTCCGCTCCGGCCTGACCACACGTGAATCCTTGGCCGCTGCAGCACGGAGCCTGGGAGGTCAACGCGGCGTCACTCGAGCGAAGGCCGCCGTCCCGTGGTGCGACGGTCGCCACCAGACTCCCGGCGAGACCCTCACGGCACATATCTTTCGCAGCCTCGGCTACGCCTTCACGCCACAGTTCGAGGTCGCCCGTCAGGAGCGGCCCGGACGGGTGTTCCACGCCGACTTCCGAATCCACGACAGCTTCGTCCTCGTCGAGTTCGACGGCAAGGTCAAGTACGACCCGGGATCCAACCCCGATGCCGCCAGAGCGAACTTCGACGAGAAGCTGCGCGAGGACGAGCTACGTCGGCTGGGTTATGTCGTCGTGCGCCTCACTCGCGCCGATCTGGCACGCCCGGCGCTCGTCCGAGCCCGGATCGAGGCCGCCTTGGCAGACTCCCGCCGCCTCACCGGCTGACCACCCCCCAAACTCCCCACCGAACGCAGCGTTCGATCTCGAACTCAGTGTTCTAACAGTGAGTTCGAGACCGAACGCGGCACCGCGCGGGGGTAG
>NZ_BAAARE010000048.1:0-7032 GCF_039532035.1 Terrabacter carboxydivorans | reverse complement strand
ACGCCGACCGCGTCGCCGCCCTTGCGCCATGGCTCGAGCACTACAACACTGAACGCCGCCACAGCGCCCTGAAAGGTCACCCGCCGATCAGCCGGCTGCAACCAACCTGATGGCCGGGTACACCTAGCATCGTGCATATCGTTTGAGCGTCGACACACATCGGCGCAAATCAGACTTCACCTATCCGCGCAGCGGCCCCTACGTCGATGGGTCATGTGGGCGCGGGCACGTCTGGCCCGCCACATCGGTACGGAGACGACTATGAGGGTCTGGAGAAACTGGCAGCAATCGATCACCTGCTGTATCGCCTCGGCGTAGAAGTCACCCCGGACCGGCACGGCGTGACTTCTACTCGTTCGTCGCTAGGCTGAGTTCGCGGTTCGAAAATTGACGCCGGGCCACTGTCAATGTCGGAGCTTTACCGGAGAGGTAGGGCGATCGGCGCGTTGAGAGCTTGGTTCCGCGTGGAGGCGGTGCGTAAGCGGGCCCTAATCTCTTGGAGATCAAGGCCCGCTCGGCCAGCACGAGGAGCTTCGATTGGTGCCGTATGTCAGCCCTTGACCGCACCTGAGGTCATGCCACGGATGAAGTACCGCTGCAGGGCCAGGAACACGAGGATCGGGACGATGATCGTGATGTAGCCGGCAGCGGGGATCAGCTCCCTACCTGCACCCGTCTGCCCCTGCAGACCTTGCAGCGCCACCGTCGCGACCGTGTTGTCGCCGCGACCGAGGAAGATCAGCGCGACGAGCAGGTCGTTCCAGACCCAGAGGAACTGGAAGATGGCGAAGGAGGCCAGCGCCGGTGTCGACATCGGCATGATGAGGCGCCAGAACGTCGTGAAGTGGCTGGCGCCGTCGATCTTCGCCGACTCGATGACGGCCGTCGGCAGCCCGGACATGTAGCTGCGCAGGATGTAGACCGCGAGCGGCATGCCGAAACCGATGTGCGCCAGCCAGACCGCGATGAACGTGCCGTTCAGGCCCAGGCCCGAGTAGAGCTTGACCAGCGGCACGAACGCGACCTGGTTGGGCACGACGAGCAGACCCACGATGATGACGAAGACGACGTCCCGGCCCTTCCACTGCATGAAGGTGAAGGCGTACGCCGCGAACGCGGCGATGAGGATCGGGATGACGGTGGCCGGGAGGGCCACGATGAGGCTGTTGATGAACGCCTGCGACATCGGGATGCCGGCCGCGTCCGAGGTCAGCACGTTGGTGTAGTTCTGCAGCGTCCACGAGGACCCGAAGGGGTTGAAGAACGCCGTCCACCACCCGGAGGCGAACTGCTCGTCGCGCGGGCGGAAGGAGTTGACGAGCATGCCGAGCGCGGGGATCATCCACGCGACGCAGAGGACGAGCAGGCCGATGCGCACCGGCCAACCGGCCGATCCGGCACCGGTCCCCAACTTGCTCTGCTTGAGGATCTGCGGCTCGTCGGCAGGTGTGCCGGTGCCTGGCTGGATCGTCGTGGTCATCGTGCAGCCTCCTCGGCCCGGAAGTGCCGGACCTGGTAGATGAGGATCGGGATGACGGCGATCAGCAGGATGACGACGATCGTCGCCGCGTAGCCGTTGTTGCCCTGCGTGTAGAGCTCGTCGTAGAAACGGCGGGCGATCACGTCGGTGTTGTAGGCGCCGTTGGTCGTCACGTAGACGACGTCGAACACCTTCATGACACCGATGAGCACCGTGATGAAGACGGTGATCACCGTGGGCCAGATCTGGGGGACGATGATGCTGAAGAAGATCCGTCGCTCACCGGCGCCGTCGATGCGTCCGGCCTCGACGGTGTCCTCCGGGACACCCTTGATCGCCGCCGACAGCAGGACCATCGAGTACCCGACCTGGGTCCAGATCAGGATGATCATGAGCATCAGGCTGTTGAGGTGCAGGGTGTCGGTGCCGTACCAGTAGACGGGATCCTTGTTGAAGAGCCCGAGGAAGGCGTTGAGCAGGCCCGTCTGGGGGGTTCCCTGCGGCTGGTAGTCGTAGATCGTGCGCCAGATCGTCGCCGCGCCGACCATGCTGATCGCCATCGGCAGGAAGATGAACGTCTTGGCGGTCTTCTCGCCACGAGGTCGCAGCCGATCGGCGAGCACGGCGACGCCGAGTCCGAGGACCACCGTCAGGGCCGGCACGATGACGATCCACAGGACGTTGTTGAAGAGCACCTGCAGGAACGTCTTGTCGGTCAGGACGTCCACGTAGTTCTTGAAGCCGACGTATGCCGTCGAGTCCTCGTTGGCGAAGCTGTACTGGATCGTGACGATGGCCGGGTAGATGAGGTAGACCGCGATCGCGAGGATCGCGGGCCCCGCGAACATCCAGGGCTTGACCCGGTCCTCCCAGCGGCCCTTGAGCGACTCGGACAGCTTGTTGAGGATCCAGAAGATGATGATGGCGCCGCCGATGCCCCCCAGGATCGCGATCACTGCGTTGAGGATCTTGATAGCCATTGCACTTCCTCTCTCGTTGGGAGAATGCGCTGTCGACCGCGGGGGCGACCGGCTGGTCACCCCCGCGGTCAGGCGGCGTCAGCTACCGGTCTTGGGGAAACTCGCGTCGATGTTGTTCAGCGTCGTGTCGAGGTCCTGCTGGCCCGAGAGCCACTTGACCGGCTCGGTCCAGAACGTCCCGGCGCCGACCTTGGCCGGCATGGCGTCCGACCCGTCGAAGCGGGCCGCGGTGGCCTTGTAGAGCACGTCGGAGGCGATGGTCTGGAGCGTCTTGTTCGGCAGCAACGACACGTCCGCCGTCTTGTGCGGGGAGAACGCGCCGTTCTTGGCCTGCTGGGTCCCGTTCTCCTTGCTGGCGATGAAGTTGCGCAGCTTCAGGGTGTTCGGGTCGTTGTTGAACGCCGCGGCGAGGTCGCCGCCGACGAGGACCGGGTTGTCGCTCGCGGTCTTGGCCGGGAAGGCCAGGGGAGCCGTCTCGGTGTCGAGCTTGGAGATCACCGCGTCCGGGAAGCCGCCCTTGTTGGCCACGAACGTCGCCTGCTTGAACAGGTAGCAGCCGGGGGGCTGCGTGAACAGCGCGTTGCCGCCGGTCTGGAAGTTGGTGGCGACGATGGACTTGGTGCCGCCACGGACGTAGCCGTCACCGAAGGCGATCTTCTGGAAGTACTCCCAGGCGGGCTTGATCTCGGGGCTGTTGAACTTCAGCTGTCCCTTGACCCACTTGTCGTAGTTGTCCGGACCGGCGAAGCGCAGGACGAGGTCCTCGATCCAGTCCGTGATGGGCCAGCCGGTGGCAGCGCCGGACTCGGCCGCGATGCACCACGGGGTCTTGCCGTCCGCCTTGATCTTCGCCGTGAGCGTGAGCAGGTCGTCGAGGGTCTTCGGTGCCTGGTAGCCGGCTGCTTTGAACGACGGGGCGTCGGTCCACAGGATGCTCTTGACGCTGACCTCGTTCGGCAGGCCGTAGACCTTGCCGTCGGCGCACGTGCCTGCCTCGACGAAGCCGGGGACGAGCGTCTCCTTGTCGGTGGCGACCGTCGCGTCGTCGAACGGGGTGAGCTTCTTCTGCTTGGCGAGGTCGCACATGAGGCCGGGCTGCGGGAAGAGGCCCACGTCGGGGGCGTTGCCGCCCTGGACGCGCGTGCGGATCTCGGTGTCCCACGAGGCGGCCTTCGTGAACTTGACGGTGATCTTGTTCTGGGCCGCCCACGCGGAGACGTCGGCCTTGAAGCCGGGCTCGGTGTCCGGGCCGAGGCCGTACATCACCTCGATGGTCGACTTGCCCGGGCCGGCGGCTGCCGAGCCGTTGCTGGTGCTACCTCCCGAGTTGGACGACAGGCACCCAGCTGCGAGACCGGCGACGCCGATCCCCACGAGCGCCGTGACGGTTGACCTGCGATTGATCATGCCTGCTCCTCCTCGGAGGGTTGGGGGCGCCATTGGCCCCAGGTTGACCGGCCACGGAGATGCCCGGCTGACAACAGGATTCCCGACATCGCTGCCGTGGTGAGATCGCAGACGAGGTCGGCCAGGCCCGGCAAACATGGTTGCCTGCCTACTCGTCCGTCGGTTGAGTCCGGACAGTGGTTGAACTCTGCGAAGTTTCAACTCGTCGCCTTGCCACGATCGTGGGTAGTTGGGGCCAAAGACAATTGGTCCCCGGGCCGATGACCTAGCAGTCCTGGGTCCAGTGACGGCGGGTTAGCTCACTGCAGGCCCGAGATTCGCAACGTTTACATCATGTTGAAACGCTTGCAGAAACGGAGTCTGGCACGGGCCTTCCCGTCTGACAAGGGGCGCTTCCGTCGTCTGCGCCCTCGCCGATCGCCCCCCTGCGCGTGAGCATGGGCAGGCCTGTTATCTCGGGACCTTGAGCGGTCGATCGGTACCGTCTGGTACGAGCGGTCCCCGTTTGTGCGAGGATGAAAACATGTTTCATCGCCCTCTTCGGTCGGGGTCCCGGTCCCCGACCCTGCCTTCTTGGGTGGATGGCTGCGATGGCCGATGAATCCCGGGCGCGACGGCGCGCTCCACGGGTCAGCCTGGCGGACGTAGCCGCCCTAGCGGGCGTCTCGACCGCAACCGCTTCTCGTTCCCTCCGAGGGGGGTCAAAAGTTGCGCCCAGTACGCGTCAACGAGTGCTCGACGCAGCCAGAGATCTCTCGTACGTCACACCCTTCCAGTTGCAGCCCGTTGACTCGAGATCGCGACCAACTATCGCTGTGATCGTGCCGTTCGTCACCCGTTGGTTCTTCGCGACAGCAACGGAGAGCGCAATCGATTTCCTACGCGCCCGGGGCTACGACGTGCTCCTTTATCACCTGGGCAGTGCCGCCGTCCGGGACGAATTCTTCGCGCGAATGCCCTTGGCCGGACGAGTCGACGGCATCCTGTCCCTCTCGATGCCGCTGTCCGAAGATCACACACTCTCGCTGCGAGCGCTCGACCTACCCTTGGTGAGCCTGGGGGCGGCGATCCCCAACTCGCCATCGGTCGGCATCGACGATGTCAGCGCCGCAAGAGCCGCGGTGAACCACCTCGTGAACTTGCGGCACGAACGGATCGCGCTAATCGCGGGAAAGCCGGACGACCCACGATTCGAGTTCCCTACCTCCGTGAGCAGGCGGCTCGGATACGAGGACGCATTGAACTCGGCCGGAATCGAGTTCGATGCCGGCCTAGTCGCCGAAGGCCCGCACGGGATCAAGGGCGGTGCCGCAGCGATGGCCGAACTGCTTGCCCGGCCCGCGGCACCGACCGCGGTCTTTGCCGAGTACGCAGATCTTGCAATCGGTGCTCTGTGCGCTCTTCGCCGGGCAGGCCTCCGAGCACCCAACGACGTATCCGTCGTGTGCATCGACGACAACGAGCTAACCGACTCTCTCGATCTGACCACTGTCGACCAAGACGTTCACCGTCAAGCGCATGTCGCCGCGCGCATGCTCCTTCAGCTGCTGGGCGCCGAACCAGGCGAGCCGCCCGAGGAGGCAGTGCTCATTCCAACCCGACTCATACTCAGAGGGACCACGTCAACCCCGTGGATTCCCCACCGCACCCACTTCAACATGACAGCGGTTCCGCAATTCTGAAGGTGAACCCGGCTGGCGACGTAGGTGATGTCAAGGATCCATGGCCGGACCAGCAAGCGTACGGTGATGTCCAGTCCAAGCAGTACTGCTTGGGCTATGCACGCTGGTCGCGTCCTTGAACTAGGCCCTCCGTGCGATCCTGAGCGCCAACGCCGAAAATGACGTACGGCGAAAAGCGGCGTGGCCGACAACGGCCGGCGGCAAGCATGACCCCAGACAGGACAAACGGTTGGTGCGATGTCTTGACGCACCCGATGCTTGACGGATCTGTGTCACATGATCCCTGACACTCGGGCTAGGAACCGGGGACAGCGGCGGTCCGTGGCCGCTGTCCCTTGATGCAACGCACGGGCTTGGTGCTGGTCCGTCGGAAGACACCCGTCTCTCCCCCTGCCTCGACGGTCACGGCGGTCTCGGCCACGCGGACGGTGACGGTGTGGTGAGCGTCGGCCCGGCCGATGGCGAGCTTCCCCCCGGCGACCACGATCGCCCCTCCGGTCGAGGCCCGCCGTTGCACGGTGACCGGCTCGGTCTAGCGCAGCGGCGGCCCGGCTGGGCGGACCCTACGCAGGCCTCGCAGCTGCTCGAGCGGAACCGGGTTCGACCCGGTGCGCAGCAGCTCGCGGGTGTCCAGGTCGAACGCCATCAAGGTCGGGCCCTCGATCCAGATCCCGACCTGTCGGCCGCCGAGGCTCTCGGCGATCAGGAACTTGCGCCCGCCTAGGTTGATGCTGCCGAAGCGGGACACGGCACGCTCGAGCTGGACCACCCCACCGGGTTCGAGCGTGGCCGGCAGCGGTGGTGGACCTGAAGGGACCGCTCCTTGGGCCACGACGATGGCCAGGTCGTTGACGGACAGGTGCGAACGGACCGTCTTCACGCGGGTGCCGCCGATGCTCAGGTGGACCATGTCGCAGTCGATCCAGAACCTCACCAGCTGGCCGACCCGGGCCGGGCCGAGCCAGAACTGCTGCCCGCGGATCGCCAGGTTCCCCGACGGGCCAACGACCCGCTCCAGCTCGACCGCCTCCCCGGGCTGCCTGCCGAGGGTGGGTGCCACCGAGAGGTTCCACCCCGGACTCGTCTGTGGCGCAGTGGTCCTCGCGCGGTCGTGCCGGTTCAGTGACCGCGTCCAGGGCCGCCGGCAGCCACAACGGCAGCACCTCGCGTGCCTCGGTCGGCACCGCCGCGAACCGTTCCGCCGACGTCACCGGCAGCGTGTCGTCCAACCCCTGGTGCGGCCGATCGGTGTTGTAGCCGTGCACCCAGCTGTCGACCGCGCCCTGGGCCTCCTCGACCGACTCGAACGGGCCGGCCTCGTCGAGGAAGTCCGGGCGGAACGTCCGGTGAAAACGCTCGATGCTCCTATATTCGTCAAGCGGCCGGGGCGACGGGCGCTGTGACGGCGGAGGTATCCGTGGCGCGGGGCAGGTTGGCGAAGACCTCGCGGGCGATGTAGCGCTTGAGGCAGCGGATGATTTCG
>NZ_BAAARE010000047.1:0-7151 GCF_039532035.1 Terrabacter carboxydivorans | reverse complement strand
CCGCGATGGCGGGCGTCCGAGCGGTCTGGGAGTCGCAGCACGGGCCGGGGTCAGTAGTGGGGCTCGCCCCGTCGGCGGCGGCCGCGGAGGTGCTGTCCGAGGCGGTAGGGGTGCCGACGGAGAACACCGCGAAGTGGCTCGCGGAGGCGGCCCGTCAACCGTCTCGTCTCGCCGAGCTGGACGAGCTTCGCACGGCGCTGGATCGCGCAAGCCCGTCGCTGCGGACGCGCACGCTGATGCGTCGCGCGCGTGAAGTCGCTGCCGACATCGACCGATGGCGGCTGCGCCCGGGGCAGCTCGTCATCGTCGACGAGGCATCTATGTCAGGCACGTTCGAGCTCGACTCGCTGACGGCATACGCCCGCAACGCCGGCGCGAAGGTGCTCCTCGTCGGGGACTGGGCGCAGCTGTCCCCGGTCGCAGCCGGTGGCGCCTTCAAGCTGGTCGCAACGGACCGCATCGACGCACCCGCGCTGCATGATGTGCGCCGGTTCCGGCATGAGTGGGAGCGCGCGGCCTCCCTCAAGCTGCGGGTCGGGGCCAAGGGTGTCGCGGGGGAGTACGTGCGGCAGGGGAGGGTCCTCGGTGGCGACCGCGAGTCGATGCTCGACGAGCTCTTCGCCAACTGGACCGACGACGTCCAAGCCGGCCGCAGGTCACTCATGGTCGCCGCCGACACGGCCACCGTTGCCGACCTGAACCGCAGGGCCCGCGCACACGCAGTTGCTGAAGGAGCGGTGGCGGAGAGTGGGGTCACCGTCGTGGACGGGTCCGTGATCGGCGTCGGGGACGTCGTGGTGACGCGCCAGAACCAGCGCGCCCTAGGAACCGGGGGCTGGGTCAAGAACGGCGATCAGTGGGTAGTCACCCGGGTTGGACGTGATGGTTCATTGCGCGTGCGGCGTGATTCCGGTGGGGGAGTGGCCCATCTCCCGGCCGAATACGTCTCTGCCCACGTGGAACTCGGTTACGCCACGACGGCCCACCGTGCCCAAGGACGGACCGTCGACACGACCCACGCCTTCGTCACGGCCACGACGATGCGCGAGCCTCTGTATGTGATGGCGACGCGCGGTCGTGAGAGCAACATGGTGTACGTCGACACGGCATACGACCCCGACGCCGCAACCTCGCACGAGACGCCCGCAATGTTGGACGCCACCGCGGTGCTCGAACAGGTGCTGGCGCGGTCCGGCGCCGACCTCAGTGCCACCGAGACGAGAGCCCGAGAGCAGGCGCAGGCCATCAGTCCCGCTCGACTCGAGGCCGAGGGCGCTGCAGTCACGGCCGTGAAGCGCTCACGGGGAGCCCCCGGTCGCCTGGAGCAGGAGGCGTCGGCTCGGGTCTTGTAGGGTCTGGCACAACTTGCGCTGCTTGAGTTTCGTCCTGAACTGACGCTTTGACGTTAGCCGTCGCGGTGGTGTGTCGGTAGTGATGGTCGCCAGCTCGACGGGTGGCATGAGCCTGATCTCGTCGTAGAGGCGTCGGTGGATGAGCCAGTCGATGTACTTCGCGACCGCGATCTCCAGGTCATCGATGCAGCGCCATGGGCCACGGATACGGCTGGGCTCGGCCTTAACAGCGCGTCTTCATGCGGGTGGCCTTTCGAGCCGACCGGGGCCATGAATGCGTCACTGTCCCCACACGATTCAGGCGGTGTTGCGACGACCGCGTGAACCTGGCCTGAACTCCCTTGTCCGAGTTGTAAATCAGTCCGGTGGTGTCCCGGCCGGCGCGAGCCCGGTCCCGCAGCGCCATCTTGAGGGCGTCCAAGGCCAGGTCGGTACGCAGGTTCTTGGCCAACTGTCAGCCCACGATGCGGCGGGAGATACCTGAACCAAGCCGATCAGGCTCCGGTAACGAACTTCATCGTGCGGTCCTTCAAGTGGCCGCTTGATCTGGAGGCAACCATGACACGCAAGATCACGCTCCTCGCCGCTGTCCCAGCCCTGGCTCTATGTTTGGCGGCCTGTGGGACTTCAAGCTCCGATGTAGCCGCCTCGACGTCCATGGCCACGACAACGTCGAATCCATCAGTTTCGAGCAGTAGCAGTGCTGGAAGTTCGGCTGTGCCGTCCACCTCGGCAAGCGGGGCCGCTGCCACGCCAGTCATCTCGATTGCCGACTTCGCCTATAAGGTACCGGCCTCGGTGGCCCCCGGCGCGAAGATCACCATCAAGAACGGTGACTCGGAGGCGCATACCGTCACATCCAAGGACGGCGGCTTCGACGTCAAGATCGACCCCGGAAGCTCGGCGACGATCACAGCGCCGATGAAGGCAGGAACCTACAAGTTCGTCTGTACCTTCCACGGCAACATGAGTGGGACGCTGGTAGTTCAGTGACCTCCATGACGACAGGTCGCCATGTCAACACGGGCAGTGTCTTCGCATGGGTCCTGCGTCTGCTCGTGGCGGCCGCACTTCTGGTCGATGCGGTGGTTCATCTGCGACTGGCGGGTGGGTACCAACAGTCGGCTCCGACCGGGATCGGTGCAGGGACTCTGTTTCGCATCGAAGCGTCGGTGGCCATCGTCGTGGCTGTGTGGGTGATCCTCAGCGGCAGTCGAAGGGCTTTCGTGGTGGCCTTTGCCGTGGGCCTGAGCGCTGCCGTTGCGGTCGTTCTCTACCGGTACGTCGACATTCCTGCCGTGGGGCCGTTACCGGCGATGTACGAGCCCGTGTGGTTCTTCGAGAAGTCCCTGAGCGCCCTCGCCGAGGCTGTAGCCGCGGCAGCAGCGCTCGTGGCGCTACTCATCTCTGCGCGTCCCCCTCGGCCATCGCGACGCGAGCCCAACCTCTAATCAGGGTCAACACTCACTACGGCTCGAAGAGGAGGAGGGAGTTTGCAACATTCGCTCTGACACCATCGAAGTACATGGCCTTGGCCCCGCGACCACGACCGCCGCGGTGGCGCGGGCGGCGGTGCGGCTGGCCTTCTCGACACCAAGTGCGCTCCCAGCCGGCGCATTTCAGGTGACCTTGGTCCTCACTTTCAAGAGTGGTGACGAGTCGCTCATCTACGCGATGCCAGCGCCAAGCTGTACTTGGACCTACTGACCAAAACGATCGGGGCATGTCGCAAGCCGAGCGCGCACTGGGTCGCTCCGCGAGCCCATAGGTCACGGATCGCCGACGGCCGACGGGCGTCTCGGCTCGGCGTGACCTAGTCCACGTGCATACCTCTAGTGGTCGTGGGTAGGTGAGGACGAAGCATGCGCAAGCATCCAGTTGAGAGCGTGAGGAGATTCGATGTTCGACAAGAGAAGCAACATCGCCGCCCAAGAAGCCTTCGGTGAGGCCATCAACACCGGCGACGTCGACAGGTTCGACAACCTCGTCGATCCGAGTAGCGTCGACCACGACCCAGCGCCGGGACAACAGCCTGGCCCCGCTGGCTACAAGGCCTTCTTTGCCGAGATGCGGACTGCGTTTCCCGATTTGCACGTCGAGGTCGAGACCCTCGTCGCGGACGACGACCAAGTGGCCATCGCCTACACCCTCACCGGCACACACGAGGGTCCGTTCCAGGGCCACCAGGCGACCGGCCGGTCCGTAAACATCCGCGGTATGCAGATCAGCAGATTCGTTGACGGCAAGATGACAGAACGCTGGGGCAGTTCCGACGAACTCGGCATCGTCACCCAGCTCGGGCTGACCGGATGAGTCGCATCCACGCATCGGTAGTACTCAGTCCCCGGCTTTACTGGCCTTGGCGTTCGGATGATGATGATCCGCTTGCGGCGACCGAACGCCCCAGTTTCGAGTGAGTTAGGCGGTCCCGGTGTGATGTTGAATCATGTGAGACAAGGGACGGGCCGCCCGCTGTTGCTCGTGCACGGACTGGGCGCTGGGTGGCAGTCATGGTCCCCGATCCTGGACGAACTGGCCGAAAGCCGTGAGGTAATCGCGGTCGACCTACCGGGGTTCGGCCAGACGCCGCCGTTGACCGGTGAGGTCTCGATCGCCACCCTGACCGACTCCGTCGTGGACTTCATCCGCGAACAGGGCTTGGACGGGGTCTCGACCGCCGGCCAGTCGATGGGCGGCCGCATTGTGCTTGAGCTCGCGCGGCGGGGAGTCGGTGGCGACACCGTGGCGTTGGATCCGGGCGGCTTCTGGAGTGACCGCGATCTGTTCGTCTTCGGCGCCACGCTGCGACCGTCGATCGCTGTGGTCCGCGCTTTGCGAGGCAAGCTGCCAGCACTGCTCGGCAGTTCTGTCGGAAGGACCGTGCTGCTGGCGCAGTTGTCGGCGCGGCCCTGGGAGCTCTCGCGCGAGACTGTGCTGCCGGATGTGAGCGGGCTGGCCGACTCTCCGGCGACTGGCTCCGCCATGGACGCCCTGACCAAGGGGCCGAAGCAGGCGGGAGCCCCGGCTGGCACAGTGCCCGGCCGGGTCTCCATCGGTTGGGGTCGTCGTGATCTGGTGACGATGCCGAGACAGGCCGCACGTGCCACGGAGTTGTTTCCCGATGCGGTGCTGCACTGGTTCGAGCGGTGCGGTCACTTTCCACAGTGGGACGCACCGCACGAAGCGAGCCGACTGATCCTCGACAGAACCGATTGAGGATTAGCGCTCGGGCTGCCGACGGCCGTTCTTCGTCGCCCTTAGGCGGGATCGGTCATGGAGAGACGCTCCGGAGCCCACACCTGGGCACGGGGATTGGAGTGCAGGCTGATCTCGCCGTCGAGAAGCCAGAACTCCGCGCTGCCGGCCGCGCAGGTCCTTTGTCTGATCGCTGACGACCGGGGAGCAGTTCGGCGAGTCGATGGCCGACGTGCGCCCCTCAACCGGCCTTTGCTCTCTTGGATGTCCACCTAGACGCCGGGCAGGACCCGGGGGTCAACCTGCTCGACTGGGACCTCCAGCAGCCGGCCGTGATACCCCCGCACTGGCGATCACCGACGCACGCGACCCGCTACGCGGCCCCAGGTGCAGAGCTCGCGGCTCAGCTGCACCAGGCCGGTGGCAGCGTGGAGCACCTGCACCCGCGACGGCGTCATGCATGAGTTCTTAGGCGCCGCCGTCCTCGGTAAGGCCGAGCATGCCCAACAACACGCAGCCGAGCGCTTCACCCGTGCCTTCGCCGTAAACACGCCGAACCGGCCCAAAACTTAAGGGGCCGATGCCATGACGGCTGTGCGAGCTCAACCGTCCGGGGCTCTGGCTCAGGTCGAGCTGGTGAGGTGTCCGAAGACCACGACGTTGTCGCGGTACTCGTTGCGGCTGTCGGTCGGGCCGCCACACGTCACAAGGCGGATCTCGGCCTGGGTGACATCACCGCGGTAGACGAGCTCGGTCGGGAACTGCGTCTTCTCGAACGCCTGGACCCGGTCGACCGTGAAGGTCAGGTGCGAGCCGTCCTGCCTCGCGACCTTGACGACGTCGCCGACCTTGACCCGGCGCAGCTCGTGGAAGATCCCAGGGACGCCGGACGGGGTGTCGACGTGGGCCGCCAGCACCGACGGGCCGAGCTGGCCCGGCGTGGGACCGGCGTCGTAGAGCCCGACCTCCTGGGCCGTGCCCGGCACCGAGATCGTGCCGTTGCGCTGGATGCTGAGAGGCACGAAGTGCGTCGAGCGGACCCCGATCGACGGGATCTCCAGGGACGTCGGCTCGGAGGCCTCGAGGAAGTCCCCGATGCCGCTGCCGTCCGAGCCCGAGGCCCCCGGCTTCGTTGTCGCCGGCGTCCCACCCTGACCGGGGGAAGCCGACGGCTGGGTCGACGGCTGGGTCGACGGGCTCGCGGACCGACTTGTCGTGGAGGCCGCCACCGCCGGCTGGGCAGAACCGGGCGCCCCCGAGGACCCTCGCAGGCCGAGCATGAGCGCCACGATCCCGACGACGACCAGGACGGCCGTGGCGGCGAGGGCCGCCGCGACACCCGCGCTGAGGCGGGTGACGCGACGGCCCGTCGAGGCCGACGCGGGCTCAGGCTGGGACTCCCGTGAGTTCTCCGGTGAGTTCTCGGGTGAGGTCTCTGGTGAGTTCTCAGGCATGGACCCGCTCCGTCCGGTCGTGTCGCTCAGGCGCGCGACCGCGCACGGCGAGCCGCGAACGCGCCGGTGCCGGCCGCAGCGAGCAGGGCCGCGCCACCGACGAGCATGAGGGCCTCGTTCTGGCCGCCGCTCTTGAGGGTGTCGGTGGGCAGGCCGCCACCGGTGTGCATGCCGCCCGCGGGGGCGACGCGCAGGGCGCCACACAGGGCCGGGTCGGTGGCCTCGGTCGGCAGCGACGGCATGAGGTCGCTCTTGGTGCTGCCGGAGTACTTGCCGTCCTTGTTGTAGTCGACGCCGTGGATCACGACGACGGACTCGCCGGCCGAGATCGCCTGGGCGACGTCGCTGGAGACCTTGATGCTGCCGCGCTGGTAGGCGATCTTGCCGCCGGGAGCAGTGCTGAAGCGGTCGATCGCGAGGCCGGACTTCGGGCTCGTGTCACCGGTCTTGGTCAGCGAGACGACGATGTCGCCGTAGGCGGGGCCGCCCTCGGTCGTGTTGATGTGCCCGTCGCCGTTCTTGTCGTCCGACAGGATCGGGCACTCGTGACGGGCCGCGGCGCCGAAGTGGATGTGCGCGGCGTGCGGGTTGTCGGGGAGCAGGCCGTTGGCCGCCATCGTGACGGTGATCGTGTTGCCCTTGACGTCGACCATGGCGGTGCCGCTGCCCTGGACGCCGTTGCCCGCGACCGGCTTGAGGTTCGCGCTGACCCAGGTGTCGGCGGCGAAGGCCGGACCGATGCTGAGGGCCATGGCGGCGGCTGCGGCGAGGCTGGCGCCGGCGATCCGAGTGGTGGTGGTGCGGGGTGTGTGGATGGTGCGCATGTAGTTCTTCCTCCTTGACGAGGAGACATGCCGTCCAGGATCTGCTGTTTCAGACGGGGTCGTCAGTCGACCATCTCCGGTCCGGATTCGGACCAGCCGCAATCTTGGATTGGAGACCCGGCCGTGAACCTGAACCTTGAACCTCAGGGGGCGCAGGCAGGCGTCATCCAGCACCACGAAGGGCCGCGGCGGGGAGATGCTGTCAACGGCGGCTGAAACTGGACCCCTCCGCGACGGGTGAAAATGGACCCCTTTCCTTTCTGGTCATCTCAGTCCTCGGCTCCCAGGGGTGTGGGGACGCGGCCGAGGTCGCGGTTCTTGAGTCG
>NZ_BAAARE010000046.1:0-7307 GCF_039532035.1 Terrabacter carboxydivorans | reverse complement strand
AGGCGCCAGCTACCGGCTGCGCAACCGCGGCATCGACACGCTGCCCAGCATCAGAACCCAAGACACGGCAGACTAGAAACCACGAACCAGTGGCCTCGATTTCGAACATCCGATCGGCCCCAGATTCAAGCGTTGCCGACAGGGTGGACGCCGTAAGCGGTTGTTGAGCTGTCGTGTGCCCTATCCGGCCGAGGCTCCAGGTCGAATAAGAGATGTCCGATCGGTACGATTCGTGGTGAAATGCGCGCCACCGTGATGATCGCGAGACGGTCTCGGAGGACGGTCTCGGGAGAGGCACTTTCGGAGCACAGGGGTCACAAGATGAGCAGACATAACCGGGCAAACTGTGAGAGGTCGTTCGACGACCGCGGTCGACAACGGCTCACCGCTGAGCAGGTCGCCGGAATGCTGGACCACCGTCTCCACATGCCGCGGGTTGGTCCAGCCGAGTTGAAGGCCGGATGCCAGTTGGCGAGAGACCACCGGCTCGCCGCGGTGACCTGCCGACCCGAGCACGTGGCGATGGCGGCTGAGGAACTCGCGGGCACGGACGTCGCGGTCGTCACCGCGATCGGCTCTCAAGGACAGGGCCTCCCGGCCAGCGACGACGTCTGGGTCGAGGAGGCTCGAGAGCTCACGGCTCACGGAGCCACCGAGCTGGCGGTCGTCGTGACAGCCGCTCTGCTCGAACTACCGGCGTGGTCATCGCTCGTGCGGACCATCGAGACTCTGGCTGCGCTCCAGTCCGAGCAAGGTTTTCGGCTGCGGGTGCACCTCGACACAGCCGGCCTTGCGGACGAGCAGATCACGGCGGCTTGTCGCGCCTTGAGGGCGGCTGGCGTGTGGATGGTCCAAGGCGGCTTGTGGCAGGGCGAGCGGACCGGCTTCCGGCAAGTGGTGCTGATGCGTGAAGCGCTGGGACCGGACGTGCTGTTGAAGTGGACGACCCCGGTCTCGTCACTGCCCATGCTGCTGCTGGCCAAGGGCGAAGGGGTGGACCGGTTCAACGCCAACGTCACCGAGCTGCTGCGCGACGCGTCTCGCCAAGCACGCCTCGCTCCGCTGCTGGTCCCTCTCCAAGGCCTCGACTACTAGGCCAACTCGCAACTGGGGGCCACCCCGGGGGCCACGCACTGTGAGCCGCCCATACCGGCGCTTCGAGATCTTCCTTGCGCCTGCCGCTAGCGTATTTCATGGCCCGGACTGTGTGACCTCACCGTACGCACACCGAGGGCATGGACGTGGGGGGATCGAACAGGCGTCCGATCATGCGCCAAACTGAGGTTATGGCTGGCGGATCAGGGCGGGGCCACGAGCACCCCCTTCCGCCCGTGCCAGCGAGCGGACGCCACGTCTGGGTCCGCGGTGGGCCCGACGTCCCTGGCCCGCACCCAGGCATCGTGGTCGAGTGGCAGCAGAGTGGCGGTGCATGGTTTGCCCTTGTCGCCGACCTGATCGAGGCCGATCGCGTCTTGGTTCAACAGTGGCTGTCGGCCGAGCTGCTCACAAGAATCGGGTGACGACCTAAGGCCCGGAGCAGCATCTTGGGCAAACATCCCGCCGCGGCAAGTAGCCGTTAACACCCCTTGTGGGCCAGGTGCAACCTCATCGGAACGCACCATGGGCGTCATGCCGGCAGCGGCGTGCCGCGCTGGTCTCTGGACGGGACCCGCCTGCTCGTCGGTTCGTTTTCGGACCTTGAACTGCGCCCCGCCATCGTCGTACCGGACGGCACGGACCTCAACGTGTTGCCGGTGCCAGGCCTGCCGCCGACCACAGCACTGATGTGCGCCGCCGTCGGCTCCGCTGAGCGCTGTCAGGACCCGCTATTCATCTTCGCGATGTCACCTCAGGCGTAACGTGATCGCATGCCTGCCTCCCCGGAAAACGGGGCCCAGATGGCCCCCCGCGTCTTGGTCGCGATCAACGACGCCGAGCTGGCCATTCTGCGGCTGGTGGCGATGCACCTGCGAGACGGACGCGGCCAACCTGACTGGCGGCAGGCGAGGCTCGCAGAGGGACAGATGCTCCGGGCTCGCATCGCGCGCATGATCACCTACTTGGCCGGCGCTGTCGCTTCTGAAGTCAACAGCATCGTCCTCGACGCGTACAACCGCGGCCAAGCCCTCGCTATGGCCGACTTAGACCTCTTCCTTGTGCCGGTGCTGATCGCTGACGACGCTGTCGATACCTCTGCGGTCATCGCACAGTCCACTGTCGACACGATCGTCCAGGCGATGAAGCTCATCCCAGACATGGTCATCGCCACACTCCGTGAGGCCGTCGCCGCCGGTCGCGACTCAAACGTAGCCGGCGATGTCGCAGCCCTACAAAGGTCCCAGAAGATCCTTGAGCGCCTCGCATCACGGGGCTTCGCCGGTTTCAGCTATGGGCCTGAGTGCGATTGGTCCCTCGAGGAGTACGCCGAAATGGCTGTCAGCGCCGGTGCTGGTCGCGCAGCGGTACAGGGGCACGTCGACGCCTTGGCTGCATCCGGCATGGATCTCGTGCTCGTGTCCGTCTCGCCGGAGGCGTGTCAGATCTGTTGTCCGTTCGAGCGGCAGGTGCTGTCGATCTCCGGTCGGGTCGGGAGAGTCCTGGAGCCGAACGGCGACGAGGTCAGCGCGTCGGTGACGGACGTGAAGGCGTCGCTGGCGGGTGCGATCGCGAAGGGACTCTTCCACGCCGGCTGCCGCCACGAACTCTCGGCCTACCTGCCCGGAGTCACCAGGACCGACGTTGTGCTGTCCACGCAGAGACGACCTAGGCCTGAGCAGAGAGAACATGACGTCGAGCGAAAGGTCCGACAGTGGAAGCGCCGGGAAGCGGTTGCGCTCGACGCTCTCACGCGTCGCCGGGCAGCGGAGGAGGTTCGCATGTGGCGCATGGAAAGTCACCGGGCTCATAACGAACTGACGCGCCCAGAAGGCAAATGGCGGCCCAGATCACCCGGTTAGCCCGCCGCAGGCCCAGCCGCGCATCGCGGCTCGCCGGGACGGCCAACCCCGGACCGATCAAGCTGCCGGGCCATGCCCGGCACGACGCGCAGGCCTAGCGGCCGCAGGAGTGTATGAACGCTTTGCTGGCCAGCTCACGACCGCTGGTGCGGTCAGCCCGGCTAGAGATCAACGCCGCCGGCGTGCCTCGACCAGGCGTTAGGGACGAGGAAACCCAGGAGTCGGCCCTGGCCGTTGAAGGCGACGTCCAAGCGCAGTCCATCCTCTTCGAGCGACCAAGTCGCGGCGCCCCGGCGCAGGTGGAGCGCTGCATCGAAGAGTTCGACCCACGTGTCGCCTTCGTCGCTCAGAACGACTGCGGCAGCCCCGGGTCGGAGCGCGGCCGGAGGCAGCGACGTCCTGGCCGCCATGAACGTCACAGTGATGACGTGTGGAGGATCGTCCAGGGTCGCGAGCACGGTCAGTTCGTGGCCTGCCGACATGCGCAGGGTCCACTCCTGCACGATGTCGCCCGAGCCAGGCTCAGCGCCCACCATGACGGTGAGAATGTCCTCTCGCCGATTGATGATCGTCCCCACACCGGCCATGGAGGCCATGATGCTCCCGCGCGGGGCCGGCGTGACACGTTTCGCAACCCCGGCATGCAGACCGGGAGCAACCGCATTCTCAGGCCTAGTCGGGCACGGGAACTCGGTCGACCGTCACCTCGAAGCAGACGTCGCACACCTTGCAGGTGTTGCCCGTCGGCAGCCACACGATGGCCGAGCTCAGGCGACGGGCCGCCGGACTGCCGCAGGCGGCTCCGTCGAACGACACGGCGTGCAAGACGGCTCCAGGCCTGGGCACGATCGTCGGGAGGACGGTCAGCTACTGGTGAGGTGGCCAAACACGATGACGTTGTCGCGGTACTCGTTGCGGTTGTCGGTGGGGCCGCCGCAGGTGACGAGGCGGATCTCGGCGTGGGCGAAGTCGCCGTCATATACCTGGTGGGTCGGGAACTGCGTCTTTTGGAAGGCGGCGACCCGGTCGACGGTGAACGTCAGGCGGGTGCCGTCGCGCCGTGTGACCTTCACCAGGTCGCCGGTCTTCACTTCACGGAGCTTGGCGAAGATGCCGGGCACCCCGTCGGGCGTGTCGACATGGGCTGCCAGGACAGCCGGGCCCAACTGCCCCGGAGTGGGGCCGTCATCGTAGAGGCCGACCTCCTGCGCCGTTGGGGGAACGGAGAGGGTGCCGTCGCGCTGGATCTTGAGCGGCACGAACCGCGTTGAGTGAACGCCGATGGCGGGAATGTCGATGGCGGTCGGTTCGGAGGCGGGGAGGAAGTCCCCGATCGTGCCACCAGTCGTGTCTTGGTCGCTGCCGGCGTCAGGGGCTGTCGAGTTTGAAGGGTTGGCTGGTGTGGTTGGGCTGTGTGCCGGTGTCCCGTTCGCCCCTGCAGAGGCGCTGGCTCCGGGTTGATTCGCAGAAGGGTCAAGACCCTGTCCCGTCGCTGAGTGCGACGGGACAGAAGTCCCCTGCAGGCCCAAGACAAGTGCAAGGATCCCGACGGCGAGCAGCACGGCCGTGGCCACGGCGGCCGCCGCGACACCAGTGGTGACGCGGCGGCTCGCTTGTTTCGGTGTGCTCTCGGGCACGGACTTGCTACCTACGTTCCGGTCAGCCGCGCGAGCGGGCGCGACGAGCGGCCAGAGTGCCGGTGCCAGCGGCGGCGAGGAGGACGCCGCCGCCGACGATCAGAAGAGCCTCGTTCGGGCCGGTGTTGACGCCGGCACTCTTGAGGGTGTCGGTGGGCAGGCCGCCACCGGTGTGCATGCCGCCGGCGGGGGCGACGCGCAGGGCGCCACACAGGGCCGGGTCGGTGGCCTCGGTCGGCAGCGACGGCATGAGGTCGCTCTTGGTGCTGCCGGAGTACTTGCCGTCCTTGTTGTAGTCGACGCCGTGGATCACGACGACGGACTCGCCGGCCGAGATCGCCTGGGCGACGTCGCTGGAGACCTTGATGCTGCCGCGCTGGTAGGCGATCTTGCCGCCGGGGGCGGTGCTGAAGCGGTCGATCGCGAGGCCGGACTTCGGGCTCGTGTCGCCGGTCTTGGTCAGCGAGACGACGATGTCGCCGTAGGCCGGGCCGCCCTCGGTGGTGTTGATGTGCCCGTCGCCGTTCTTGTCGTCCGACAGGACCGGGCACTCGTGACGGGCTGCAGCGCCGAAGTGGATGTGCGCGGCGTGCGGGCTGTTGGGCAGCAGGCCGGTGGCGGCCATCGTGACGGTGATCGTGTTGCCCGTGACGTCGACCATGGCGGTGCCGCTGCCCTGGACGCCGTTGCCGGCGACGGGCTTGAGGTTGGCGCTGACCGAGCCGTCGGCGGCGAAGGCCGGACCGATGCTGAGGGCCATGGCGGCGGCTGCGGCGAGGCTGGCGCCGGCGATCCGAGTGGTGGTGGTGCGCATCTGTGTTCCTCCTTGACGAGGAGACAAACCGTCCATCCCTCTACTGGTTCGGACGGGGGGTCGATGTCGACCGTCTCCAGATGGGCTTCGTCACCGGAAACCAGATCGGATTGGATTCGTTTCGGACATGGACTTGCATGGCGCGGGTGTCTAGAGCAAAGGCCTGTTCGCGGATACTCCAGCGCTGTCGCGCAGTTCACGTGTCCACAGCACGTGGATCGCAGGGACAACCACAGGCCCAGAATGCGAGCCCAGCCGAAACGGGTATGTGTCATGCGACGCTTGGCATCTACCGAGCGCGTGCACTGGAGGTCGTGTGACGGTCAGCACCGAAAGTGTTCCCCACGGCATTGATCCGGGGCTCGTTCGGCTGATCGCGCGATGCGGTGTCGGTGACCGTCACGCCATGGCAGCGCTCATCGACCAAACCGCTGAGCTCATGCTGCGCATGTGCCGGATGGTGGTCCCTGACGCCGTCCAGGCGGAGCGGTGTGCCGTGGTCGCATACGGACGGGTCTGGAGCGAATCCAGCTCGTACAACGTCGACGTGGCTTCCCCGCGATGCTGGTTGGCCACGATCGCCTACACGAGCGCACGCGAGCACTAGGCCTCGAGCCACGGACGAGCGCCGCGTCTGAGGCGGGCCGCAACGAAATACGTGGTCCTCATGCGAAAGCCAAGGCGCTCGCTCCCGAAGCTCCACGCGACTACTCCCTATTTCAGGGTCGGCTCGCGTCTCGCAGGCGGCAAGAGACGCGCTGAGACGATCAGTGCCACGAGCGCCCCCGCAGCTGCGCAGGCCTCGGCGAGCGCGCTAAGGGACTTCTCGAAGAACCACACGGGCTCGTACATCGCCGGTAACGGCCCCACGGCAGGGATGTCGACGTAGCGGTAGAGAACGACAGCAACGAAAGCGCTCAGGCCGACGGCGAACGCCCCCATGAAGGCCCTTCGGCTACCACGCAGGATCACCCAGGCAGCCATGATGATGGCCGCAGCCGCTTCGATGCGGAAGATATTTCCTGCGCCGATCCCGGACGGAGCCGACTGCTGGTAGCCACTAGCCAGCCGCAGGTGCACTACCGCATCGACAACGAGAGCAGCTGCGACGACCAGCCGTAGCACCCATGCGGTGACACCGTCTGCGTTGGCATGTCGGTCTGCGTTCCTGGATGTCACTGGACAACCAGCGTCCCGCTCATGTTGCCGTGAAAGGTACACACGAACGTGTACGTGCCCGGCTTCATCGGCGCCGTTATGGTCGCGGAGCTGCCGGGGTCGATCTTGATGTCGAAGCCCCCGTTCTTGGACGTGACCGTATGCGCCTCCGAGTCACCGTTCTTGATCGTGACCTTCGCGCCGGGAGCCACCGACGTCGGCACTTTGTAGGCGAAGTCGGCGATCGAGATGACTGGTGCCGCAGCGGCCGCCCTTGTCGAGGTGGACGGTGCGGCGGAGCTGCTATGACTGCCACTACCCGAGACAGATGGGTGCGACATGGTCGACGACATTGACGACGAGGGGGACGCATCAGTGTTTGACGTTCCGCAGGCCGCCAGGCTCAGGGCCAGGGCCGGGACGGCTGCGAGGAGCGTGATTCTCCGTTTCATGATTTGCCTCCAGATTCAAGCGGCTCATTCGAGGGCCGCACGAAGGAGTTCGGTGCAGCCCCTCTGGCCGGCTTGTTTCAAGGAGAGCCAAGGTTCGGTTACCACTCGACCCTCTGGGTGCAAGCTCGCCCCGCGGTCGGTCACGGCCGCTCGGTTACACAGTGTCCCGTTCCGGGTTTAGTGGAGGCTCGGAACTGACGCGACGACGGTAGCCGCCACGGGATTCTGCCGGTAGTGCTGGTCTTCGAACTCGACGGGCGGCACGAGCCCGATCTCGCCGTGGAGGCGG
>NZ_BAAARE010000045.1:0-8703 GCF_039532035.1 Terrabacter carboxydivorans | reverse complement strand
CCCCGTCCCGTCGTCGACACAACCCGATCACACGCTGCCGAGCACGACCTCGATTAGCTATGCAGGGACCGACGACGAGACACCGGCACCCGCCCAGCCCTTGACGCTAAACACCTCACGCTGATGACCGGGTCGACGCGCTCGGCCGGGTAGAGCCGGTTCAGCACGCGGTCGTTGACGCGGGTCATGCGCTCGGGGCCGAGCCGGTCGGTGAGCGTCGCGATGCCGCGGTAGAGGGCGGCCCCCGGTCCCGTCGGCGTGGCGCTGGCCCCCGCGAGGACGAGCCCGTCGAGCGCGTCGGGGTGGGACGCGGCATACGCCATCGCGGCGTAGCCGCCGAGCGAGTGGCCGACGAGGACGACGGGCGTGCTCTCGGGGACGGCCCGCACGGCGTCGTCGACGACCTCGACGCAGCGGGCGAGGGTGAACTCCTCCGAGGCGCGCGCGCCGTGACCCGGCAGGTCGACGAGGGTGAGGTCCACGTGGTCGCGCAGCAGCGGGAGCTGCGGGGCCCACTGGGTGCTCGACAGGCGTGAGCCGTGCACGAGGACCAGGTGAGCACGCACACGGTGAGGATGCCACGATGACCGGGTGACCCACCTCATCAGCGCCGACGAGCTCGCCCACGAGATCGAGGACGTCGTCGTCCTCGACGTCAGGTGGTCCCTGACCACGGCGAACACGCCCGCAGGCCGGGAGGCCTACGCCGCCGGCCACGTGCCCGGCGCGTTCTTCGTCGACCTCGACACCAAGCTCGCCGCTCCGGCCGGCGACGGCGGACGACATCCGCTGCCCGACCCCGCCGTCGTCGAGGCCCTCCTGCGCCGGGCGGGGATCACCGAGCACACCCGGGTCATCGTGCTCGACGGCAAGGAGTCGTATGCCGCCGCGCGGGCCTGGTGGGTGCTGCGCTGGGTGGGCGTGCCCGACGTCCGCGTCCTCGACGGCGGGTATGCCGCGTGGCTGGCCGCCGGCCTGCCCGTGTCGACCGAGGAGCCTGCCGACCGGCACGGCGACGTCGTCGTGCGGCCGGGCGCCCTGCCGACGCTCGACGCCGACGGCGCGGCTGCGCTGGCGCGCGACGGCCTGCTCCTCGACGCCCGGGCGCCAGAGCGCTACGCCGGCGAGACCGAGCCGATCGACCCCGTCGCGGGCCACGTGCCCGGCGCCGTCAACAGCCCCACCACCGCCTGGGTCACGGACGACGGGACGTTCCGCCGCGACCTGGCCGAGCACTGGGCCGCCGTCACCGAGGGCGTCGAGCCCGGCGACGGGCGGGTCGGCGTCTACTGCGGGTCGGGCGTCACGGCAGCCCACGAGATGCTCGCGCTCGCCGAGCTCGGGATCGACACCGTGCTCTACCCCGGTTCGTGGAGCGAGTGGATCCGCGACCCTGCGCGCCCGGTCGCGACCGGGCCGCAGCCCGGCTGACCTCGCCCGCACCCTGCCGTCCGCGCGACGACACCTCCGCCCGGACCGCAGCACACCGAGCACGTGCCAATTCACGGCGGCTGCAACCGCGGGCCCTGACGGGTGCTCGGTGTGTTGCGGCTGACGCGGTCGGTCGACCCACCGCAGGACGACGTATGCCGCCCGCCCGGGTGGGCGGACGGCATACGTCAGCGGTCTGTCCGCGAGCTCAGCAGCCGATGAGGCGCTGCGCGAGGTAGCCCTCGACCTGGTCGAGCGCGACACGCTCCTGCGCCATCGAGTCGCGCTCGCGGATCGTCACGGCGTGGTCCTCGAGCGTGTCGAAGTCGACGGTGATGCAGTAGGGCGTGCCGATCTCGTCGTTGCGGCGGTAGCGCTTGCCGATGGCGCCGGCGTCGTCGAAGTCGATGTTCCAGTGCTTGCGCAAGGTCGCCGCGAGGTCGCGCGCCTTGGGCGAGAGGTCGGCGTTGCGCGAGAGCGGGAGCACCGCGGCCTTGACCGGCGCGAGGCGCGGGTCGAGGCGCAGCACGACGCGCTTGTCGACGCCGCCCTTGGTGTTGGGCGCCTCGTCCTCGTGGTACGCGTCGACGAGGAAGGTCATGAGCGAGCGCGACAGCCCGGCCGCCGGCTCGATGACGTACGGCGTGTACTTCTCGGCCGTCTGCTGGTCGAAGTAGACGAGGTCCGTGCCCGAGTGCTTCGAGTGCGTCGCCAGGTCGAAGTCGGTGCGGTTGGCGATCCCCTCGAGCTCACCCCACTCGGACCCGGCGAAGCGGAAGCGGTACTCGATGTCGACGGTGCGCTTGGAGTAGTGCGACAGCTTCTCGGGGGCGTGCTCGTAGTGGCGCAGGTTCTCGGGGTTGATGCCGAGGTCGACATACCACTTGGTGCGCTCCTCGAGCCAGTACTGCAGCCACTCCTCGTCCTCGCCCGGCTTGACGAAGAACTCCATCTCCATCTGCTCGAACTCGCGCGTGCGGAAGATGAAGTTGCCCGGCGTGATCTCGTTGCGGAAGCTCTTGCCGGTCTGGGCGATGCCGAACGGCGGCTTCTTGCGCGAGGCCTGCATGACGTTGTTGAAGTTGACGAAGATGCCCTGGGCCGTCTCGGGGCGCAGGTAGTGCAGGCCCGACTCGTCCTCGATGACGCCGAGGTAGGTCTTGAGCATCATCTGGAAGTCGCGCGGCTCGGTCCACCGGCCCTTGGTGCCGCAGTCGGGGCACACGATCTCGGACATCGGCACGGTGTCCGGGTCCTCGATGCCCTTCTTCTCGGCGTACGCCTCCTGCAGGTGGTCCTGGCGGCGGCGCTTGTGGCAGCTGAGGCACTCGACGAGGGGGTCGGTGAAGGTGCCGACGTGACCCGACGCGACCCACGTCTCGCGCGGCAGGATGATCGAGGAGTCGAGGCCGACGACGTCGTCGCGGCTCGTGACCATGGACTTCCACCACTGGCGGCGGATGTTCTCCTTGAGCTCGACGCCGAGGGGGCCGTAGTCCCAGGCAGACCGGGTGCCTCCGTAGATCTCACCGCTCGGGAAGACGAAGCCCCTGCGCTTGCAGAGGCTGACGACGGTGTCCACGATGGATGTCTGCTTGGCCATGCGGGACAGGTTATCGGGCCGCGGCCGGTGCTCCGCCACGCGTCCGGGGTATGCCGTCACGTCCCCTAGGCTCGTGCCGTGGCCCTGAGCTTCCGTTCCCGTGTCGAGCACGCCTCCGTCCCCTGGGTGGAGCGGCTCAACGCTGTCCCCCGCCCCGTCGCCCTCGGCCTGCTCGTCGTGCTGCTCGCGGTCGGGATCCTCGCGCCGCGCCCTTGGGGCGGCATCGCCTTCCTCCTCGTCGCGGCGTTCGTCGGCTGGCTGCTGTTCCTGACCTGGCAGCGCCTGACGATGCCGGAGCGCCTGATGCGGACGGCGGTCCTCGTGCTCGCCGTGGCCGTCGCCGTGGTGAGGATCGTCCCGACCGCCTGATCGTCACGCTGGTGCCGTGGGGCTCGGCGAGAACGGTTTTGACAATCATTCTCATTCTCGGTGAGAATGGGGTCATGCCCTCCGCTCCCCCACGCCGGCGCCCGACCGTCCTGGCCGCCCTGGCCGCCGCCGGGGCCCTCGTCCTGGCGACCGGCGCCTGCGCCTCGTCGACCGACGGCGCCGCGACCGCCCCCGAGGCGATCGTCACCTCGTTCTACCCGATCCAGTTCGCCACGCAGCAGATCACCGCGGGCGCGGTCCCGGTCTCGGTGCTCACCAAGCCCGGCGCCGAGCCGCACGACCTCGAGCTCTCGCCCCAGGACATCGCGGGCATGACCAAGGCCCGGCTCGTCGTCTACGCCGACGGGTTCCAGCCGGCCGTCGACGAGGCCGTGGGACTCGTCGACCCCGCCAAGGTGCTCGATGTCGCCGACGCCGCGAAGCTCGTGCCCGCCACCGAGGGTGACCACGGCGGGGAGCCGGCCGGATCCGGTGGGTCCGGTGGGTCGGCGGGCCACGACGGCCACGACCACGCCGGCGACGACCCCCACTTCTGGCTCGACCCCTCGCGCTACGCCGCCGTCGCCGAGGCCATCGGCGCCCGACTGGCCAAGGACGACCCCACCCACGCCAAGACGTACGCCAGGAACACCGCCGTCTTCGTCGAGAAGCTCTCCCAGCTCGACGACGAGCTGCGCGTCGGCCTCTCGCAGTGCCGCATCAAGCAGCTCGTCACGAGCCACGCCGCCTTCGGCTACCTCGCCGACCGCTACGGCTTCCGCCAGCAGGGCATCACCGGGGTCTCGCCCGACAACGAGCCGAGCGCCGCCGCCCTCCGCACCGTCGCCGACCTGGTCAAGTCCTCCGGCGTGACCACCATCTACCAGGAGACCCTCGTGGAGCCACAGTTCGCCGACACCGTCGCAGGCTCGACCGGCGCCAAGGTGGCGACCCTCGACCCCATCGAGGGCATCACCTCCGCCTCGGTCGGACGCGACTACTTCGAGGTCATGCGCAGCAACCTCGTGGCGCTGCGTGCGGGACAGGGGTGCTCATGATATCCGCGCGACTGGTGCCCGACGGGCCCGACGTCGACGACGCGGTCCTCAGCCTTCACGGAGCGGCCTTCGGCTACGGCGACCGTCCGGTTTTGACCGACGTCGACCTGACGATCCGCAGCGGTGAGATCGTCGCGATCGTCGGACCCAACGGCTCGGGCAAGTCCACCCTCATGAAGGGCGTGCTCGGCCTCAACGAGAGGGTGGCCGGCTCCGTCACCCTCTTCGGGCAGGACAGCAGCGAGTTCCACGACCGCGCACGCCTCGGCTACGTGCCCCAACGGCATACGTTGTCGGCGTCCGTCCGGGCCACCGCGGAGGAGATCGTGGCCACCGGACGGCTGCCCCGCATCGGCTGGCTCGGACGGTTGCGCGCCACCGACCGGCAGATCGTCGCCCGCTCGCTCGAGGTCGTCGGCCTCGGCGACCGCGCCGCCACCGAGGTGAGCACCCTGTCCGGAGGCCAACAACGGCGCGTCCTCATCGCCCGGGCCCTCGCCGGACAGCCCGACATCCTCATCATGGACGAGCCCACGGCGGGCGTCGACGCCGCCAGCCAGCACGTGCTGGCCGACGTGCTCGAGCGGCTCGTCGAGCGCGGCGTCACGATGGTCATCGTCACCCACGAGCTGGGCGCCCTCGAGCGGCTGCTCACGCGCATCGTCGTGGTGGACAGCGGACGCATCCGCTTCGACGGTGACCCCGTCGCGTACGCCGCCCAACGCACCGCCGTGCACCACGACCACGACAGCCACCACCACGACCTCGAGCTCGACGGCCACCACCCGTCGCTGGCCCACGGCCCGCTCGATGCCGCCCACCGCCACGGGAGCCGACCATGATCGACCTGCTGTCCGTCGACTTCATGCAGCGGGCGCTCATCGCGGCGCTCCTCGTCGGCACCGTCGCGCCCATGGTCGGGATCTTCCTCGTCCAGCGGCGGCTCTCGCTCATCGGCGACGGCATGGGCCACGTCGCCCTGGCCGGTGTCGCGATCGGCCTCGTGTCCGGCACGGCGCCGGTCCTCACGGCCCTCGTCGCCGCGGTCCTCGCGGCCGTCGTCATCGAGCTGCTGCGAGCCCGCGGGCGCACCAACGGCGACGTCGCCCTGGCCGTCATCTTCTACGGCGGCATCGCCGGCGGCGTCGTCATCATCAGCAAGTCCCCCGACGGCACCCCCGCCAACCTCATGAAGTACCTCTTCGGCTCGATCCTGACGACCCAGCGCGGCGACCTCTACGTCTTCGCGGCGCTGGCCCTCGTCATCGCCGTCACCACGTGGGCCCTGCGACCCCGGCTCTTCGCCGTCGCCAACGACGAGGAGTACGCCCGCGCCGTCGGCATCCCGGTGCTGCCCCTCAACATCGTGCTCGCCGTCCTGACGGCAACGACCGTCGTCGTGGCGATGCGCGTCGTCGGCCTGCTCCTCATCAGCGCGCTCATGATCGTGCCCAACGCGGCGAGCCAGCTCGTCGCCCGGTCGTTCAGCGGGGGCCTGCGGTGGGCCATCGGCTTCGGCCTCGTGTCGGCGGTGGGAGGTGTCGCCCTGTCCTACCCGCTCGACACCCCGTCGGGCGGCACCATCGTGCTGCTCGCCGTCGCGCTGTTCGTCGTGACCGCCGCCGTCACCGGCGTGCTGGCCCGGGTCGGCAGCCGGCACCACGACGTCGCCGAGACCCATGCGCACGAGCACGGGGTCGAGTGCGGCCACCCGGTCGTGACGCACGGGGACCACGTCGACTACGTCCACGACGGGCACCTGCACGCCGCCCACGAGGGCCACTACGACGAGCACGGCGTCCACCACGCCCACGTCGCAGGCACGCCTCCCGAGGTCGCGTCCGACCCAGCCTCCGACCCCACCGCTGACCCGACCGCTGACCCGACCGCTGCCCCGACGACAGGAAGCAGACCATGACGAGCGCCGCCGACTCCCCCACGACGTCCCGCAAGCCGACGCGCCAGCAGGTCGCCGTCGCCGAGCTGCTCGAGCGGTCCGACGACTTCACCTCGGCGCAGACGGTCCACGCCCGGCTGCGCGAGTCCGGCGCCGGCGTCGGCCTCGCCACCGTCTACCGCACCCTCCAGGCCATGGTCGACGCCGGGACCGTCGACGTGCTGCGCACCGACGACGGCGAGGCGGTCTACCGCGCCTGCTCGACCCACCACCACCATCACCTCGTGTGCCGCGCGTGCGGCCGCACCGTCGAGGTCGAGGGGCCGGCCGTGGAGAAGTGGGCCGACTCCGTCGCGCGCGAGCACGGCTTCAGCGGCGTGACGCACACCCTCGAGATCTTCGGCACCTGCGCCGACTGCGCCACCCCCAGGCCCTGAGGCCCGACGCCCTCTCGGCCGAACGCAGCGTTCGGTCTCGAAAGCACTGTTCTGACAGCGCGTTCGAGACCGAACGCGGCGTTCGGTGCGGTCAGGTGGACGGCGCAGAGGTCAGGGCAGAGGTCAGGGGGCGGAGGTCGGGGTGTCGACGGCTCCGCCGTAGCGCCGGTCGCGGGCGACGTACTCCTCGATGGCGCCCCACAGGTCGCGCCGGTCGTAGTCGGGCCACAGCTGGTTCTGGAAGACCATCTCGGCGTAGGCCGACTGCCACAGCAGGAAGTTGCTCGTGCGCTGCTCACCCGAGCTGCGCACGAAGAGGTCGACGTCCGGCATCGTCGGCTCGTCGAGGTAGCGCTTGATCGTCTTCTCGTCCACAGACCCCGGCCGCAGGCGACCGTCCTTGACGTCGTGGGCGATCCGCTGCACCGCGTCGGCGATCTCGGCGCGGCCGCCGTAGTTGACGCAGAAGTAGAGCGTCAGTCCCGTGTTGTGCTGGGTCAGCTCCTGGGCGACCTCGAGCTCCTTGATGACCGAGCGCCACAGTCGCGGCGCGCGACCCACCCAGCGCATGCGCACGCCCCACTCGTGCAGCTGGTCACGGCGCCGGCGGATGACGTCGCGGTTGAAGCCCATGAGGAAGCGCACCTCCTCGGGCGACCGGCGCCAGTTCTCGGTCGAGAAGGCGTAGGCCGACAGGTGCGTCACGCCGACGTCGATGGCTCCCGCGACGACGTCGAGCAGCGAGGCCTCCCCCGCCTCGTGGCCCTTGGTGCGCGGCAGCCCCCGCGCGTTGGCCCAGCGGCCGTTGCCGTCCATGACGATCGCGACGTGCTTGGGCAGCAGGGCGGCCGGGATCGTCGGGGGCGTCGCACCGGACGGGTGCGGGAACGGCTTGGCGTACATGGGTCTCCGGTCGATCGGGATCGGGTTCGCTTGTGGCTCAGGACGTTTGGGACGGACTCAGACTCGGTCGACGAGGCGCAGCGAGCGCAGGCCCCGCTCGATGTGCCACTGGAGGAACGCCGCGACGAGGCCGTTGCCCTGTCGCCGGTGGCGGTCGTCGCTGGCGTCGGCGACCCCCCAGTCCCCGGTCAGCAGCGACGCGAGCAGCTCGAAGGTCTCGGGAGCGGGCGCGCTCGAGCCGGGCGGACGGCATACGGAGCACACGGCCCCACCGGCCTGGACGTTGAAGGCCCGGTGGGGCCCGGGCGCACCGCAACGCGCGCAGTCGACGAAGCTCGGCGCCCAGCCGGCGATGGCGAGCGAGCGCAGCAGGTAGGCGTCGAGGACGAGGCCGGGGTCGTGGGCCCGCTCGGCGAGGGAGCGCAGGGCGCCCCCGAGGAGGAGGTACTGCTGGGTCTGCGGCTCGTGCTCCTCGGTCAGCTGCAGCGCCGTCTCGAGCATCGAGGTCGCACACGTGTAGGCCGTGTAGTCGCGGGCGATGGCGTCACCGTACGGAGCGAGGGTCTCCACCTGGGTCACGGTGTCGAGGTTGCGACCCTCGTAGCACTGGACGTCGATGACCATCCCCGGCTCGAGCCGCGAGCCGAAGCGCGACTTGGTGCGCCGCACCCCCTTCGCGACCGCGCGGACGCGGCCACGGGTGCGGGTCAGCATCGTGATGATGCGGTCGGCCTCGCCCAGCTTGTGGGTGCGCAGGACGATCGCCTCGTCACGGTAGAGGGGCATGGCCCCATTCTCCCCCTCGGCGGCGCGGGAGCGGCACGGCACGCCCCGGCCGGAGCCGTCACGTCGAGAAACTACCCACCGATCGAACACCCGTTCTGCATATCTGCTTAGGTGAAGTAGCCTTTGTGGATGACCGCGAATCCGATTCGGGGGCAGGACTACCCAGCGACGTACCAGCAGCTGCTCGAGTGGTTCCCGGACAACCAGTCATGTCTGGAC
>NZ_BAAARE010000044.1:0-9698 GCF_039532035.1 Terrabacter carboxydivorans | reverse complement strand
CAGCAACGGCGAGCGAGCCGCAGCCCTTGCGCCCTGGCTGCACGACTACAACACTCGACGACGCCACACCGCCCTGCAAGGGCTCCCGCCCGTCAGCCGACTGTCACCAACGTCATGACCGGGTACACCTAGGCGCGGACGTGCTGTTGAAGTGGGTGAACCCGGTCACCTCGTTGGCCATGCTGTTGTTGGCGAAAGCCGAGGGTGTGGACCGATTCAACGCGGACGTCACCGAGGTGCTGCGCGAGGCCTCCCGGCACGCGAGCCTCGCCCCCCTGCTCGTGCCTCTGGCAGGTCTGGACTACTAGGACATCAGAAGCTGCGCTGCTGGGCCGGTGGGCTTGGGAGTTGCGGCACTCGGCAGCGCGCCTCAGGCGTCGGTGGTGACCTGGTGGAGGAGGCTGATGACCTGGCGGGCGAAGTCGGTCGAGGCTGGTCCGGACTTGCTGACGAAGCGGGTCTCACCCAGCCGGAGGCGTCGGCGGTCGTCGGCGGTGAGATCCGCTCCGGTGTAGACCAGCAGCGGCAGGGAGCGCAGCCGGTTGTCGTGGCGCATCGCGGCGACGACCTCGTAGCCGTTCAAGTCCGGCAGCCCCAGGTCGAGGACGAGCAGGTCCGGGGGTACCTCACGGCTCATGGCCAGGGCCTGCTCGCCGGTCCGGGCGACCCGGGTGTGGATGCCGTGGTCGGTGAAGAAGGCCCGTAGGACCTCGGCGAGCTCCTCGTCGTCTTCGACGATCAGCACGCTCGTGGTCGCGGTCGATCCCAGCGCCCGGCGCAGCGAGGACATCAGGGCGTGCTGGTCGATGGGCTTGGTCAGCCAGGACGAGGCGGAGGGGACGGCGATGTCGTCGGGAGCCAGCGCGCTGAGGATGACGATGGGGATGTCGACGGTCGCGGGGTCGGCGCCCAGCGCTGCGATGGCCTCCCAGCCGGACATTCCTGGCATCCGCAGGTCCATGAGGATGAGGCCCGGGGCTTGGTCGGCAGCCAGCGTGAGGGCTTCGGGACCGCTGTGGGCACGCAGGGTCTCGTAGCCGTGGGACTCGAGCATCTCGGCGAGCACTTCCACGACGGCTGGGTCATCGTCACAGATCAGGACGGCGCCGACGGGTAACGGGCCCGTGTCCCTGGCCGCGTCGGTGGCCTGGCCGGGGTCCGCTGCGGCCGGGAGGGTGAAGGTGAACGTGCCGCCCCGGTCCGGCTCGCTGGTGGCCCAGATCCGTCCGCCGTGCTGTTCGACGATGCCCCGGCAGATGGGTAGCCCCAGCCCGGTCCCTCCCTTGGCGCGGGTGTCGGAGGCGTCGGCCTGGATGAAACGGTCGAACACGGCCTCGACCTGGTCGGCCGGGATGCCGCTCCCTTGGTCGGTGACGGTGAACTGGACCAGTTCCCCGTCGCTCTTGACGTTCTCAGACTGCCCGGTGTCGGCGGTGTCCGGGGTCTGGGCGGGGCCGGCCGAGACGAGGACTGTGCCACCGGGTGGGGAGAACTTGATGGCGTTGCTGATGAGGTTCGTCAGGGCCTGGGTCACCCGGTCGCGGTCGGCCAGGACCACCGCGCCGCCGGGGCGTGCCGTCAGGGTGACGCCGGCCTGGTCGGCCATCGCCTGCATCTCCTGGGTCGCCGCCGCGATGACGTCGGAGGCGGCCAGCGGGGCCAGGTCCAGCTCGAGCTTGCCGGCGGCCATCTTCTCCACGTCGAGGATGTCGTTGACCAGCCGCACCAGCCGCTCGCAGCTGCTCAACGCGACGTCGGCCATCCGCTGCGCCTTGGGCGGCAGCGTCCCGACGGCGCCGCTGGCGATCAGCCCGAGCGCCCCCCGGATCGAGGTCAAGGGGGTGCGTAGCTCGTGGCTGATGACGCCGACGAACTCGTCCTTCATCCGTTCCAGGGCCCGCTGCTCGGTGACATCCTGCATCGTGCCGACCAGTCGCACGACCTTGCCGTGCTCGTCGCTCAGCGCCCTGCCGTGGGCCACCACCTCGCGGACGGCCCCGTCCGGCCGGACGATGCGGTAGTGGCCGCCGACGTCGGCCTGAGACTGCGCGGCCCGGGCGCGGGCCTGCATGACCTCGGGCAGGTCCTCCGGGTGCACGCGGGCGGCGAACAGCTCCTCGTGGGAGCCGGGGGTATCCGGGTCGAGACCCAGGATGCGGTAGAACTCCTCGCTCCAGTCGGTGACCCCGGTGGCGGTGTCCCACTGCCAGCTGCCGATGTGCGCCAGCTGCTGTGCGGCGTGCAGCTGCTGGTTGCTGTGCGCCAGCTGCTCTCCGTTGACCTGCAGGTCTCGCAGGAGGGCCTCGTTGTGCCGCCCGCGCCGGTAGAGCAGGACCGCGAGGGACAGCATGGCGGCCAGGACGGCGGCGGCGGCGAGCGACGTCCACGCGACGGCGCGCGACTGCCGGTCATCGGCGGCCACGGTGCGGGACGCGGCCTCGGCGGACAGCGCCGCCGTCAACGCAGCCTCGGGCTGGGTCAGCGACCGGTAGAGGCGCTCGAACGCGGGTAGCTGGCCCCGGGCGGCGGCATGATCGACGACGGCAAGGTCGGCCAGCGTCTCGGCCTGCGCGACGTAGGACTGCAGGTCGCGCTGGAGCGGGTGCAGGGCCGCAGTGACGGATCCCGGCAGGGCTGCCTCGTCGAGACGGCGCAGGTCCTCGGTGAGGGCTGTCACGTGCTCACCGACCGACTGCGGCAGCGCCGCGGGGCTGGACGCGGCTGGTCCCGCGTTCAGGACCGCGGCCAGCACGTCTCCGTAGATGGCGTCATCGAGCATGTCCGCGTTCTGCTGGTACCGCTGCGCGGTGAGCAGGCGGATGGCGTCCTCGTGCGCGTGCTGGACGCCGGCGAACCCGGTCAACGCGGTCGCCACCACCAGCAGGGGCAGGGCGACGGCTGCCACGAACCACGGCGGCAGCGATCGGCGCTGCCCGGCGGCCCGAGCCGTGCCGGGATGGCTTGGCGCCGGTGGGGATGTCACGGGCGTTCCCTCTCTTGGGGGTCAGGACTCGGATCCGGCTGCTGGGCCGGCTCCTCGCCCAGGGAGTCGCGAAGCCGGGCGAGAAGGTCGAGGCCGCGCCGCAGGAGCTCGGCCACGTCGACACCACCGCCCTCGGGGTGGTCGGCAGGGAGGTTCAGCGCGTCCCACACCTGCTCGATCTCCCGGGCCAGCCGGCTCGCCTCAGCGAAGCCGAACGTGCCGGCGGAGCCGGCGATGGTGTGCGCCGCCGCTCGGGCCTCGGCCCGTTCGGCCGAGGCGAGGGTGCCCTTGCTCATCGCGTCGAACGCGTCGGCGATGGCCCGGGCCCGGTGACGGTTGGCAGTCGCGGCCCGGTCCCGGAAGACGGCCATCGCCTCGTCCATGTCGGGTTCCGGGCGGGGGTCAGGGAAGGCGTCTGCTGCCGGCTCGCCCGAGGGGGTGCGTGCACCCGGAGCCATCAGGTCCACCCGAGCAGGGAGCCCAGCTCCGCAGGCAGCCGCATCGGGTCGAACGGCTTGGCCAGCACCCCTGCGACGGGCAGGTCGGCGAAGCGGTCCCGGTCTGCCGACTGCACCTTCGCGGTGAGCAGGACGATCGGGATGTCCGCGGTCTCCGGGTCGGCCTTGAGGGCCTGCGCCGCCGTCGGACCATCCATCCCGGGCATCATCACGTCCAGGACGATCGCATCCGGGTGCTCCGCACGCGCCCGGACCAGCCCGTCCCGGGCCCCGTTGGCCGTCGTCACTTCCCAGCCGCCCACCACTTCCAGACTCATCTGGGCAACCTCGAGGATGAGGTCGTCATCATCCACCACCAAGATCCGACGGCGAGGTGATGACATCGGGGGCGACGGGGCGCTGCTCACGGGTAGGACGTTGCGGGATCGGTATGGTTCGGCGGCATTTGTCCAGTGTGCCCTCTTTCTGTGTCGCAAACGTAGTTATGGGGCCAGTGCTGTCACTGGGTTGGTTGGGGTTCTGAGACTCGTTGCCTTCCTGAGGCCAGGTCCGGCGTTGAACGTTGCGGGCGCGTGCACAAGCAGTGAGATGAGGGCGTTTCGTCGCCTGTCACCGCACGCTGTCCCCACTGTTTTCGGGACGGGAGTGCCTAGGTTTGCCGATGCGTGTGTGCGTCCGGGCGCGGTAGTTCCGCGAAGCTCGGCCGGGGGTCGTATCCGCGGCCGGGGGGTCGCGGCGTCTTGGAGGAACGGAGTGAGGTGCTCATCGACCAGGTGGGCGCTGGGCGCCTCGAGTGTTCGATGCCTCCGAGCGTGCGGACCCCGACTTGCCGCGGCTGGCTCACGCCCTTTCCCTGCCGCTGCTTTTGGACGGCGTCGACCTGCCCGATGCCGCGTTGCGCCCGTCGAGGACCGCGCCGAATGGGCGAGGCCCAAGGCACGGGCGCCGCTGCCTGCGAAATCTTGGTTGGCGGCCCGGCGAGTCGGGTGTCAACGTCGGACTGGTCACCCCTAACTCGGACGCCGTTCCCTGCGCATGAAAGCCGCAGGGTCAAGGCTGGCATCAGAACGAGCAGGCCGACCCCGGGCATGAAGCACCCTCCCACCGTGACGTGCTGTTGGGACGGTGGGAGGGTGCTTTCCGTGCCGCGCTTTCTACTCGCAGCCCGACTGGATGCCGTGATCGGTTTGCCTGACCACGTAGGCCTGGCTGCTCTGCTGGCAGATGGCGGACACGCCTAGCAGGGACACGGTCTTGCCGTTGGTGTAGTTGCCGTTGGCACCGGGGGCCCCCAGCAGGATGGAGTCCGGCGTGCCCGGGGTGATCTTGCCCCAGAACGGCGGGAACTGCGCGTTCGGGCCGAAGACCGCGGTGAGGCTCGGGAGCCAGATCCAGCCGCCTTGAACGAGTGGAGCGGAGTAGGTGGTCGCCGGTGTCCAGCCCGCGGGGGCGGAACGACTGACGTTGGCGCAGGAATCGGCCAGGGCCGTAGTGGCGGTGACCGCGACCATGAGCACGGCCGCGACGCCGGAAAGTAGGGTACGACGCATCTGTGGTGTCCTCTCCATAGCCGTTCCGGACGGCCGGATGTCGTCCGGCGAGCCGCTCGGCGAGGTGGCCCTGGTCCCGGGATACTCCTCGGCGTGCAGGCGCGCGGGCGAAACCGCGAACTGCGCCCCGCCTTGCCGTCATCAAGTGCCGCATAACGCCCATAGCGCCTCACGTGACACAGCGTGGTGTCGCTGCTTCCAGGATACGGAGCACGCCGCCGACCGAACCGCGCCGGGACCCTGGACGGCGCACCCCCGTCTAAAGCGCGCCCCTCACGGTCGTGGGTCTTGAAGCAGGACTGAGGCTTGGCTTCGCGGGGTCCTCGGTCTCAACCCCAGGACGGGCAGCTCGCGCATTGGTGCCACCCCGCTGGTCGGCGAGGGGCTGTCCGGTGAACGGTGTTTCTGGCACGTGATCTTCAGAGGTTCTCAGCGGCCGGCATGGGGTCGGCGAAGGTGACAGCGAAAGCGTTGAGCGCGGGCTTCCACCGGATGGTCCATCGTGCCTGCCCGATGCCCTTTGGGGTCCAGCCCGCGGGTGACGAGGAAGAGGCACTTGAGGGCGGCCTGCTCGGTCGGGAATTGTCCCCGGGCTCCGACCGCTCGCCGGTAGCGCGCGTTCAGCGACTCGATCGCGTTCATGGAGAACAGCACCCGCCTGATCTCGACGTCTTAGGCCAGGAACAGGGTGAACTCCTCCCACGCCGCCCGCCACAGCCTGGGGATCGCGGGGTACGGCTTGCCCCATTTCTCCTCGAGCTCTCGAACGCCGCCCACGCCGCCTCCATGCTAGGAGCGGTGTAGATCGCCTTCAGGTCCTTGGCGAGCTGGTCCCAGGACCAGCGGCAGGCGTAGCGCAGCGTGGCCCGGATCAGGTGGATCACGCACGCCTGCACGATGGCCTGCGGGTACACCGCGTTGACGCTGTCGGGTAGGCCTTTGAGTCCGTCGCAGACGATGAAGAACGCGTCGGCTACGCCCCGGTTCTTCAGGTCGGCGAGCACGTTCATCCAGAACTTCGCCGACTCACCACCGCCCTTGCCGGCCCACAGCCCGAGCACGTGCCGGCGCCCGCCCAGGTCCACCCCGATCGCGGCGTAGAACGGCTGGTTGCCGACCTGCCCGTCGCGGACCTTGACGTAGATGGCGTCGATGAAGATCGCCGCGTACACGCCCTGAAGCGGCCGCGAGGCCCAGGACTGCATCTCCTCCACGACCGTGTCGGTGATCCGCGAGACGGTGTCCTTGCTGACCGATGCGCCGTAGATCTCGTTGAAATGCGCGGAGATCTCTCCGGTGGTCAAACCCGTGGCGTACAACGAGATCGCGATCGCATCGACATTCGCCAGCCGCCGCTGGCGCTTGGCCACGATCACCGGTTCGAACGTGCCGACACGGTCGCGCGGGACCTCGATCCTCACCTCACCGGCGGCGTCGGTGAGCACCGTCTTGGGCCGGGTGCCGTTACGGACGTTCCCGTCCGGAGCGACCGCGGGCTGGTGCTTCTCGTGACCCAGGTGCTCGGTCATCTCCTCGTCCAAGGCGGCCTGCAGCACCGTGGCCGTGATCATCTTCAGCAGACCGTCCGGACCGGTCAGCTCCTCCCCGCGGGCGCGGGCGGCCTTGACCAGCTCACGCCCCGCGGCCCGTTCAGCCTCACCTGGGCTGGCGGTCTTCTTCGCGTCCTTGGGCATGGCGCTCATGCCCTTGAGTGTCTCGGTCATCGGTGACCAGGCTTCCTCGCCGACTGCGTCGGCGTGCCGGGCCAGAAACACCATTCATCGGACAGCCCCCTCCCGGGTGCTCGATGGGGGCGACACCATCGGGGCAGCACCAAGAACGGTCCATTAGATACTGAGCTCGTACTGGACTGGTTGTGGGTGGCCGGGTTGCGGTCGCGTGCCAGACCTGTGGCCTTAAAGCTCCGCGAGAAGCAATGCGTGCCTCGGCTCTACGACGACCTCGTGGCACTGGCGTCCAAGCAGTCCTGACTAACCACCCGTGGGGCATTGCTGAAACAGCCGGGGGGGCAGCCGGAAGACTCCTTTTGCGTCGCGGCGTGACAGGGGGGAGCGGCTGTGGCTCCGAATTGCGTGCGGGAGCCGGCGAACTGACGTAAAGGGACTCCGACGCTCAGGTGCCGGTTCTAGAGTTTTTGTCGTCCCGTTGTTCGACGGGACCACCACTCGGCTGACTGTGAGGATCGCTTCTGCAGCCTGATCGTGCTGGGCTGTGGCTGACGGGCGTGGGTGTGACCCTTCGACTGACTGGCTTCGTGCCTTCCGGTGGACTTGTCCGCTCACGTCCGTCGGCCCCGGCCTGAGCGGAGCAGCTGGCCTGATCAGGAGCTTGACCGTCGAGCGTTAACGGCGCCCGTCGTGTCTCATCACAGTCCTGCCGAGTCTCCACCCGGACCGGGAACCACGTCCCCGTTCCAGGCAAGGAGAGAACGCATGACCAGTCTGACTGATCTTGGTGAGGTGGTCGATGTCGTCATCGGCGTCGACACCCATGTGCTCACCCATTCCGCGGCCGTGGTTGATGCCCGTACCGGTGGCGTCCTGGGCGAGGTCACCGTGGAGGCGACCGCGGACGGCTACACCCAGCTGCAGGCCTTCGCCGACGAGCACGCCACGCTGAGAGCCTGGGCGATCGAGGGCACCGGCGGCCACGGCGCCGGCCTGGCCCGTCACCTGGCCCGCCACGCCGAGGTCGTGGTCGAGCTCGACCGCCCGGAACGCGCGCGGCGACGCAACGGCGCCAAGTCCGACCCCCTGGATGCGATCCGCGCCGCTCGGGAGGCGCTGTCGCGGGCCCGACTGGGCACGCCCCGTGGTGGCGGGGACCGACAGGCCCTGTCGGTGCTGCTGGCTGCGCGCCGTTCCGCGGTCGAGGCCGGCACCGACGCCCAACGGCAGCTGTTCAGCCTCGTCGTCGCCGCCCCCGAACCGATCCGCGCCCGGTTCCGCGGCCTGAAGCTACCGGCGATGCTGCGGATCGCCGCCGCGCTTCGCGTTCACCCGTCCTGGGACACCGAGACGACCGTCACGGTCACCACGCTGCGGTCCCTGGCCCGCCGAGCCCGGGCCTTGGGACAGGAAGCGGCCGAGCACGAGAAGGCCATCTTGAAGATCGTCCGGTCCTGGCGCCCGGACCTGCTCGCCCAGCCCGGCATCGGCCCGATCGTGGCCGCGACCGTGCTGTGCGCCTGGTCCCACTCCGGACGGATCCACTCCGAGGCCGCCTTCGCCATGCTCGCCGGCGCCGCACCCATCCCGGCCAACAGCGGCCAGGTCACCACCCGGCACCGCCTCAACCGCTACGGCGACCGCCAGCTCAACCGCGCTCTGAACACCATCGCCCCCTGTCCCGCATCCGCTACGACCCAGCCACCCGCGACTACGTCGCCCGACGCACCACCGAGGGCAAGACCAGCCGCGAGATCAAACGCTGCCTCAAGCGCTACATCGCCAGAGACCTCTTCCGAACCCTCGAACACCCACCCGCAACTACTTGACGATCCATAGGAGCGTCCTGCTCGGTGGAGTGGGCCCCTCGGGGGAGCCGTCAGCAGAGAGTGAGAAGTTCATGGCTCGTCACCTCCGACACCTACGCGCCATCGCCGTCCTTGGCTGCGCCAGCGTCATCGTCCTGCTCGCCGGCAGCCCCGCATCCGCCGACAACCCGCCGCCGCTGGCGTGCGGGACGCCCGCGATGACTGGCCCGTGCGCGCAGACGGCACACTTCACCAACCAAAAGGGTTTCGAGACACCGCTCGGCACCCCCACCAACGCATCGACCTGTCCAGCCTGGCTGGTCAACGACCTGCCGTTCCTCGACATGACCGGCAACGGCGTCGAGCACGTCAACGCCAACAAGGCTCAAGACTTCTGGGCGACCAACACCTTCACCGGCACCGGCACCCTGACCCTCTACCCACCATCCAGCGTCGACCTCGTGTTCGACTCCCAGGGCAACATCGTCAGCGCCACCATCATCGGCCCGGCCGACACGATCCTCAGCGGGCACATCACCGACTGGTTCGGGGTCTCAGCGAACCAGTCCTCCGCCGTCATCCACGGCACGGTCAACGTCACCGGGACCCTCACCGACGGGAGGCAGTTGTCCGTCCACTACACCACCCACGCCAGCTGGACCCCGGGGCAGACCCCCTTCGTTGACGCTCCGCACCTGTCCTTCAACAAGGTCACCTGCTGAAACAACGCTCTCGGCAGAAGTCCGGTCTCCGCAGACGGTGGGCAAACGGGCCCACGCTCTTGGCTCGGCTGGCAGCCTTCACGGGTCCGATGAACCTGGACGCGGGGCCGGAGGTTTCGAGGCGCGGATCCGGCCCTGATCGCCCACGCGTGCCCACGCCCGACCGGGGAGGGCGCTGCCGACGCTCGGGGGGGTACGTCGGCAGCGCCACCTGCCGGATCGGTGGGGGGGATCGAACTAATGGAACCGGACAGGACCCTGTGCGGAGCCCGGCGTGGCCGAACTTCTGCTCGGGTGTAACCAACATAACGAGGGCGGCCTGTCAGGCGTTACGGACACGGGTTTCGGTACCTACGTGGGTGTGTCGACGACGCTCGAAAATGAGGCCATAGCGACGGTCGAAAACGAGGCCACCCAGACAGATTGGATGGGTGATCTCAGTGGAGGATTGGGCTCTGATCCGGCGGCTGGTCGCCGATGGTGTGCCGC
>NZ_BAAARE010000043.1:0-12336 GCF_039532035.1 Terrabacter carboxydivorans | reverse complement strand
GCCGCCGATGACAGCGAGGTCGGCGCTGGCCGCTGGCGTGGGAACAGGCTGGATCGTCATGCTGGACTCCGCTCTTCCGTTAGGGGTGTTCTGACGGCGGAGCGAACCGGCCGGGCGGGCGACAGGTCTGTGACGGGGCTTCTAGTCCAAGCTCCTATCAGGTCAGTTCCGCCTGGCCGGCGCGCACCATGACGCTGCACCGATCCGGCCGACAAATCGAACGCAGGACACCGCGGTCATACCTTGGCCGGGGTCAGACCGGGCCGGTGCAGCGCCGCTCTTGATGTTCACAGACTTTCCCGTTCTGGTTTGGCGAGGCCGGCGCCGTCAGCCGGTGCCGGATCCCGTTGCGGCGACAGATCTTATCGAACAACACCTCCCCGCTACGTGGCCCGTGGGTGCCGAACCGGTCAGTGAACCGCTTGCCGTTGCCGTGATCACCTCCTCGGGCACCCCGAACGCCGCCAGCGCCTGCGCGAACGCCAGACACACCGCCCGGCCGGTGGCCCGCTCCACCACCTGCGCCATCACGCAGTACCGCGAGTGGTCATCGACCCCGGTGACGATGTCGCCTCCCGAACCACCGCAGTCGCCACGTCGACCAGCCGGATCCCGCCGACGATGTCGATCCCCGACAGCTCAATCGGCCCCGGCCGCTCGAACCGAACATACGAGTCCCGACGACGCCTCCGCGGGCGCGACCTCGCCAGGTCCCTGCGTCGCAGGATCCGGTGGATCTTGCGCTCGGCCTCACGCTGCCTCTGCCAGGCCTCATACAGTCTTTGCTTGGTCTCCGCGTGGTAAGGCCTGGTGGCTCCGGGCAGGTAGGCGGAGAGCTCGTGGCGGCAGCCGAAGTGGAAGAGTCCCTTGGAGATCGCGCCCGTCAGGGGCGCCTTCACGTCAGTGAGCGTTCGGCCGAGCCGGTCACTGTTCGGTTCGATGACCTTGCCCACCCGGCCCGAGATCGACAGCACCTGCCGTCCGAACGGCCTGCACAGCGGACACGCACGCGGCGAATCTGACACGATGACCAGATCGATGCCGGACGCGGCCCGCGCGTCGGTGTAACCCCGCACCGCCGCGAGACCCGCACCCCGGCCGATAGCCATCTCGACGTAGTCCTCAAGGGACCAATCACAACCGGCGCCATCGCTGAGACGGGCAACACCGCGAGATGCGAAGCTTTCGAGGATTCGCTGTACCGTCTGCACGCCCGCGACTTCCTCACCTAGGTCCTCGTCGCCGGCAGCGGCCGCCTCGCGGTATGCGGCAGTGACCATGTCGGGGACGCGCTTCATGGCGGCGACGATCGTGTCGGCCGTGGACTCCGCTATGACCGCGGCGCCATCGAGGACGCCTTCGGCAGAGAGTATCGGCGGCAACGATAGGTCGGCGACAGCGAGGGCCTGCACTCGGTTGTAGGCGTCGAGGACGATGCTGTTGACCTCAGTTGCCACGGCGCCGGCCAAGGCGGCGGTCAAGCGCGCGACGCGAACCCTGAACACCGGTAGCTCTGCGAGCTTCGTCGGCGCCCAGTGAGGTTGTCCGCGGCCGTCTTGCGGGCGCGTCGCCAGCAGTCGCAGAACGGCCGCTTCGGCGTCATCTATCACGACCAGGACCCGGGGAGCCAATCTCGCCCCGTCGTCCGGGGAGACAAACATGCTCTTACGCTACGCCTGAGGCGACCTCACCAAGCTGACTAGTGGAACCTGACAGCGGCTCTGCCGTGACGACGGCGCACATCAGCGAGGTGGGTTGATGCCGGGCAGGTCCGCGTTGGCGGGAGCTTATGTGGGCGCAACACCCAAGGCGACTCCGGTCCGGGCTGGCGATCACGTGGCGTATGAGCGGGGCACGGCGGTATTCGAGGAAGGCTCACGAGTGGCAACGGCGTCGTCAGCGGCGCAGTGCTGCCTGTGCCCCGACGGCGTGTACTGCCCTCGCGAACCCGGTGGTGCACGATCAGGGGACCCATTCCGCAGGTTCAGGTGAGCCGGTTGTATCATCGTGCTTGTCCTTCACGGGAGTCCGGCGCACCGGGCTGAGAGGGGGCTGACGCAGCCCCGACCGTCCCCACCTGATCCGGATCATGCCGGCGCAGGGACCAAGGAGCCGCATTGACACCCCGACCTGCATCCGCCCGCCGCCTCGAGTACCCCACCGAGCGTGGGCGCGCGTCGTCACAGTTCGTCCCCGAGCTGCACGTACTGACCGACACGCGCGGCCGCCGCGACCCGCTCGCCGACGTGCGTGCCGCCCTCTCGACAGGGCGGTGCGCCATCCAGGTGCGGGCGAAGGAGCTGTCTGACCGTTCCGCGCTCGACCTGACCCTTCGGATTCTCGCGCTGGCGCGCCCGGTCGGAGCGGTCGTCCTGCTGAACGACCGGCTCGACGTCGCGCTCACGGCCGGCGCGGACGGCGTGCACCTGGGGACCGACGACCTGCCGGTCGCCCGGGTGCGAGCTGTCGTGCCTCCCGGCTTCGTCGTCGGGGCCACGGTCCGCTCGGCGCAGCAGGCACGTTCTGCCGAGGAGTGCGGGGCGACCTACCTGGGGGTCGGGCCCGCCTACACCACGACCACCAAGGAGGGGCTGCCGGAGCCGCTCGGGCCGGACGGCGTGGCCGCGGTCGTCTCCGCCACGGCGCTGCCCGTCATCGCCGTCGGAGGTGTGACGGCTGACCGCGTGGCGCCGCTGCGCGAGGCCGGCGCTCACGGAGTCGCAGTCGTCGCTGCGCTTAGCGAGGCCGCGGACCCTGCTCGTGCCGCGGCCGTCCTCGCCGCCGCGTTGGCCGCCCACCCGCCGACCACGCTCTCGGCGCCGTCGGCGCCGAGACTTCACTCCGGGACGACCACCGCACAGTCGTGACCGCCCTGACCGTGGGCGCGAAGGGCCCACAGCGGGTCGCCGTCCTCGGGGCCGGCATCATCGGTCTCGCATGCGCCTGGCGACTCGCGCGCGCCGGCCATCGCGTCACCGTCCTCGACCCGTCCGCCCGCACCGGGGCCACCTACGCTGCCGCCGGGATGATCGCACCGGCCAGCGAAGCCGCCTTCGGGCAGGACGCGCTCCTCGCCGCGGGGCTGGCGTCGGCGCGCCTCTGGCCGACCTTCGCCGCCGACCTCACGCACGACACCGGCCGGCCCATCGAGCTCACGCCCTGCGCGACAATGCTGGTGGCGCTCGACGCGGACGACGACAACGCTCTGACGAGGCACGTCCGACACCTCCACCGCCGTGGTTGCACCGCGGAGAGGCTGACGTCACGCGCCGCACGCCGGCTGGAGGCCGGCCTCACACCGCGCCTGGCCGGTGCCGTGCTCCTGCACGAGACAGCTGTCGACGCCCGCAAGGTGGCGTCGGCGCTGGAGGTGGCGCTCGTAGAGCACGGAGGCACCGTGCTCGCCGTGTCGGGGGAGCCGGTGGTGCACGAAGGCACGGCGACGGGAGTCAGGTCGCTCGGCGAGCGGTGGGCAACCACCAGCGGGGTCATCGACGCGGATGTCGTCGTGGTGGCGGCGGGTTGGAGGTCACCACAGATGCTGAGCGCCCTCGACCACGCAGTGCCCATCAGGCCCCTCAAGGGACAGATCCTCCGGCTCAGGTCGTCGCCCGGCGCGCTCGGGCACACCGTGCGCGGCACGGTGCGGGGGCGAGAGGTCTACGTCGTGCCGCGGCCCGACGGTGAGGTCGTCGTCGGAGCCACGAGCGAGGACGTCGGAGAAGACCTGCGCGTCACCGCCGGAGCGGTGCACGACCTGCTGCACGACGCCATCGAACTCCTGCCCGAGCTGGCTGAGGCGACCCTGGTGGAGAGCACCGCTCGGCTGCGTCCGGCCACCTCGGACAACCTCCCCGTCGTGGGACCGACGTGCGTCGACGGGCTCGTCCTCGCGTCCGGGCACGGCCGGGACGGGATCCTGCTCGCCCCGCTCACCGCGGAGCTCGTCTCGGCCCACATCGACGGGCGACCCCCACCCTCGGGCGCCGAAACCCTTGCCGCACAACGCCTCTGCACACCGAAGGAGCTGACGTGAACATCACCGTCAACGGCCACGAGCAGGCCGTCCCGCCCGATGCCACCATCACGGACCTCGTCGAGGCGATGGGGATGCCCTCTCGCGGGATCGCCGTCGCCCTGGACCAGGCCGTCGTGCCACGATCCGCCTGGCCGCACACGGTCCTGGTCAGCGGTGCACGTGTGGACGTCGTCACCGCGATGCAGGGAGGCTGACGTGCCACAGAAGACCGGGACCGACACCCAGGCGACCGTCCCCGATCCGCTCGTCATCGGCGACCGCACGCTCACCTCGCGACTCGTCCTGGGAACAGGGGGAGCCACCAGCCACACGGCGCTCGAGGCGGCGGTCCGAGCCTCCGGCACGGAACTCGTCACCGTCGCAATGCGACGCGTGCCTCGTGAGGGGACCGGGGGTCTGCTCGATGTCCTGGGCGCGTGCGACGTCGACCTGCTGCCGAACACCGCCGGGTGCCACACGGCACGAGAGGCGTTGCTCACGGCTCGGCTCGCCCGGGAGGCCCTGGGCACCGCCTGGGTCAAGCTCGAAGTCGTCGCCGACGACCGCACCCTGCTTCCCGACGTCGTGGAGCTGGTCGACGCGGCGGAGCAGCTCGTGCGCGACGGGTTCGTGGTGCTGCCCTACACGACCGACGACCCCGTCGTGGCACGCCGGCTCGTGGACGTCGGCTGCGTCGCCGTCATGCCGCTGGGATCCCCCATCGGCACGGGTCTGGGCATCCGCAACCCGCACGCCATCGAGCTCGTCCGAGATGCCGTCGACGTGCCCGTCGTGCTCGACGCCGGCATCGGCACCGCCTCCGACGCCGCGTTGGCCATGGAACTCGGTTGCGACGCCGTGCTGCTCGCCTCCGCCGTCACCCGCGCCGAGGACCCCGCCCTCATGGCATCGGCGATGCGTCACGCCGTCGTCGCCGGACGGCTCGCCCACCGGGCGGGCCGGATACCCCTGCGACGCCTGGCGATGGCCTCTTCACCGACCACCGGCCTGGTGGGCTCGTGACCGCCGACCTGCGGCGACCCGGGACCACCACCCGCCCCGACGGCGCAGGCGCAGTACTGGACTGGCGCTGGCCGCAGGCCGGCCGGGTCGTCATGGTGGTGACGGACCGCTCGCAGGTGCCACCCGGTCGCGACCTGGTCGACGTTGTCGCGGCCGCCCTCGAGGGAGGTACCCACGCCGTGCTGGCCCGGGAGCGAGACCTGCCCGGCGAACAGAGGAGGACCCTGGTCGCCGCCCTCTCCGCCCTCTGCACGAGTGCCGGCGCCGCCCTCCTCGTCTCCGGGCCGGTTCCCGCGGGTGTCCCGGTCTCCGGCATCCACCTCGCACGAGACGAACCAGTTCCCCGCACCGGCCAGGGCCGCCTCCACGCGGGCCCCTTGGTGGGCCGCTCCTGCCACGACCTCCCGGAGCTCCTTCGCGCCGGCCGCGAACGGTTGGACCACGTGACGCTCTCACCCGTCGCAGCGACCGCCTCCAAGCCGGGCTACGGTCCGGCCCTGCGCCCCGAGGGTCTGCGTGAGCTGCTCACCGCCTTGCACGACGGGCAGGACCTTCCCGTGCCGAGAGTGCTCGCTCTTGGTGGCGTGGATCCCACGAACGCCGGACGGTGGGTCGAGGCGGGCGCCGACGGCGTGGCTGTCATGGGAGCCGTGATGCGGTCCTCCGATCCAGCGGAGACCGTACGCCGGGTGGTTCGGGCCCTCGACATGGCTGCTCCCATCGCTGCGCTCAAGGGCTTGGACCGATGACCAGGTCCGGGACACCGCCCGTCGCGTTGACGATTGCCGGCTCGGACAGCGGAGGTGGTGCGGGAATCCAGGCCGACCTCGCCACCTTCGCCGCCCTCGGCGTCCACGGTGCCACCGCCATCACGGCCGTCACGGTGCAGGACACGACCGGTGTGCACCAGGTGCACCACGTACCCGTCGAGGTCGTGCTCGCCCAGGTGCACGCTGTGCTGACCGACCTGAGGCCGACCGCGGTCAAGACCGGGATGCTCGGCGAGAGCGGCATCGTGCGATCCCTGGGTGCGCTGGCGGCCGATGGTCTCCTCCCCCAGCTCGTCGTCGACCCGGTGCTCGTGTCGACCTCCGGCCACCGCCTGGCGGGCCGGGGCGTCGTCGCGTCCCTGCGCGAGCACCTGCTGCCACACGCTGACGTGATCACACCCAACACCAACGAGGCCGCGGTCCTGCTCGGCTGCCACCCGCCCGCCAGCCTCGAGGAGCAGAGCGCACAGGCTCGAGCCCTGCTCGAGCTCGGCTGCACCGCCGTCGTCGTGACGGGAGGTGCCTTCGCCCGGTCACCAGGCAGCCATGGAGGTTCGAACCACGTCCAACGCACCGACGTGGTGGCCACCGCTCGAGGCGTACGCGTCCTCGCCGGCCACGAGATCGACACGAGTAACGACCACGGCACCGGTTGCACCTTCGCCTCGGCGATCGCCGGCTCGCTCGCCACCGGCCGGCCTCTGGACGCTGCCGTGCAGGCCGCGCGCTCCTTCGTCCGACAGTCCCTTCAGAGGTCGGCCTCCTGGCAACTCGGCCGCGGACGCGGACCCGTCAGCCATCTCGGCCCGCGTGGCCGGTGCGAGCGCGATGAGCCCGACCTGCATCCCAGGAACACCCGCACTCAGCAACCCACCTAGCCCCCGACCCAGACCCAGCCATCCACCCAGCCCCCCACCGAGTCACGAGGAGAGCACGCATGACCCACAACGCCCAGACGAAAGAGCCGGCCACCAGCGCCCGACGCAAGGTGCACGTCGCAAGCGAATCCCACGGCATACCAGTGCCCTTCACCGCAGTCACGCTGTCCGACTCCACGACCGCGACCGGGACCCGGCCCAATGAGCCGTTCCTGCTCTACGACACCTCAGGACCCGGAAGCGACCCCGAGGTGGGCCTGCCCCCCCTCCGCGCCCCATGGATCGCCGCGCGAGGTGACGTAGAAACCTACGAGGGACGGCAGCGGCGACTCGCTGACGACGGCCGGTCCGCGGAGCGTCGAGGAGCCGCATCCCGAGAGTGGCGAGGGGAACGACGTGCGCCCCTGCGCGGCCAGGAGGGCCGCAGGGTCACGCAGATGGCCTATGCCCGGGCGGGACAGGTGACTCCCGAGATGGAGTTCGTGGCGACGCGCGAGCGGTGCGACGTCGAGCTCGTGCGCTCCGAGGTTGCCGCAGGCCGGGCGATCATCCCGGCCAACATCAACCACCCGGAGAGCGAGCCCATGATCATTGGCCGCGCCTTCCTGGTGAAGGTCAACGCCAACATCGGCAACTCCGCGGTGACGAGCTCGATCGCCCAGGAGGTCGAGAAGCTGACGTGGGCGACCCGGTGGGGCGCTGACACGGTGATGGACCTGTCGACCGGCGACGACATCCACACCACCCGCGAGTGGATCGTGCGCAACTCCCCCGTCCCGATCGGGACCGTCCCCATCTACCAGGCGCTCGAGAAGGTCGACGGCGAGGCGTCCCGCCTGACGTGGGAAGTCTTCCGCGACACCGTGATCGAGCAGTGCGAGCAGGGCGTGGACTACATGACGATCCATGCTGGGGTGCTGCTGCGCTACGTGCCCCTGACAGCGGAGCGGATCACGGGGATCGTCAGCCGCGGTGGCTCGATCATGGCGGGGTGGTGCCTGGCCCACCACGAGGAGAACTTCCTCTACACCCACTTCGACGAGCTGTGCGAGATCTTCGCCCGATACGACGTCGCCTTCAGCCTCGGCGACGGGTTGCGCCCGGGATGCACGGCGGACGCCAACGACGAGGCCCAGCTGTCCGAGCTGCGCACCCTGGCGGAACTGACGTCCCGCGCCTGGGACTTCGATGTCCAGGTCATGGTCGAGGGGCCCGGTCACGTTCCGCTCGACCTCGTCAAGGAGAACATCGACCTCCAGCAGGAATGGTGCCATGGCGCGCCGTTCTACACGCTCGGCCCGCTCGCAACCGACATCGCCCCCGGCTACGACCACATCACCTCCGCCATCGGGGCCAGCCACATCGCATGGCACGGAACGGCCATGCTCTGCTACGTCACCCCCAAGGAGCACCTCGGACTGCCGAACCGCGACGACGTCAAGACCGGCGTCATCACCTACAAGCTCGCCGCCCACTCCGCCGACATCGCGAAGCGGCACCCCTACGCCCGCGACTGGGACGACGAGCTCTCGAAGGCCCGCTTCGAGTTCCGCTGGGAGGACCAGTTCAACCTCTCGCTGGACCCGGAAACCGCGCGCGCCTTCCACGACGAGACGCTCCCAGCAGCGCCCGCGAAGACAGCGCACTTCTGCTCCATGTGTGGACCCAAGTTCTGCTCCATGCGGATCAGCCAGGACGTCCGCAGGTATGCCGCCGAGCGCGGTCTCACGGCCGACGACGCATCCCGCCAGGGCATGGCGGAGAAGAGCCGACAGTTCGTGGAGCTCGGCTCTTCGGTGTACGTCAACGGAAGCTGATCGACGGCGGGAGGGCGCGCCGGCCTCCGACCGGCATTCCCGCTGGGTGCCGTTGCGTGTGAGGAGGAGTCTGCCGGACAGCGGGTGCCTTTCGCCGAGGGTCCTGGTCAGGACGGTCGCGCCCATGGCCTCGAAGACCGATGCCCCATCGAGCCACGGAACGAGGTGATCGCCGAACAGTTTCGCACCAGAGGGACCGCCCAAACCAGGCCCGAAGTGGACTGCCGCGTCGGCGAACTCGATCCCCCGCTCCGCTCTTGGAGCCGCCAGTTCACCGTCCGCGGGCGACGGCGGACCTTCGACGCGCCGTTCAGCTCCTCTCCTCAATGGTCGGCACTTTGGTATACCGAGCAGGCGAGCGTGAAGTGGAACAATGGACGACGTGGCCAAGGCGAATCACATCCAGTCAAGACCGGCGGAGCCGGACGAGCCCGAGTCGGAGTTCGTGCGGGCGACCCGTCGAATCCGGGACCAGATTCTGGACGGCGCCCGCCCCCCGGGGAGCCGGCTCATCGAGCGTGATCTTGCGACCGAGCTCGGAACGAGCCGCGTGCCAGTGCGCGAGGCCCTGAAGACCCTCATCGCGGAGGGCCTCGTGACCCCGCGGCCGCGCAGCTGGGCCACGGTGCGCGAGTTCACCCCAGCGGATGTCGCCGACCTCAACGAGGTGCGGTCCGCGTTGGAGGTCCTGACGTTCCGATTGGCAGCCAACCGGCATTCTCGCGAAGGGCTGCATCGGCTCAAGGACGCCCTGGAGGTCGAGCATGCCGCGGCACGGGCGGGCGACAGCCAGCGAGCCCGCCGCGCCGCTGCGGATTTCCACGAGGTGGTCACGACCCTCGCCGGCAACGAGCTGCTGCTCGAACTCGACGCCATGCTGCGCAGCCGCATTCGCTGGCTGCTCGTCCAGCACGAGGACATGGACCAAGTGGTGGCTGAGCACGAGGCGCTCTACGACGCCATCGCGGTGCGTGACGTCGGACGGGTCAGCACGCTGATCCTCGCCCACATGGGCAACATCCGATACCTGGATGACCCCACTTGGCGCGACGACGACCCAGCCCTGCAGGCTTCCGTGGCCCGATGAGGTCCTCAGCAGGCCCCGGCTGCGGTGCGCCCGGGCCCGTCCTGAGTCAGGCGACGACGATGCCACCGTCGACCACGGGGCGGATCTCCGTGCCGATCGTGCGGTCGAGCAGGTCGTCGAGGCGGTCGAGCGGCCCGATCAGTGCCCTGCCCCCCCGCGCGAGCGACGCGGATGGCAGCGTCGACCTTGGGCTGCATGGAGCCCTCGGCGAACGCCAGCTCCGAGATCGCGTCCGCGGAGGCGGTGAGGATGTCGCGCTGCTCCGGCGTGCCCCAGTTCTCGCAGACGTAGTCGCCGTCGGTCAGCATGATCAGGGTGTCAGCTTTGAGCTCGGCGGCCAGGGCCGCGCTGGCGAGGTCCTTGTCCACGACGGCCTGCATGCCCGTCTGCCGGCGGCCATCGGCGTCGGTCTTGACCGGCACCCCGCCGCCTCCGACACAGACCACGAGGTGACCGGCTGAGGGCAGCTCGCCCACGAGCGGTGCCTGCAGGATCCGCAGCGGGTTCGGCGAGGGCACCACGCGACGGAAGGCGTGGCCGTCACGTGCGATGGTCCAGCGGTACTCGGCGGCAGCCTCCGCCGCATCTTGGGCGGAGTACTGCGGGCCGATGAGCTTGGTCGGCCGCTCGAAGGCGGGGTCGTTCTCGTCGACGACGGTCGTGGTGACGATGGCGGCGACCTCGCGCGTCCCCTGGAGGGCGTTGGAGAGCTCCTGCTGCACGACGTAGCCGATCATGCCCTGGGTCTCGGCGCCGAGGATGTCGAGCGGGTAGGCCGCGACATCCTGGTAGGCGAGGTTCTGCAGGGCGAGCAGCCCGACCTGCGGCCCGTTGCCGTGGGTGATGACGAGCTCGTGCTCCCGGGCGAGCTCGGCCAGCGCCTGGCACGTCGAGCGCACGTTGGCACGGAGCCGGTCGGCGGTCATGGGCTCTCCGCGTCGGGCAAGGGCGTTCCCGACGACAACTCGCATGGTCGTTCTCCTCAGTCCAGTCGTGACATCCTCGCCACAAGTCCTCAAAATGGTATACCATGCGTTTCGTTGTGCGGCCCGCCCTCAGCGAGTCGACAGTGCGGATACCGCCCAGGAGGGCCGATGGTCACAGCGATGGCGCGTCCGTCGACGCGAGCGCTGTCCGTCGACGCGGCCGTGTCCGGCGTGCTCGCCGACGCCATGGGTCGGGCTCGGGTCCACTCCGTCTTCCGCCGCGTCATCGCCCTGGGGACGCCGGCCGGCCAACTGCTCTCTCTGTGCGGACGCGATGCCGACGATGCGCCGTGGTCGCTGCGCGCCGACGTTGACGACTGGACTGGCTGGGAGGTCCCGACCGGCGCCGTCGCGGACGTCGACAGCGACGCCATCGTCCTGCCCGGCGGGGCGCGGATCACGCTCGCGGGCGCGCGCCTGTGGCACGCCGTACCAGCACCCGTGACAGCCGATCGGGCTGAGCTCACCGCCCGCGCAGACGAGCTCGCCGCTGCGATCCGTGACTTGGGAGTGGCCGGGGGCGCCGTGCCTGGTCCGGCACCTGACCCCTTCGCCGCCGCCGTCGCCGAGCGGGTCCGGACCGGGCTGGCAGGCATCATGACCGGCGAGCTGGCCGGACGCGGCGAGGATGTCGAGAGCGCAGCCGCCCCCCCTGCTGGGTCTCGGCCCCGGACTCACCCCAGCCGGTGACGACGTCCTGACCGGGATGGCCCTGGTCGCCTCCCGCCCCGGAAGCCTGGCCACGACGGTTCTGCCCGCGCTCCGGCACGCCCTGGGCCGGCACGGGGACCGCACCACAGACCTCAGCCGGGCCACCCTGTGGGCCGCCCTGGACGGGAGAGGTCGCCAGCGGCTGCTCGACCTCGTCCACACCCTCGTCTCGTTCGATGACTTCGGGCCGCTGCTCCTGCGCAAGCGAGCCGCGCACGTCATCGCCATCGGCCACACCTCAGGCAGCGACATCGCGTCCGGTGTCCTGGCAGGAATCCAACTGGAGCTACAACTGAGAGGATCCGCGTGCCTGTCACCGCAGCGATCAAGAAGAACACCTACCTCGACTCCGTGTCGCTGATGTCGATCTCGACGAAGGCGAACGGGATCGAGGGGGTGGACCAGGCCTTCGTCGCCATGGCGACCCCGATGAACAAGGGCGTCCTGGAGAACCTCGACCTACTCACGCCCGAGCTGCGCGACGCCTCGACCGGCGACCTCATGATCGTGGCCGTGACCGGCGAGAGCGTCGATGTCGACGAGACGATGACCGCGATCGAGGCGCTCCTCGTCCGCAAAGCGCAGACCGGGCCCGGGGCGGCCATCGTCCACCGGACCATCGCGGCGGTCGAGGCCGACCCGAAGGCGAACCTGGCGGTCATCGCGGTGAACGGCACCTATGCCGCCCGCGAGGCACGCAAGGCCCTCGAGAGCGACATGCACGTCATGCTCTTCAGCGACCACGTCAGTGTCGGCGACGAGATCGCCCTCAAGGCCCTGGCCCACGAGAAGGGCCTGCTCATGATGGGGCCCGACTGCGGCACGGCCATCATCAACGGCACGGCGCTCTGCTTCGCCAACGCCGTCCGTCGCGGGTCCATCGGCATCGTGGCGGCATCCGGAACCGGGTCGCAGGAGGTCTGTCCCGTTCCGGGTCTGATGGAGGCTCTCATTCCACGGAAGGATGAGAGTCATGGCAGCACCGAGGAAGTACCCGGAGGAGCTTCGGGAGCGAGCGATCAGGATGGCCGTCGATCTGCGGCGTG
>NZ_BAAARE010000042.1:0-14733 GCF_039532035.1 Terrabacter carboxydivorans | reverse complement strand
GAAAGGTCAGGCCCTGACCGAAGAGCACCTCGATCTGAGCGCGTTCGGACACCGACAAACGAGGACCAGGCATGGACACCATCCTTGGATAGCCCTCGTTGCAACAGACCCTTGAACTCAAGCCGTCGAGAGGCCAGACTTCGCGGGTCCTGCACCGTCGAGAGGCCACATCTGGCCCCCTCTCCACCGTCGAAAGGCCACGTCTGGCCCGGCTCGCCATGTCGAGAGGCCACACGTGGCCCCGCTCGCCATGTCGAGAGGCCACGTCTGGCCGGGACTCGGGCTGGCGGCATACGCCATCGGTCGAGTGAGATCTGCAACGTTCGGACGGCAGGTCGCGGCGACGGACCCCCGCGCCGATACGCTCGGCACCATGGCTGACAGCACTGGCGCGCGCTCCGAGTCCGACCTGCCCATCGAGCCCGTCTACGACGCGTCGGCGCTGGCCGGCTTCGACGCCGACACCAAGCTCGGCGCGCCCGGCAGCTACCCCTTCACCCGGGGTGTCTACCCGTCGATGTACACCGGACGGCCGTGGACGATGCGGCAGTACGCCGGCTTCGGCACGGCCAAGGAGAGCAACCAGCGCTACCACCAGCTCGTCAAGGCGGGCACAGGTGGCCTGTCCGTCGCCTTCGACCTGCCGACCCAGATGGGCTACGACTCGGACGAGTCGATCGCGCACGGCGAGGTCGGCAAGGTCGGCGTCGCCATCGACAGCCTCGACGACATGCGCACCCTCTTCGACGGCCTGCCGCTCGACAAGATCTCCACGTCGATGACCATCAACGCTCCCGGTTCGACGCTGCTCCTGCTCTACCAGCTCGTCGCCGAGGAGCAGGGCGTCGAGGGCGGTCAGCTCACCGGCACGATCCAGAACGACGTGCTCAAGGAGTACATCGCCCGGGGCACCTACATCTACCCGCCGCGCGAGTCGTTGCGACTCATCGCCGACATCTTCGCCTACTGCCACAAGGAGATGCCGCGCTGGAACACCATCTCCATCTCGGGCTACCACATGGCCGAGGCCGGGGCGACGCCCGTGCAGGAGATCGCCTTCACCATCGCCAACGCGATGGAGTACGTCCGCGCCGCGCAGGCCGCCGGGCTGCACGTCGACGACTTCGCGCCGCGCCTGTCCTTCTTCTTCGTCGCGCGCACGACCCTCATCGAGGAGGTCGCCAAGTTCCGCGCGGCTCGTCGCATCTGGGCGCGGATCATGAAGGAGGAGTTCGGCGCCCAGAACCCGAAGTCGATGATGCTGCGCTTCCACACCCAGACCGCCGGCGTGCAGCTGACGGCGCAGCAGCCCGAGGTCAACCTCGTCCGCGTCGCGCTCCAGGGCCTCGGTGCCGTTCTCGGCGGCACGCAGTCGCTGCACACCAACAGCTTCGACGAGGCGATCGCGCTGCCGACCGAGAAGGCCGCGCGTCTCGCGCTGCGCACCCAGCAGGTCATCGCCTACGAGACCGACGTGACGAAGACCGTTGACCCGTTTGCCGGTTCGTACGTCGTCGAGTCGATGACCGACGAGATCGAGGCTGCGGCGCTCGCGCTCATCCAGGCCGTCGAGGACAAGGGCGGCGCGGTCGCCGCCATCGAGCAGGGCTTCCAGAAGAGCGAGATCGAGCGCTCCGCCTACCGCGTGCAGCTCGAGATCGACAACGGCGAGCGCACTGTCGTCGGCGTCAACCGTTTCGTCCTCGACCAGGAGGACCACTACGAGCCGCTCCGCGTCGACCCGACGATCGAGGCCGACCAGCGCGCGCGCCTCGAGGCCCTGCGCGCCGACCGCGACAACGACGCGGTCAAGGCGGCCCTCGGCCGTCTGCAGGACGCCGCCCGCGGCACCGACAACGTGCTCTACCCGATGAAGGAGGCGCTCGCTGCCCGAGCCACCGGCGGTGAGGTCGCGCACGCGCTGCGCGAGGTCTGGGGCACCTACCAGCCCCGCGAGACCTTCTGACGCATACGGCATACGCCCGCGTATGCCGTATGCCGTATGCCGTATGCCGTGTGCCCGGCTCCGTGCCGGGCCGACCGGGCGGATCGAACCCGGCAAAAGCGCCTCAGGACGCCTTTCGCGGGTTCGGTCCGGTCAGTCGTCCCGTCCGGAGGCGACGCAGGCCCTGCGACCGGCGCAGCGCGACGACCTCCTCGATCGCCCGCCGCACCACGTCAGGCTCGAACATGACCTGCTCCCACGTGAACCGGAGCACGAGCCAGTCGCGAGCCACGAGGCCGTTGTAGCGGCGGCAGTCCCGGTCGAAAGCCCTTCGCTCCGTGTGGAACTCGTGGCTGTCCGCCTCCAGCACGATCCGGAGGCCCTCGTCCGCGAGGTCCACCCGCGCATAGAAGTCGTCATAGCGGATCCGCGCCTGGGGCTCCACCACGAGCCCCGGCACGCCGAGGGCGATGGCGCGCAGCACGCTCTCGAACGGGTTGGCCGCACGGCGGTCCGAGGCCGCGAGCACGCGTGCGACCTGGGCGCGTTGCCGCCGGGGCAGCCACGCGCTCCGTGCCAGCACCACCGACGGCCGCAGGCCTGCTCGACGTGCGGAGTCTGCGACCGACAGGGCATCTGGGAAGGGAAGGTCGAGGCAGCAGTCGATGACGGTTCGCACAGGGGTCGTGACCCACCCGTCGGTGACGTCGTCGGCGTCGAGGTCGCGCCAGTGGAGGACGACACCCTCCGCCGACCCGCCCGGCAGGCTGCGCTTGGCCCGCACGGTCACGTGCGGGTCGGGGGACGAGAGCCGCACCTTCCATCCCCAGTGCAGCGCGGCGGTGGTGTGCGAGGCCGCGCCGCTGAGGCGGTGAGCCGCAGCGCGGGCGGCGTCCGTGCCGGCGAGGCAGTAGTGGCCGTGCGACGTGCGCTCGATGAGCCCAGCCTCGAGCGCCGCGTCGATGTGCCGCCAGTGCACCACGGCGAGCCGCAGCTGCCGTCGGGTGGCCGTGCCTCCGAGCCGGACGAGAGTCTTGACCGCGCGCACGGACCGATGCTGACAGCGACGGTCAGGAAGCCGTTCGCGTCCTCCACAGGGGCGTTCCGGCCGGAGCGAGCCCCGAAAACATGCCTCTGAGCGACGTTCGGCGGCTCGATCCGGCCGATCGGCCCGGGCGGGGACCGAGGGCGTATGCCGGTCAGCTGGGTCGCGCGCCGACGCGGGCCGCCGCCGCGCTGCCGGCCGCGACCCCGGCACGCAGGGCGCCGGACCGGTCGGCGCCGCGCAGCCAGGCCGAGAGCAGGCCGGCGTTGAAGGCGTCGCCGCACCCGGTGGCGTCGACGTTCTCGACCGCGGGCGCCTCGGCGGCCTCGTCGATCCCGTGGCCCACCCACCGGGCGCCGGCCGCGCCGTAGGTGGCGACGACCTCGCGCGCGTGCCCGAGGATCGCGGCCAGACCGCCGAGCGTCGCGACCTCGTTCTCGTTGGGCAGCAGGAGGTCCACGCCGGACACCCAGCCGAGGAAGGACGAGACGCCCTCGCGCTCGATGAGGGCCGGCGACTGCGGGTCGACCGAGGTGCTCCACCCCAGCGCCCGCGCCTGTCGCAGGGACTCGAGACCGGCGGCCCGCGACCCGGCGTCGAAGAGCACGTAGCCCGACAGGTGCAGGTGGGGACGGGGTTCGGCAGGCAGGCCGAGCGCAGCCAGGTCGACGTCGTCGATCGAGAAGGCCTTGTTGGCGCCGCGGTCGGGGAACATCGTCCGGTCACCGTGGGCGTCGAGCAGGATGACGACCATGCACGTCGGCAGCGCCGGGTCTACGGCGAAGGCGCACGTGACCCCAGCTGCCTCGAGCTCGCCGCGGCAGGCCGCACCGGCCGCGTCGTCCCCGACCCGCGCGACGAGGGTGACCTCGGCCCCGAGACCGGCGAGCCACGAGGCCGAGTTGCCGCCGGCACCGCCGGGCACGAGCGCGACGGCCGAGGGGGTGTCGGAGTGCCAGCGGATGTCGCCCGAGGGGCGGGTGATGACGTCGAGCCCGACGTCACCGACGACGACGACCGGCCGGGTCGGGGGAGTGCTCATGCGGGGGCCGCGCCCGCGCCGACGGACTGCGCCGCGGACTGCGCCGCGGACTGCGCCGCCACCTCGGCCGCGACCTCGCCGGCGAGGAGCGCGTTGGACAGGACGAGCTCGACGTTGGCGCGCAGCGACTCGCCGCCCGAGCTCTCGTGGAAGTACTCGAGCAGCCGCGGCGTGACGTCCTTGCCGTGCACGCCCTCGCGCTCGAGGAGCGCGAGCCCCTCCTCGACGAGCCGGTCGTGCAGGCTGCGCTCGACCTGCCGGTCGACGGGCAGCGGGTTGGCGAGCACGACTCCTGCGGCATCGGTCCCGAGCCTGGCCCGTGCGACGACGACGCGCGCCGCTTCTGCCGCCGACTCGACCCGCCACGGCACCGGCTGCCCCGAGTCCGACAGGTAGAAGCCGGGGAAGGCGTCGGTCCGGTAGCCGAGGACCGGCACCGACAGGGTCTCGAGCGTCTCGAGCGTCCCGGCCACGTCGAGGATCGACTTCACGCCGGCGCAGACAACGAGGACGGGTGTCGAGGCGATGACCCCGAGGTCGGCCGAGACGTCGAAGGTCTCCGACGCGCCGCGGTGTACGCCGCCGAGGCCGCCGGTCGCGAAGACCCGGATCCCCGCCAGGTGGGCCAGCGCGGAGGTCGACGCCACCGTCGTCGCTCCCGAGAGCCCCAGTGCCGCAGCGACACCCACGTCTCGGACCGACAGCTTGGCGATGTCCGGGTCGGTGCAGACCCGCTCCACCTCCTGCTCGCCCAGGCCGATGTGCACGACGCCGTCGAGGACCGCGATGGTCGCCGGCACCGAGCCGCCGGACCGGACGGCGTCCTCGATCCGGGCGCCGATCTCGATGTTGTCGGGGTGGGGGAGGCCGTGGGCGAGGATCGTGCTCTCGAGGGCGACGACGCCGACGCCGGCATCGAGCGCCTCGAGCACCTCCTCGTGGACGACGAGCAGGTCGGACTCGGGCAGGGGCTGCGGCATGGCCGACACCCTAGTTGCGAGTCACCGGCCCCCGCGGGGGCACGCGGCGCACTCGCGCATCCCGGGGAGCGCGTAGATGAAGCAGCAGGACTCGCGGGCCGGCTCCGGTCCGACGCTCTCGCCGGCGGCGCCGCTCGCGAGCCGCAGCGCCGTGCGCCACATGTCACCGACGACGCCCCACCGCTGTCGTGACCCCATGCGAACGTCGGGGGCGTATGCCGTCACGACCTCCGAGACGAGCTCGAGGTATGCCGCGTGGGCCCGTCGCAGACGCCGCGCCGGGTCCTCGTCCACCTGGAGCGAGGTCGACGCCGGGTCGACGACGATCCGGAACGGGTTGAGACCGGGGGCCAGCTCGAGACCCAGCCCGGCAGGCGAGGGCACCAGGAGCCAGGGACCGAGCGTCGCGGCATACGCGATCGGGGTCGCGGCCACCTCGCACGCCCACTGGAGCACGAAGGCGGCGGGCACGTGCGCCGGCACGAGCGACTCGTGCCGCTGCCCCATCTGGGTGCGCAGCGCCGAGCGCCACGGCTCGAGCGGGTCGGCGCCGGCCCGCACGTGCTGCTGCACGTCGCGCCACCACACGGTCGCGGCGGAGGGCTCGCACGTCAGGGTCGTGAACGGCAGGGCCCGGTCGACGACGGCGACGACGTCCACGACGTCGCGGCGTCCGACCTCCGCGCGCCCAGCAGCGCGTGCCTCCGGCTCCACGCCGGCCTCCTCCCGCTCGTCGCGACCCCCGTGCCCGAGAGTCGTGACGATCCTCTCGCTAGACTCCCGTTCTCGTGACCGACCGCTCCGCACCGCTGCCCTTCGAGGCCATCGCTCGAACCGTCGAGTCGCATGCCGCGGAGCTGGTCGAGATCCGCCGCGACCTGCACACCCACCCGGAGCTGGGACGCGGCGAGATCCGCACCACGGCGCTCGTCGCGGAGCACCTCGAGCGCGCCGGCATCCGGGTGAGGCGGCTGCGTGGCACCGGGCTCGTCGCCGACCTCGGGGCCACCGAGCCCGCCCACCGCATCGCCCTGCGTGCCGACCTGGACGCGCTGCCGATCCGTGAGCAGACCGGCCTCGACTTCGCCTCCCGGACCGACGGCGTCAGCCACTCGTGCGGCCACGACGTGCACACGACCGCGCTCCTCGGCGCGGCGCTCGCGCTCAAGGCGTCCGAGGAGCGGCTCGTCGCCGCGGGCGTTGCTGCCCGCCTCGTCTTCCAGCCCGCCGAGGAGCTCATGCCCGGTGGCGCCGAGGACGTCGTGGCCCAGGACGGCCTCGTCGGCGTCGACCGCATCTTCGCGCTGCACTGCGACCCGAGCCTCGACGCCGGGCAGGTGGGCCTGCGGGTCGGGGCCATCACGGCCGCCGCCGACCAGATCGAGGTCACCCTCTCCGGCCGGGGCGGGCACACCTCCCGCCCGCACCTGACGCAGGACCTGACGTATGCCCTCGCCAAGGTCGTGACCGACGTGCCGGCCGTGCTGTCGCGTCGTCTCGACCCGCGTGCGGGCGCGGCCCTCGTGTGGGGCTCGATCCACTCGGGCGGCGCGCACAACGTCATCCCCTCGTCCGGCAAGGTCGGCGGCACGCTGCGCATGCTCGACGCGGGCATCTGGGAAGGCGTCGAGCGCCTCCTCGAGGCCGTCGTCCACGAGGTCGTCAAGCCGTATGCCGTGCAGGCCGAGGTGACGATCACCAAGGGCGTGCCTCCCGTCGTCAACGACGCCGGCTGCATCGACGCGCTCACGGCGGCCGTGACCGGGACGGGGTCGTTCGTCGCCCCCACGCCGCAGTCCCTCGGCGGCGAGGACTTCGCCTGGTACCTCACCCACGTGCCGGGTGCGATGGCCCGGCTGGGCACCCGCGCGCCGGGCGGCACGACCTACGACCTGCACCGCGGCGACCTCGTCATCGACGAGTCCGCGATCACCGTCGGGGCGCGCACCCTGGCCGGTGTCGTCTTCTCCGCAGCGGCCCAGCTGGCGGGCACGCCGACGCTCGCCGGAGTGACCACTCTGGGAGCGGTCGCGGATCGGTAACACTTCCCGCCAGTTGCCGCGACGCGCTCAGATCTTGTCGTGCCGGGGTCTACAGTTCCGTGCTATCTGGGCCGATGTCGTCGTCGGCCCGACGGACTGAAGGAGAGCGCCTTGCGTTCACATGTGAAGTTGAGTGCGGTCGTCGCGGCCGGTCTGGTCGCCGCACTCGCGGGCTGCGGTGGGACGTCGGGTCCCGCCACCGGCTCTGGCGGTGGCACCGACTCGGCAGCCTCGGGCGACTGCTCGAGCGCCCAGGTGTTCTGCGTCGGCCTCGTCACCGACGTGGGCAAGGTCGACGACAAGGGCTTCAACCAGGCGGCCTGGGAGGGCGTCGAGCAGGTCAAGGGCGATCTCGGTGCCCAGACCAAGTACGTCGAGACGACGGACCCCAAGGACTACGCCAAGAACATCAAGCAGTTCACCGACGCGAAGTACGACGTCATCGTCACGGTCGGCTTCCTCATGGCCGACGCCACGCGTGCGGCGGGCAAGCAGTTCCCCACGACGAAGTTCATCGGCTTCGACCAGTTCCAGGCCGACCCGGTCGTCCCAAACGTCACCGGCCTGATCTTCCACGAGGACCAGGCGGGCTACGCCGCCGGCTACCTCGCCGGCCTCATGACGAAGTCCAACAAGATCGGCGTCGTCCTCGGCCAGGAGATCCCCCCGACCCAGGCGTATGCCGCGGGCTACGAGAACGGCGCCAAGGCCGCCAACCCGGCCGTCTCCGTCTCGAAGGTCTACCACCCGGCCGGCCAGAACGCCTTCAACGACCCGGTATGGGGCGCCGGCGAGGCCAAGAAGATGCTCGCCCAGGGCTCCGACTTCATCTTCGGCGCCGGTGGCGGCACCGGCAACGGCGCTCTCCAGGAGACCGCCAAGACCAACGGTGCGGGCGACAAGGTCTTCTGCATCGGTGTCGACCTCGACCAGTGGGACACCCTGCCGGCCGCGCACCCGTGCCTCATCACCTCGGCCGAGAAGCACGAGAAGGACGGCATCGGCGAGCTGCTCAAGCAGATCAAGGGCAACTCCATCAAGCCGGGCAACTTCTTCGGCACCGCGGGCATCTCCCCGTTCCACGACTTCGACAGCAAGGTCCCGGCCGACGTGAAGACGAAGGTCGCGGATGTCGTCAAGAAGCTCGAGGACGGCTCGCTCGCCACGGGCTACAAGGCCTGACCCAGATTCGTTCTGGGGCGGATCCGATCCGCACTAGAGTCCTTCATGATGACGTCGAGCGGGTGCTCCACCGGGGCGCCCGCTCGACGCCGTTGTGCGCCGACCCACCGGCGCAGCGCATGAACCCGGTCAAAACAAGGAGTCGAGAGGTCCGAGATGGCCGATCCCAGAGATGAGCCGTCGGACGGCACCCCCGTGAAGGGCGCCGTCGCCACGGAGACCGCACCGCCGCCCGTGGTGGCCGAGCGAGGGGCCCCGCCGCCCCCGACCGGTGTCCTCGGGCTGCTCGTGCGAGAGCAGTCCGTCATCGTGCCCATCGTGGCCGTCGTCGCGGCGCTCGCCATCGGCGCGGTCCTGATCCGGGCCCAGGGCGTCAACCCGACCTACGCCTACCAGAGCCTGTTCACCTACTCCTTCGGCACGGCCGACGGCCTGCAGGCCACCTTCGAGAAGATGGTGCCCCTGATCCTCTGCGGTCTGGCTGTCGTCATCCCGCTGCGCGTCGGCCTGTTCAACATCGGCGCCCAGGGCCAGCTGATGTCGGGCGCGATCTGCGCCGCGGCGGCCGCCCATGCGGTCCGTGACGCCCCCGGCTTCCTCGTCGCCGTCATCGCGATGGTGGCCGGCATCCTCGGCGGTGCCATGTGGGCCTCGATCGCCGGTGCGCTCAAGGCGACCCGCGGCGTGCACGAGGTCATCTCGACGATCATGCTCAACTCGATCGCGGCGGGCCTGATCGACTACCTCGTCAACGGCCCGCTCAAGGACCCGACGCAGTCCTACCCCTCCTCCTACCCGGCGCCCGACGGCGCCCGGTTCCAGGCGCTCGGCTTCGTGCCGATCGGCCTGCCCATCGCGCTGGTGCTCGCGATCCTCGTCGCGTGGATGCTGCGCCGGACGACGCTCGGCTTCCAGTTCGAGACGATCGGCCGCAACCGCCACGCCGCCTCCTACGCCGGCATCAAGCTCGGCGGCATGATCGTGCTCGCCATGGCCGTCGCCGGCGCCCTCGCGGGTCTCTCGGGCTCGATCGAGTACCTCGAGATCGACCCGTACCGCTACCAGGACGGCATCGCCGGCTCGCTCGGCTTCGACGGCATCACGATCGCGCTGCTCGCGCGGTCGAGCCCGCTCGGCACCATCCCTGCGGCCCTGCTCGTCGGGGCCCTGCGCGCCGGGTCCTCGACGCTGATGTTCAACACCGGCATCCAGCCCGAGATCGTCGACATGCTCCTGGCGATCACGCTGCTTCTGGTGTCGCTGCCGATCATCGCCAAGCTGATCTTCCGTCGCCACACCGCCAAGTCGTCCGCCCTCGCGAGCAGCTGGGGGTCCTGACATGGAGTGGCTCAAGCGCAACCAGGTCACGGTCGGCGCCGGCGTCGTCATCCTCGTCGCGGCCTACGTGTTCTACGGCATCAACTCCAACGTGGCGACCTCGATGTTCAGCGGTGCGTGGTTCTTCGCCGTGCCGCTCGTGCTCGGCGCGCTGACCGGTGTCGTCGGTGAGCGTTCCGGCGTGGTCAACATCGGCATCGAGGGCCAGATGCTCGTCGCGGCCTTCGCGGCGTTCTTCTCGGCCTCGGCCACCGGCTCGCTCGTGGTCGGCGTCCTGGTCGGCATGCTCGCCGGCATCGTCATGGGCGCGTTCCTCGCCCTGACGACCGTCAAGGGGCTGATGGACCAGATCATCGCCGGTGTCGTCATCAACATCGTCGCGACCGGCCTGACGTCCTTCTTCTACCGTCCGGGCAAGGTCCTCTCCTCGAACATGCCCCAGTGGAACATCCCGGTGCTGTCCAACATCCCCCTCATCGGCGACGTGTTCTTCCAGTCGGGGCCGATCGCCCTCTTCGCCCTGGTGTCGGTGCCGGTCGTGCACTTCGCGCTGTTCCGCACCCGCTGGGGACTGCGCACCCGGTCGATCGGCGAGTACCCGTCGGCGGCCGACACCGCCGGCATCGACGTCATCCGGATGCGCCTGGTCAACGTCACCATCGGCGGCATCTTCGCCGGTGCTGCCGGTGCCTACCTCTCGATGGAGGCCACGGGCGGCTTCGAGCGCGGCATGACGGCGGGTCGAGGCTTCCTCGCCCTGGCCATCCTCATCTTCGGGGGCTGGCGACCGCTGCGGGTCTTCGCCGCGGCTCTGTTCTTCGGGTTCACCAACGCGCTGGCCTCCCAGCTGCAGGGCGTCGTCAACATCCCGCAGCAGTTCATCACCCTGCTGCCCTACCTGCTGACGCTCATCGTGCTGGCGGTCGCCGCCGGCCGGGTCCGGGCACCCGGTGCCGTCGGCCAGCCGTTCGTGAAGGGAGAGGGCTCGTGACCCAGGAAGCAGCAGAGGTGCGTTCGCCGCAGCCCGTCGACCGGGCGCCGGGGGAGCGGCTGCTCGAGATCGACGGGCTGTCCAAGTCGTTCGGCACCGTCCACGCCAACCGCGACATCAGCCTGCACGTCGAGCGCGGCGAGATCGTCGCGCTGCTCGGCGAGAACGGCGCGGGCAAGTCGACGCTCGTCAAGCAGATCTTCGGACTCGTCAAGCCCGACCGCGGCACGATCACGATCAAGGGCGACGCCGCCCCGATCAAGGACCCGCGCGACGCGATCCGTCGCGGCATCGGCATGGTGCACCAGCACTTCCAGCTGGTCCCGGTCATGACGGTGGCCGAGAACATGATCCTCGGGCACGAGACGACGAGCCGCGGCGTCCTCGACATCGACGGCGCGCGCAAGCTCGTGCGCGAGCTGTCCGAGAAGCACGGCCTGCGGGTCGACCCCGACGCCGAGGTCGAAGACCTCCCCGTCGGCACCCAGCAGCGGGTCGAGATCCTCAAGGCGCTGTCGCGCCGTGTCGACCTGCTCATCCTCGACGAGCCCACGGCGGTGCTGACGCCGCAGGAGACCGACGAGCTCCTCAACGTGATGAAGGAGCTCGCCGCCGGCGGCACCTCCATCGTCTTCATCACCCACAAGCTGCGCGAGGTCCTCGTCGCGGCGGACCGTGTCTACGTGCTGCGCCAGGGGGAGGTCGTCGGCGAGGTCGCCACGGCCGACACCGACGCGCGCGGGCTCGCCACGATGATGGTGGGCCGCGACGTCGTGCTGCGGGTCGACAAGGAGGAGGCGACGCCGGGCGACGACGTCCTGTCGATCCGCGACCTCGTCGTGCTCGACGACCGTCAGCTCCGCGCCGTCGACGGCTTCTCGCTCGACGTCCGGGCCGGTGAGATCGTCGGCGTGGCCGGCGTCGAGGGCAACGGCCAGCGCGAGCTCGTCGAGGCGATCGCGGGCATGCGACCCCCGCAGTCCGGTCGCATCGACCTGCTCGGCAAGGACATCACCAAGGCCAACCCGCACGACACCCACGTCGCGGGCATCGGCCACATCCCCGAGGACCGTGAGCGTCACGGCCTGGTGGCGTCCTACTCGCTCGCCGACAACCTCGTGCTCAACCGCTTCGCCGAGAAGCCTTTCGCCAACGGCTTCATCCGTGACTTCGACGCGGTGCGCAAGAACGCCGAGGCACTCTTCACCGAGTTCGACATCCGCGCGGCCGGCGTCTCGGCCCCGGCCGGCTCGCTGTCGGGTGGCAACAAGCAGAAGGTCGTCGTCGCACGCGAGATGAGCTTCGGGCCCAAGCTGCTCATGGCGGCCCAGCCCACGCGCGGCGTCGACGTCGGCTCGATCGAGTTCATCCACCGCCGCATCGTCGCCGCGCGCGACGAGGGCGCGGCCGTCCTGCTCGTCTCGGCCGAGCTCGACGAGGTGCTCTCGCTCGCCGACCGCATCGCCGTCATCCACGGCGGCAAGGTCGTCGCCGAGATGCCGGGCAAGGACGCCGACCGCACCGAGATCGGTCGGCTCATGGCAGGAGACCACTAGGTGGCTGCCTCCGACGAGGCCCCCGGCCACGAGACGCCGCCGTATGCCGCCCCGCCCGCTGGACGGCATACGGCGGGGTCGGTCGCTGGTGACCCCGGTGGTGACAAGGCCGGTGACGCTGCGGGCGCCCGCGACGCGGTCGACTGGGAGTCGCTGCGGCTGCGCGCCGTCGAGCTCATGGAGCGGGCGTACGCGCCGTACTCCCGCTTCCGGGTCGGCGTGGCGGGGCTCGTCGACGACGGCCGGGTCGTCGCAGGCTGCAACGTCGAGAACGCCGCCTACGGCGTGACACTGTGCGCCGAGTGCGGCATGGTCTCCGAGCTGCACGCCACCGGCGGCGGCCGCCTCACCGCGGTCTTCTGCGTCGGTGGTGACGGACGCGCCCTCATGCCGTGCGGACGCTGCCGCCAGCTGCTGTGGGAGAACGGCGGACCGGACTGCCTGCTCATGACGCCTGAGGGGGTCCTGCCGATGTCGGCCGTCCTGCCCCAGGCGTTCGGGCCCGACAACCTGCGTCACGCCGAGGGCTGAACGCGGCTCGTCGGGGCGGCGGCCCGGCACCGTCGGCGCTGGGACATGATGGTCCCGTGAGTGAAGCCTTCGATGCCGTAGACGTCATTTCCGCCAAGCGCGACCGGGCCGAGCTGTCCGACGCCCAGATCGACTGGGTCATCGACGCCTACACCCGGGGCGCCGTCGCCGAGGAGCAGATGTCCGCCCTCGCGATGGCCATCTACCTCAACGGGATGAACCCGCGCGAGATCGCCCGGTGGGCCGACGCGATGATCCGCTCCGGTGAGCGTCTCGACTTCTCCGGGCTCTCCCGCCCCACGAGCGACAAGCACTCGACGGGGGGAGTGGGAGACAAGATCACGCTGCCGCTGGCCCCCATCGTCGCCGCCTGCGGTGTCGCCGTCCCGCAGCTCTCGGGCCGCGGGCTCGGGCACACGGGAGGCACCCTCGACAAGCTGGAGTCGATCCCGGGCTGGCGTGCCGACCTGACGAACGAGCAGATGATGCACCAGCTCGAGGACGTCGGTGCGGTCATCTGCGCCGCCGGCTCGGGTCTCGCCCCCGCCGACAAGAAGCTGTATGCGTTGCGCGACGTCACGGGCACCGTGTCGTGCGTGCCCCTCATCGCCACCTCGATCATGAGCAAGAAGATCGCCGAGGGGACGGGCTCGCTCGTGCTCGACGTCAAGGTCGGCTCGGGTGCGTTCATGAAGGAGCTCGCCCAGGCGCGTGAGCTCGCCGAGACGATGGTGCGGCTGGGCAAGGACGCCGGCGTGCACACGGTCGCGCTGCTGACCAACATGGAGACGCCTCTCGGCCTGACCGCGGGCAACGCCCTCGAGGTGCGCGAGTCCGTCGAGGTGCTCGCCGGTGGGGGACCGGCCGACGTCGTGGAGCTGACCCTCGCCCTCGCGCGCGAGATGGTCGCCGGCGCCGGACGCTCCGACATCGACCCCGCGGACGTCCTCGCCGACGGGCGGGCCATGGACGTGTGGCGCCGGATGATCCAGGCCCAGGGTGGTGACCCCGACGCGGAGCTGCCCACGGCCAAGGAGACCCACCAGGTGCTCGCCCCGGCGGACGGGGTGCTCGTGCAGCTCGACGCCCTCGCCGTCGGCGTCGCCGCGTGGCGCCTCGGTGCGGGGCGCGCCCGCAAGGAAGATCCTGTGCAGGCCGGCGCCGGCGTCGAGCTGCACCACAAGCCGGGAGCCTCGGTGCGCGGGGGAGAGCCGCTCATGACGCTGCACACCGACGAGCCGGAGCGCTTCACCCGGGCTCTCGAGGCCCTCGAAGGTGGGTTCACCATCGCTCCCGAGGGCTCCCGCCCGGACCTGCCGCCGATCGTCATCGACCGCGTCTCCTGACGGATCTCCCGGTCGGCGCACGACGGTCGGATCTGGCGAACGCACGTGGCGACGCCCGTTCGTGGGTCGGGCGCATCGGGTAGGGGCACGGATTTGTGCTCCGCGGCGAGGCCGGGTTACTGTTCTCTTCGTCAGCCCGACAGGGAGGAACGGACGCCACCGCGGAGCGAGTGATCGCGAGCGAAGTTGGCCGGTCCCGGGGCTGATCAGCATGGACCGAGACTCGCTGGCTGGACCAGTACGGTCTCGGGTGCAGGAACCGCTTCGCTGCGGGTCCTCGTGGCCGGTCCTACGGACCGGGAGCGGGTTTGACTCGGTTCGGTGTGGCGGGTAAGTTTGAAGGGTTGCCCCGGAGGCCTCCTCGTTGAGGTGGTTGATGGTGTGTGTCCGATTCTTGAGAACTCAACAGCGTGTCAAAAATCGATGCCAATTACCTCGTCCCGAGGCTGGCTCGGAGTCATCCATGAGGGTGGTCTGGGTTGGTTTTGGGCGAATTATCCTTTGGTTGAAACTGAATGATCAACTCTTTTTGAGCTGGTTGTTCGACTTCAGTCAGGTTTTCGAGCCCTTCATGGGTTCAAAGTTTGCTCACTGTCCTTCATTGGTCTGGTGGGTGTTTGAACATCAACGGAGAGTTTGATCCTGGCTCAGGACGAACGCTGGCGGCGTGCTTAACACATGCAAGTCGAACGGTGACGGTCAAGCTTGCTTGGTCTGATCAGTGGCGAACGGGTG
>NZ_BAAARE010000041.1:0-16066 GCF_039532035.1 Terrabacter carboxydivorans | reverse complement strand
ACCGCGGGAAACGCCACTACCGTTGCTCATGAACGTCCTCCTTCTTGCGTGTGGGACACCAAGCCCGACAAGCGCATCAGGAGGACGTTCGCCACGCCAGACCCGACCGCGCAGAACGCCTTTCTATCGCCGGCGGCTACTACTTCGCGCCGACCGGGGCCGCGTGGCGCGAGGTCATGACGCACTGCCGGCCGGCCATGCTCGCCGGCGTCCGCTGCCCGGTGCTGCTCCTCAACGGCCGCTTCGACCAGTTCCGCGTCGGGGTCAGGGCCTTCCGGCGCGCCTGCCCCCAGGCCCGCGTCGAGATCGTCCCGAGGGCGAGCCACTTCGCCAACCTCGACCAGCCCGAGGCCTTCGCCGACGCCCTGCTGCGCTTCGCCGGCGTCGTGGCCGATTCGGCCTCTCGCGCCTGATCGGGGACAATCGAGCGTGTGACCGACGTGATGACCCCTGTGACCGAGACGACGGGCGCCGTGCTGCCGCCCCTGCGCATCGGCCGCCACGTCATCGGTTCGCCCGTCGTCCTCGCGCCCATGGCCGGCATCACGAACCGCGCCTTCCGTCGCCTGTGCCGCGAGTACGGCAACGAGGGCACCGCCCTCGGTGGGGCGAGCGGCGCGACGAGCCTCTACGTCAGCGAGATGATCACGTCCCGCGCGCTGGTCGAGCGGACGCCGGAGTCGATGCGGCTCATCGAGCACGATCCTGACGAGAACCCGCGCTCGATCCAGCTCTACAGCGTCGACCCCGCGACCGCGCGAGCCGCCGCGCGGATGCTCGTCACCGAGGACCGTGCCGACCACATCGACCTCAACTTCGGCTGCCCGGTGCCCAAGGTGACCCGCAAGGGCGGCGGCTCGGCGCTGCCCTGGAAGAAGGACCTCTTCAAGGCCATCGTCGGCGCGGTCGTCGAGGAGGGCGCCAAGCGCGACATCCCCGTCACCGTCAAGATGCGCAAGGGCATCGACGACGACCACCTCACCTTCCTCGACGCCGGGCTGACCGCCGAGGCCGAGGGCGTCGCCGCGGTCGCCCTCCACGGCCGCACCGCGTCGCAGGCCTACTCCGGCACGGCGGACTGGAGCGCCATCCGGATGCTCAAGGAGACGGTCACGAGCATCCCCGTCCTCGGGAACGGCGACATCTGGTCGGCCGAGGACGCGCTTCGCATGGTCCGCGAGACAGGCTGCGACGGCGTCGTCGTCGGCCGCGGCTGCCTCGGTCGCCCGTGGCTGTTCACCGACCTCGCAGCGGCCTTCGCCGGCACCTCGGCGCGGGTCACGCCCACGCTGGGAGAGGTCGCGGACACGCTTCGGACGCACACGGCATACCTCTGCGACTTCTACGGCGAGGAGGAGCGCGCCTGCCGCGACATCCGCAAGCACATCGCTTGGTACCTCAAGGGATTCCCGGCCGGCTCGACGATCCGCAACTCGCTCGCGCTCGTCGACTCGATGGCCGCGCTCGACGACCTGCTCGCGACGCTCGACCCGGACGCGCCGTGGCCCGGCGAGGCGGCGGAGGGCCAGCGCGGGCGCGCAGGCTCCTCACGCACCGTGGCCCTTCCCGACCGCTGGCTCGAGTCCCGAGAGCTGTCCGAGGAGCACCGCCGCACCATCGCCGAGGCCGAGCTCTCGGTCAGCGGCGGCTGAGCCTCACTTCAGCCAGACGCTGAGCGGCCCGAGCCGCTCGCACCCCGCAGCGACGGCCGCGTCGACGCTCGCGCCGGCCTCCCAGCCGACGAGGGGAATGCCGTCCGTGACGGTCCGCGCGAGAGCCGCGGCCGCGCTCCAGGCCCTCTCGACGTCGCCGTCGCGCGCGAAGACGTTGCCGAGCCCGGCCACCTCGCCCGTCACGTTGACGATCGCGCCGGCGACGACCGGCGACGCCGGGTCCGCGGATGCCCGGGCTCCGAGGACGTGGACGCCCGGCTCGTCGAGCAGGGAGGGCCGCAGGATGGCCTCCGCGTCGGGGTCGCTCGCCCAGCCATGCACCCACTCCGCCATCTCACGAGGCGTCGTGAGGTGCTGCCAGCGGCTGTCGGCGGCGGCCGGCCTGGTCGACGGGTCGAGCCAGACCCACTCGCCCACGACGAGGCGCGCGAAGTCCTCCATCGACAGGTCGAGCCGGGACCACGAGTCCTTGACGGAGCAGCCGTCGGAGTCGTCGACCCGCGCGAGCACGTCGTACTCGCCGGCGTCGGGGGAGAGCGTCACGGCGTCGGGGTAGTAGGGCGGCGTGCGCGACGATGCTGTCCAGGCCAGCTCGTCGGTCGTGCACACCACGCCGTGCGAGCGGGCCACGGCGTCGCACCAGAGGGCGTTGTTGCGGGCGGCGAGGACGATGCGGTCGGTCACGGGTCGATCCTCGCAGGCGCCGGTCCGGTGTCGGCGACCGCTGGCATGATCGGGTCATGCACGAGGGCGGATCGGCCGAGCGGCCCGCGATCTTCTTCGACGATGCCGACGACTTCCGGGCCTGGCTCGAGGCCAACCACGAGAGTGCCACCGAGCTGTGGATGGGCCTGCACAAGAAGCACGTGCAGCAGCGAGGGCTCCAGTGGGCCCAGGCCGTGCGCGAGGCGCTCTGCTTCGGGTGGATCGACTCGATGGCGCAGCGCATCGACGACGACGCCGTGCGCCAGCGGTGGACGCCGCGCAAGCCGGGCAGCAACTGGAGCACCATCAACATCGAGGCGGTGGCCGAGCTGACGGCGGCCGGCCGGATGCGTCCGGCAGGTCTCGCGGCCTTCGAGAGGCGTCGGGCCGACCGCTCCGGGGTCTACGCCTACGAGAACCGCGAGCTCACGTGGTCCGACGACTACGAGTCGATGCTGCGCGCCGATCCGCGGGCCGCGGCGTTCTGGGACGGCGCCACGCCGTCCTACCGCAAGATCGCGACCAACTGGGTGGTCACCGCCAAGCAGGAGTCGACGCGCGACAAGCGGATGGCAGAGCTCGTCGAGGACTGCGCCAACCTGCGCCTCATCAGGACGCAGCGCTACGGCACCGAGCCGGCCTGGGTGCGACGCATGCAGGCCGAGCTCGGCTGACCGAGGTCAGCGCCGGGTGACGGTCAGCGCTTGGCCTTGGGAGGGATGATCTCCGTGTGGTCCTTGGCAGCGGACTTCGCGTGCTTGTCGGCACGCTTCTCCTTGAGCGATCTGGCCTTCGTGGACATGTGGGACTTCGGTGACTTGTCGCCCATGGCGCGCTCCTGAGGTTGGAAGCCTGAGCGGCTCCATACCTGAAGTATGCGCCCGGCGTGCGCCGTTGCGGACGACGGTGGCCGAGCCGCATACAGTTCTGGGGTGGGCTACGAGGGTCGGGACCGGGAGCGCTGGGTCGCGGAGGACCCTGCCCAGAAGCGCGCCGACCGCGACGACTTCGCCCGTGACCGGGCGCGGGTCGTGCACTCGTCGTCGCTGCGCCGGCTCGCCGCCAAGACCCAGGTCCTCGCGCCCGGCCACGACGACTTCGTGCGCAACCGGCTGACCCACTCGCTCGAGGTCGCCCAGATCGGCCGCGAGTTCGGGGCGGCCCTCGGCTGCGACGCCGACGTCGTCGACACCGCGTGCCTCGCGCACGACCTCGGTCACCCGCCGTTCGGGCACAACGGTGAGACGGTTCTCGACGAGATCAGTTCTGGCATCGGCGGATTCGAGGGCAACGCCCAGACCTTGCGGCTGCTGACCCGGCTCGAGGCCAAGCGCGCCCACGCCGACGGCACGTCTGCCGGCCTCAACCTGACGCGGGCCAGTCTGGACGCGACGACGAAGTACCCGTGGGCGCGCGGGGACGGCCCGCACGGGACCCGGAAGTTCGGCGTCTACCCCTCGGACCTCCCGGTCTTCGACTGGATCCGCGAGGAGGCCGCGGACCGGGTCCGGTGCCTCGAGGCCGAGGTCATGGACTGGTCCGACGACGTCGCCTACTCGGTCCACGACGTCGAGGACGCCATCGCCTCCGGGTGGATCGACCCCCGGCTGCTCCACTCCCGGGACCTGGCCGACGTCATCGACGTCGCGGGACGCACCTACGCCCCCGACCTCGGGGCCGACGCCCTCGGTGCGGCGCTGGAACGCGTCCTCGCCTCGGGAGCGGTGCCCACGGCATACGACGGCTCCCGTGGCGACCTGGCCCGCCTCAAGGACATGACCAGCCGGCTCATCGGGCACTTCGTCCTCGTCGTCGAGCAGGCCACCCGGGAGCGGCACGGGCCGGGCGAGCTGTGCCGCTTCGAGGCCGACCTCGTCGTGCCGGACGACACCCGGGCCGAGTGCTCAGTGCTCAAGGCCATCGCCAACCACTTCGTCATGACGACCGACGTGCGCCTGGCCATAATGGCCGAGCAGCGCGACGTCGTGCGTGCCGTCGTCGAGGCGTATGCCGCCCGTCCCGACGAGCGTCTCGACGCGGCCTTCCGCGCCGACCACGCAGCGGCGGCCGACGACGACGAGCGGCTCCGGGTCGTCGTCGACCAGGTGGCCTCGCTGACCGACGTGCGAGCGCTCGCCCTCCACAGCCAGTGGTGCCGGTGACGAGGGCCGGCACCACGAGCACCTAGAATCACGGGCAGCGACAGGAGGCAGATGGCGGGGCTGATCAACAGCGAGGACATCGCGGCGGTCAAGGCGCGGTCGTCCATCGAGGACGTCGTGCGCGAGCACGTGACGTTGCGCTCCGCCGGCCCCGGCTCGCTCAAGGGCCTGTGCCCCTTCCACGACGAGAAGACGCCGTCGTTCAACATCCGTCCCGCCGTGGGCGCCTGGCACTGCTTCGGGTGCCAGGAGGGCGGCGACGTCATCTCGTTCGTCCAGAAGGTCGATCACCTCACCTTCTCCGAGGCCGTCGAGCGGCTGGCCCAGAAGCTCGGCATGGAGCTGCGCTACGAGAACGGCGACCGGCCCCGCGAGGAGGGTCTCGGACGCCGCAGCCGGCTCATCGAGGCCCACCGCGTGGCCGAGGAGTACTACACCGAGCTGCTCCTCGGCAGCCAGTCGGCGCGCACGGCACGGGACTTCCTGCGGGCGCGCGACTTCAACAGCGAGCACGTCAAGCAGTTCGGCATCGGCTTCGCCCCCCGAGGCGGCGAGGACCTCGTGCGCCACCTGCGCGCCAAGGGCTTCACCGACGACGAGCTCGTCACCGGCGGCATCGCCGGGCGTGGCTCGCGGGGCCTCTACGACCGCTTCCGCGGACGCCTCGTGTGGCCGATCCGCGACATCACCGGCGACACGGTCGGTTTCGGCGCGCGCCGCATCTTCGACGACGACCGCATCGAGGCCAAGTACCTCAACACGTCCGAGACGCCGATCTACAAGAAGTCGACGGTGCTCTACGGCCTCGACCTCGCGAAGAAGAAGATCTCGCAGGGGCGTCAGGCCGTCGTCGTCGAGGGCTACACCGACGTCATGGCGTGCCACCTCGCCGGCGTCGAGACGGCCGTGGCGACGTGTGGCACGGCATTCGGCGCCGACCACATCAAGACGCTGCGGCGCCTCATGCGTGACGAGGCCGGCCTCGCGCCCGCCAAGGTGATCTTCACCTTCGACGGCGACGCCGCCGGTCAGAAGGCGGCCATGCGCGCCTTCGCCGACGACGAGAAGTGGACCTCGCAGTCGTTCGTCGCGGTCGAGAAGTCGGGCAAGGACCCGTGCGAGCTGCGCCAGGCCGGGGGAGACCCGGCGGTGCAGGCCCTCATCGAGGACGCTGTGCCGATGTTCGAGTTCGCCGTGCGCACGACGATCAAGCGTTTCGACGTCGCCACGGCCGAGGGGCGCATCCAGGCCGTGCGAGCGGTCGCGCCCATCATCGCCTCGATCCGCGACCAGTCGCTCCGTCCGGAGTACACCCGCGAGGTCTCCGGCATGCTCGGTCTCGACGTCGAGCAGGTCGCGACCGAGGTGTCGCGGGCCGGCAAGATCAAGGTCGAGGAGGACGCCCGTCCCGACCGCAGCGGCCGTGACGCGCAGGGGCGTCGCGACGACGGCGAGCCCAGCGCGACGGAGACCGCCGGCGCCCTGCCGATGCCCGACCGGCGCGACCCCGTCGTGCTCGCCGAACGCCAGCTGCTCCAGGTGCTCCTCCAGTTCCCGACGGTGTTCAAGCCGGGCGCCATCGACCTGCTCACCCCCGAGTCCTTCTCGGCGCCGGCCCACCGGGCGGTCTTCGACGGCATCCGCATCGCGCACCACAGCAGCGACAAGGGCAACGCCCGCGCCTGGACCTCCGCCGTCACCGAGGCGGCCGCCACTCCCGTGGCGGGCCTGGTCAGCGAGCTCGCCGTCGACACGCTGCCCACCCGGATGGACCCGAACACCGGGCTGCCGACCTCGCGCTACGTCGACGAGCTCTTCGACCGGGTGCGCACCATCGCGCTGACGCGTCGGATCGCCGACTCGATGAGCGAGATGCGCCGCCTCGACCACGCCGAGACGCCGGCGCCCGAGCGCACGCGCGAGCTCGGCATCCAGCTGCAGACCCTCCAGCGGGAGCTCGCGGCGATCAAGGCAGGGATGGGCTGATGGCACTGTTCGAACGACGGCGCCGACCGGCGCTGCCCGCCGAGGTCCGGGCGGCCGTGCCGCTCGACGCAGGGGAGCAGGTGCTCGCCTGGTCACGCGACGAGACCAGCGGCGCCCACGTCGTCGCGACCACCCATCACCTCGCCCTCGTCGACGCCGCCGGCAGCCTCGTCTGGGGGCGTCCGTGGCACGAGGCCGAGTCCGGCACGTGGCAGGGCGAGACGTCCGAGCTCACGGTCACCTGGGTCGGTCACGGCAAGCCCACCCGGTGGCGCCTCACCGAGCCCTCGCTGCTGCAGCAGACCCTCCGCGAGCGGCTCCAGGCCAGTGTCGTGCTCGCCGACGAGTTCCGCACCGCAGGGCGGCGCACCGTGCGCGTCGTCATCCGCCAGGACCTCTCGAACGGGGCGCTCGTCGAGCAGACCATAGCGGGGCGCGGAGCCGACCTCTCCGACCCGCTGGTGGCCCGTGAAGCGGCCCAGAGGCTGGCGCGTCTGCGCTCCGAGGTGGGTCTCTGACAGGACGCTCGGGGCGCCCGCCACGGCGTCGTCCGCGAGGGCCGAACCCGATTTCTTGTCCGCGCAGATGCTTTGCTATGGTTGCGCAGCAGCATTCCCCTGTAGCTCAATTGGCAGAGCAGCCGGCTGTTAACCGGCAGGTTATTGGTTCGAGTCCAATCGGGGGAGCACCGAACGATAAGGGCCCCGACACGTGGTGTCGGGGCCCTTATCGTGTCTGCCCGTCTGATGCCTTTGACGATGCCTTGTGTATGCCGTCCCGCGGAGTCAGAGGGTCGTCCGCGGGGTTGATTTGGGATCTGTCCCGGATCGGTCTGTGGTCGACTACGAGGCGTCCACGGGGCGTCCGGGCGTCCACGGGGGCGTCCACGGGGGCGTCCACGGGGGCATCCACGGAGGCGCCTACGACGACGAGAGCCGCCGGCCACCCCGTGAGGGGCGACCGACGGCTCTCGTGACGTCGGCTGAGGGCTCGTCAGCGCCTGGCATCACCGGTGGAGACGCCGGAGCCGCCGACGCCGTCGCTGGGGGTGTCCACGGTGCCCGGGCCGGCGACACCGCTGGGCGCGGCCGGCCGGCGCGGCCCACGGCCACGCCGGTTGAGCCGGCGCTCGACCCGCCCGGCGAGCACCGTCAGCCCGAAGTTCAGCGCGATGAAGACGATGGCGGCCAGGACGTAGGCCGGGATCACGGTGGCATACGCCGTGCCCATGTCGCGCATGCTCTGGAGCAGCTCGGGGTAGGTGATGGCGGCTCCGAGCGCGCTGTCCTTGAGGATGACCACGATCTGGCTGACGAGGGCCGGCAGCATCGCCGTCAGGGCCTGCGGCAGCTGGATCGACCGCAGCGTCTGCGTCGCCGTCAGGCCGATCGACAGACCGGCCTCCGACTGGCCCTTCGGCAGCGAGTAGACGCCCGACCGGACGAGCTCGGCGATGACCGACCCGTTGTAGAGCGTCAGCGCGATCACGACAGCCATGAACGAGTTGAGGCTCGCCACGAAGATGTTGTTGAACGCGAAGAGCTGGAAGAGGAAGTACATCATCAGCAGCACGGGCACCGCGCGGAAGAACTCCACGACGACGCCGCACACCCAGCGGATCGGCCGGAGGTGCGAGAGCCGGCCCATGCCGAAGACGATGCCGAAGACCATCGCGGCGACGATCGAGACGGCGGCGGCCCTGAGGGTGTTGATGAGTCCGGGGACGACGTAGGAGGTCCAGACCTCGGGGTCGACGAGGGGCTGCCACAGCGACGCCTCGAGCTGGCCCTGAGCCTTGAACTTCCACAGCACCGCGGCCACGGTCCCGGCCAGCAGGACGAAGCCGAAACCGGTGAGGACGGCGTGCCGACGGCGGGCCCTGGGGCCCGGGGCGTCGAAGAGGACGTTCTGGGCGCTCATCGCTTCACCGCCAGTCGTCGGGACATCGAGGTGAAGAACACCCCGACGGGCAGCGTCAGCACGACGAAGCCGAGGGCGAAGACGAGGAAGACGGCGATGCTCGCGGTCTCGTTCTCGATGATGACCTTCATCAGGGCCGAGGCCTCCGCGACACCGATGACCGAGGCGACGGTGGTGTTCTTCGTCAGGGCGATGAGCACCGAGCCCAGCGGCGCGATGGCTCCGCGGAACGCCTGGGGCAGGATGATCTCGCGCAGGCTCTGCCCGAAGGTGAGCCCGATGGAGCGGGCGGCTTCGGCCTGTCCTACGGGAACGGTGTTGAAGCCGCTGCGGATCGCCTCGCACACGAAGGCCGCGTGGTAGACGGCGAGCGCGACCATGGCCCAGCGGATCGCGTTGTCCTGGACCGAGGTCGGGGAGGAGTTGGGGGCGAGGCTGAGCTCGAGGACGAATCTCAGACCCGCGAGCGAGAAGAACACGATGAGCGTGAGCGGGGTGTTGCGCACGACGTTGACGTAGATGGCACCCAGGCGACGCAGCACGGCGACGGGGGAGACGCGCATGATCGCGAGCACCGTGCCGAGGACGAGCGCGCCGATCGCCGAGAAGAACGTCAGCTTGATGGTCATCCAGAACGCCGCGAGGATGTTGTATTTCTCGAGGATGTCGAGCATGTCCCTACCTTCACGCACAAGGGATCTGGCCCGCGCGGGCCGCGACGCCGGTGTGGCGTCGCGGCCCGCGCGGGACGTGGGTCAGGAGCAGGCTGCCGGGGTGGGCGGGTTGCCCGCGCCGGGCTTGTAGCCAGCCGGTCCCAGGTTGGAGTCGAGCGACTTCTGCCAGGAGCCGTCGCTGATCATCTTCTTGATGGCGTCCGTGATCTTGGTGCACATCGCGGTGTCGCCCTTCTTGAGGCCGATGCCGTAGTTCTCCTGCGAGAACGGCTTGCCGACGACCTTGAACTTGCCCTTGTACTGCTCTTGCGCGGCGTAGCCGGCGAGGATCGTGTCATCGGTCGTCAGGGCGTCCACACCGCCGGTCTGCAGCGCGGGCAGGCACTCGGAGTAGGTGCCGAACTCCTGCAGCTGCACGCCGGGGTACTTGTCCTTGACCTTCTGGGCCGAGGTCGAGCCGGTCACCGAGCACAGCTTCTTGCCGGTGAGGCTGTCGGGGCCGGTGATCGAGCTGTCGTCGGCACGCACGAGCAGGTCCTGACCGGCGACGAAGTACGGACCGGCGAAGGAGACCTTCTGCTTGCGGGCGTCGGTGATCGAGTACGTCGCGACGACGAAGTCGACCTGGCCCGTCTGGATCAGCGTCTCGCGCTGGGCGCTGGGTGCCTGCACCCACGTGATCTTGTCCTCGGACGTGCCGAGCGCCTTGGCGACGTACTTGGCGACGTCGACGTCGAAGCCGCTGTACTCGGTGCCCTTCTTCAGACCCATGCCGGGCTGGTCGAACTTGATGCCGATCTTGAGGCCGTTGTCACCGCCGCCTCCGCTGCTGCTGCCGCCGGGCTGGCCGGAGCCGCACGCGGCGAGCGTGAGCGCCAACGTCGCAGCCGCAACGGCTCCGAGTCGTCGTGCCTTCATCTGGGTTCCTCCCTGGGTGGTTGCTCACGGCACGCGGTGCTGCGTGCCGCTCCCTGTCGAATGGTGCCGCTGGTGCGAATGGTGCACCGGGCCCGACCGAGGGGTCGGGTCAGTGGGTGAGGATCTTGCCGAGGAAGTCCTTGGCGCGATCGCTCTTGGGGCTCGTGAAGAACTCCTGCGGCGTGCCGACCTCGACGATCTGGCCGTCGGCCATGAAGACGACCCTGTCGGCTGCCTTGCGGGCGAAGCCCATCTCGTGGGTCACGACGATCATCGTCATGCCCTCCTTGGCGAGGCCGACCATGACGTCGAGGACCTCGTTGACCATCTCGGGGTCGAGCGCCGACGTCGGCTCGTCGAACAACATGACCTTGGGTCCCATGGCCAGGGACCGGGCGATCGCGACGCGCTGCTGCTGACCGCCGGAGAGCTGCGCGGGGTACTTGTCCGCCTGCGCCTCGACGCCGACCCGCTCCAGCAGCTGGGTCGCCTGCTGGTCGGCCTCGGACTTGGACTTCTTGCGGACCTTGATCGGCCCGAGAGTCACGTTGTCGCGGATCGTCTTGTGCGCGAAGAGGTTGAAGGACTGGAAGACCATCCCGACGTCCGCACGTAGCTGGGCGAGGGGCTTGCCCTCCTCGGGCAGCTCCTTGCCGTCGATCGAGATGGTGCCGGACTCGATGGTCTCGAGCCGGTTGATGGCGCGGCACAGCGTCGACTTGCCCGAGCCGGACGGTCCGAGGACGACGACCACCTCGCCCTTGCCGACGGTGAGGTTGATGTCGCGCAGCACGTGCAGGTCGCCGAAGTGCTTGTTGACCCCGTCGATGACGACCATCGGGTCACGGGGCGTGTCCGGGGTACGGTCGCCCGGCACCGCAGAGCTGGTTTTCACGTCGTCCATCCGCGAAACCTATCGGCTCAGGCGCCCGGGAAACACTCTCGGTGCCCAGCGTGCCCGAATCGTGAGGAGCGCGGACCCTGCACGCCGACGCCGGAGCCGCGGGTGGTATGCCTCCCGCGGCTCCGGCGTCGGCACTGGCTCAGGGGGTGGCGGTCGCTTCCGCCGCCGTCGTCGAGGACGCCGAGGGCTGACTCGTCGACGTGGCCGTCTCGGCCGCCGTCGCGACCTGGGTTGCCGTCTTCAGCACCTGCGTGGCGGTCGCGGTGGCCGTCGCCGTCGCGGTGGCCGTGGCGCTCGGCTGCGGGTCGGCCGGGGCAGCAGCCGCGGCTGCGGCGCTCGTGGTGCTGGAGGTGGCCGGCGGGTCGGACGACGGAGCCGGGGCTGTCGTCGTGGTCGAGGGCGGAGCCGTCGTCGTGGTCGTGGTCGTCGTCTTCGTGGTCGGCGGCGCCGTCGTCGTCGTGGTCGTGGGCGGCGGGGTCGTCGTCGGGGGCACGGTGGTCGACGGTGACGGCGAGCTGGTCGTCGGGGACGGCGAGCTGGTCGTCGGGCTGGGAGCGGTCGCCGTCGACGTGGGCCGCGTGGTCGTCGGCTTGGTCGTCGGGGTGCCCGGCTTCGACGTCGTGGGTGTCGACGGCGGGCGCCCGCCCGTGCTCGTCGGCGTGGAGCTGCTCTCGCTGGCCTCCGTGATCGGGACGTCGCCGTCGGCGACGGTGCGGATGACGGTGCTGCCGGGGTCGAGCACGAGGTGCGGCACGGCGGCATACGGCACGGAGGAGGTGGCCGACGGCGGGAACCCGAGGTACGGGGCGGGGTCGACGTAGCGGTCGTTGATGATGACGTCGAAGTGCAGGTGGCAGCCCGTCGACCATCCGGTCGTGCCGCTCAGGCCGATGACCTGGCCCTGCTTGACGACCTGGCCCTCGGTCACGAGGAACTTCGACTGGTGGCCGTATGCCGTCTTGACCGTCGCGCTGTGCTGGATGATCGTGCGTCCGCCCCACGACGCCGAGACGCGTGCGTAGATGACGGTGCCGTCGGCCGCGGCGTGGATGGGCGTGCCGCACGCAGCTGCGAGGTCGATTCCGGTGTGGAACATCGGACGACCGAGGAGCGGGTGGATGCGCGGTCCGAAGGGAGAGGTCTCGCCTCCGGGCACCGGGTGGATGAACAGCGGGTGCCCGAGGATCGGCGCAGCGATGGCATCTGCCGTGGCCGGGGCCAGGCTGATGGCGGGGAACATGAACAGTCCGCCGCCGATGGCGGTCGCGAAGGCCGAGTCGACGGGGGCGAGAGCCGCCGTGGGTGCGCTCGGCGTGGCCGAGCGGGTCAGCTGGCTGCGAGCCTGTCCGACTGCGGCCACCGCGTCGTGGACGGCGGCCGGCGAACCGGCGGCCAGCACGACCGAGGCGGTCGGAGGCTGTGGCGCGCTGCCGCCGAGGAACGGGAGCATGGCGAACAGCAGAAGCATCGTCGCGAAGGGCACAAGTCTGCCGCGCATCCGAATGTTCAGGACGCGCGGACCACTGCGCTCATTGGCGTCTGTCACCGTCAAGCCACCCCCCTCGAGGTACTTCCACTGTCACGTTCGACCCTCGTGCGGCGGACCCGACACCGCAACCGGAAGGCACCGTCGGACGCCCCCACGTCCTGACCGACCGGTCCCCTCCACCATAGGTGGGACACTTGCACAAGGGGCGGTTCCGAAGAAAAACGGTCGGGATCCGTGACGGGTGTGACGGATGGGGCCGATGTCCGGATCGCAGGCGTGGCCCGCCGGTCGACGAACCCGACGGGCCACGACGATCGCCCCCGCCTGCGGCGGTGGGACGGGCCGAGCTCAGGTGGTGGGCACCTTGCGGAAGTCCACCCAGGCGTCGTTCATCCGCTCGACCTGGCCGGGCGTGAACATGTTCATGCAGGAGTCCTGCGTGTAGTCCATGAAGTTGTGGATGGGGTCGAGGCCGGGCGCGGTGCACGTGTCGGCGCCCGTCGGGCAGTCGAACTGCGGCACCGCCTCGCGCGGCGTGTCGGCCACGAAGTCACCGCTCGCCGAGCAGCCGCCCTTGAAGGTGTGCTCGAGCATGAGCCAGTGGCCGACCTCGTGGGTCAGCGTGTCGCCCTGGGCGTACTTGCCGGCCGTGCCGCCCGGCATCGACTCGTCCAGCATCACGACGCCGTCGATGTAGTCACGGCCGTTGTTGTAGCCCTTGGGGAAGTACGCCCAACCGAGCAGTCCGCCGCCGATGTTGGCGGAGTAGACGTTGAGGGTCTCCGAGTTGCCCGTGTAGAGCGCCTTCTTCATGTCTCGCTCGGTCTTGCCCGGCGCCACGGTGTACCACTGCGCGTTGACGGTGTAGTCGATCTTGCTGAGCGAGAAGCGGAACGGCGAGTCAGCGGCGTCAGGCGCGGTCTTGCCGCCGTAGGAGTCGTTGAGCACGGTCATCTGCGCGGCGATGAGCCGCTCCCAGCGCGACCTCTCCGTGGCCGAGAGGGTGTGGTCGCTGACGACGTGGAAGACGGTCGGGATGTGGACGCTGCCGTTGGGCATGCGCGGGGCGTCCTTGATGACCCCGTAGGCGTTGGCCTCGTTCTTGGAGTAGAGCTCCGGCTCCTTGGCCGTGCTCCCGGCGCGCACGCGGGCGAGGTCGGGCGCCGACTCGCACTGCGCCGCTCCCGAGGAGGGGCGAGTCGGGGCCGCGCTGACGGTGGCACTCGAGGAACCTACGGCGACGACGCTGGACGCAGCGGCGGCGACCGCCATCCAGCGCAGGGTGGGCTTGCTTGGCATTCGTGATCTCCCCAGTCTTGGTTTCCCCGAGCGTGTCAACGGAACCTATCCCGCACCTGGGACGCAGCGGGGGCTTGCAGGTCGGCCACTCGGCTCGCCCGTCTTGCGCTGATCTTGCGGAAAGCAGTGCATTTCGACGGGTTCGTTCTTGCAGACCCGACGGCAGAGTGGTGGTCCAGGGGGAGGAAAGCCCGGCGAGACCGTGGGGGTTGCGGGCCGGGAGGTGGTCGACCGGGGGGCCGACCGGGGGGTGAGGATGGGGCGGGTGCTGCCGGGGGAGTCGGCAGCACCCGCCCCGATCCGCGTGCGCCCCGCCTCGTGTCGGCACGCCGCCGTCGCGATGCCGTCCTCGGGCCGATCGTCCGGTCTGCCGGATGTGTGCCTTTTTGCCCGATCGGTGCCACTGAAGGTGGAGACTGACACCAGGATCGTGCACGGCCCCTTCTCGGGAGGAGGGCCGGCCCGGTCCTCCGGACGGCGCCGACCTCACGGTCGATGGGCACGTGGCCCCGACTCCCACCCCGGGCGCGTGCTCCCCCCATCGCCGTTCGGGCGTCGGGAGGCCGCGAGCGGACGCCCGGCGCAGGACTGGTCGGCGGCGGTCGCTCCCCGCCGGCCAGCCCCATGTCCGGTGCGAGCGGCGGGGGAGCCGCGACGGCGACCGTCCGACGGATCCATGCCGTCAACCGTCGGGCGAAGCCCGGACGGTTGACGGCATGCGACGTCGTACGAGCTCGACGTGGGGCAGCAGGGGCTTGAACCCTGGACCGACGGATTATGAGTCGGTGCAGGGTGAGGCTGTCGGCTTGTCCGAGGCTCCGTCGGAGCACACGCCGATGGGCAACGGTTGACGGTGTTCAACCACCTTTGCGGAGCGGCTGTGCCCCCAAAGCGCCCCAGCGCGGCCGCCGCCGCCCTGTGGGCCGTCCAGGTCTGTGCAGTGATGTCAAGGTGGCTCGGCTGGGAGGTCACGCGCAGAAGGCGCATGCGGAGGCCCGGAACGCGGGTGGTAGGGCCGGCCAGGTGCTCGAGGTGGGCAGTGGTCCTCCATGGGACGGTGCCCGAGCAGCGCCGGCTGGGGCTCCCTCGTCCAGGCGCCTGAGTCCGCGCCGATCGATGAGCCGGCGCCTGCCAGTGTCATCAGGACGTCGGGCTCCGCCGTGAGTTCGTCATGAAGCGTGGGGGCGGCGGGGTGCGCGAGGACGGCGCGCCAGCGCCGCCCGCAGCGCGGGGTCCCTGCCGCGGGTCCCCGCGCTTTTCTGCGCCGGAGGCGCAGCTTGAGCCAGTACAGAAACTCCTCACCGGATCGGACACAGGCACCGTGTCCTGTCTCGGGTGATGCTTGACAGTCGTGTATCAGCTGATGCTTGACGCCGGCCGTTGTCGGCCACGCTGTTCGTCGGTGCTCCGTGGGCACCGAAGAGGCAGGGAGGCCGGGATTGGCACTGGTAGTGATGTCGGTGGTCGAGCTGCGACTGGACGCGGTGCGGGCGGTGTTGGCGGGCGCGAGAGGGTCACCGAGGTGGCTGCGCAGGCCGGGGTGTCGCGTCAGAGCGTGCACACGTGGGTGGCGCGGTACCTGCTCGAGGGGGTATCGGGGCTGGCGGACCGGTCGCACCGGCCGGCGGGGTGCAAGCACCAGACGCCCGGGTCGGTCGAGGTGCGGGTGGCAGAGATGCGCCGCGAGCATCCGCGGTGGGGTGCCAAGCGGATCCGGATGGAGCTGCTGCGGGCGCCGGGTCCATGGTCGAGTGAGGGGTCGAGCGAGGGTGTGGTGGTGCCGTCGACGGCGACGATCAACCGGATCCTGCGGCGCAAGGACCTGGTGACGCCGCGGCCCCGGAAGCGTCCTCGGGACTCGTACGTGCGGTTCGAGCGGCCGGGGCCAATGCAGCTGTGGGGGATCGACATCGTCGGCGGGATCCAGCTGGTCGACACGGCCACCGGGGTGGTCCGCGAGGCGAAGATCGTCACCGGTGTCGACGACCACTCGCGGTACTGCGTGATGGCCGCCGTGGTCGACCGGGCCACCGGGCGGGCGGTGTGCCTGGCGTTCGCGCAGGCGCTGGGCCGATATGGCGTCCCCGAGGAGGTCATCACGGACAACGGCAAGCAGTTCACCGATCGATTCGGCACCCACGGGCCACGCAACGGGGAGGTGTTGTTCGACAAGATCTGTCGCCGCAACGGGATCCGGCACCGACTCACAGCCCCGGCCTCCCCGAACCAGAACGGGAAGGTGGAGCGGTTCCACGGCACGTTCCGCCCGGACTTCCTCGACGAGGCCGGCCCGTTCACCTCGGTCGAGCAGGCCCAGGCCGCCGTCGACGCGTGGG
>NZ_BAAARE010000040.1:0-16299 GCF_039532035.1 Terrabacter carboxydivorans | reverse complement strand
CCGCCTCCACGGCGAGATCGGGCTCGTGCCGCCCGTCGAGTTCGAAGACCAGCACTACCGGCAGAATCCCGTGGCGGCTACCGTCGTCGCGTCAGTTCCGAGCCTCCACTAAACCCGGAACGGGACAGTCAGCGTGCGCATCCACACCCTCGGCGGGGGCGTGTCACAGCTGATCGGCACCGGCGGGCGCGACCTGAGCGCCGCGGTAAGCGGGGTCATGATGATCGACGGCATCCGAGCCCTGGCCGTCGACGAGCACACGGGCGCCATCGTGCTGGTCTCCAAGCCGCCTGCCCCTGAGGTCGAACACAAGGTGCTCGCTGAGGTCGCAGCCGCGGGAAAGCCGGTCGTCGTCTACTTCATCGGCGGATCGGAAGAGGCCGTCACCGCCGCGGGCGGCCACTTCGCCTCCAGCAGCCGGGACGCTGCCGTTCAGGCCGTGCGCCTCGTCTCCGACGAGGCTGCCTCCGTCCCCGAGCTTGACGAGCAGGGGATTTGCGACGTCATCGGCCGACTCGCGCCGGAGCAGCGCCACGTGCGTGGACTGTTCAGCGGCGGAACGCTGTGCGATGAGTCCATGTACGCCCTCCTGACCGCCGGAGAAGAGGTCTGGAGCAACATCCAGAAGGATCCCGCCTTCGTTCTCCGTGCGGGCGAGCCCAGCCGCGGCCACACCTTCCTCGACTTCGGTGACGACGGGTTCACCAACGGCCGGCCCCACCCCATGATCGACCCGTCGCTCCGGCTCGAGCGACTGGTCCAGGAGGCCGACGACCCGACCGTGGCCGTGGTCGTCATGGACTTCGTCCTGGGCTTCGGGGCCCACGAGGACCCCGTCGGGGTGACCCTCCCGGCCATCGCAGAGGCCAAGCGCACGGCCGCGGCACACGGCCGCGACCTCGAGATCGTGGGCTACGTCCTCGGCACCGACCGCGACAGCCAGTCGTACGCGGCCCAGGTCGTCGCGCTCGAGGGTGCCGGGGTCACCGTGACCCGCAGCAGCACCGAGACCGGCGAGTACGTCCGAGGCATCGCCCAGCACGCCTCCGTCCGAAAGGCAGCCCACGCATGACCACCCGCACCGCCGAGCTCTTCGCCAACCCTCTGGACGTCGTCAACGTCGGCCTCGCGATGTTCGAGGACGACATCGCCGCCCAAGGCACCTCCGTCACCTCTCTCGACTGGACCCCTCCCGGTGGCGGCGCCCCGACCGCGATCGCGGCCCTCGACGCCCTGACCCAGGACGGGCGCCCCGAGCGCATCGACGCTGCGAACGCCGAGGCGGTCCAGCGGATCATGAGCGCCAAGCCGGTCCTCGTCGGCTACGGCCGCGCCCTCGACGTCGTCCCGGGCATGACCCCGACGACGATCCTGCACGCCGGCCCTCCCATCGAGTGGGAACGGATGTCCGGGCCGATGAAGGGCGCCGTCACCGGAGCCATCGTGTTCGAGGGCCTCGCCAAGGACCTCGACCAGGCCGCCGAGGTCGCCGCCTCCGGCACCATCACGTTCTCGCCCTGCCATGAGCACCAGTCGGTGGGCTCCATGGCCGGCGTGACGTCGGCATCGATGTACGTGCACATCGTCCACAACGAGACCCACGGCAACTACGCCTACACCAACCTCTCCGAGCAGCTCGCCAAGATCCTGCGGATGGGCGCCAACGACCAGAGGGTCATCGACCGCCTGGTCTGGATGCGCGACATCCTCGGTCCGATGCTCAAGGAAGCCATCGAGATCACCGGACCCATCGACCTGCGCCTCATGCTCGCCCAAGCCCTGCACATGGGCGACGAGGCACACAACCGCAACGTCGCCGGCACCGTGCTGCTGTTCCAGGCCTTGGCGCCCGGCCTCCTACAGTCCAGCTTCACCACCGAGCAGAAGAAGCAGGTCTTCGACTTCATCGCGAGCTCCGACTACTTCTCCGGACCGACGTGGATGGCCACGGCCAAGGCAGCGCTGGACGCCGCCAACGGCGTCCAGGGCTCGACCATCGTCACGACGATGGCGCGCAATGGCGTGGAGTTCGGCATCCGTGTGGCCGGCCTGCCGGGGCAGTGGTTCACCGGGCCTGCCCAGCAGGTGGTCGGCCCCATGTTCGCCGGCTACAAGCCCAAGGACTCCGGCCTCGACATCGGCGACAGCGCCATCACCGAGACCTTCGGCTTCGGCGGCTTCGCCATGGCTGCCGCTCCCGCGATCGTCGCGCTCGTCGGAGGCACCGTGGACGAGGCCGTTGCCTACACCCGGGAGATGGGCGAGATCACCACCGCGCAGAACCCGAACGTGACGATCCCGTCACTCGGATTCCAAGGCCTACCCACGGGCATCGACGTCCGCAAGGTCATGGACACCGGCATCCTGCCGATCATCGACACCGCGATCGCACACCGGGACGCGGGCATCGGGATGATCGGCGCCGGCATCACCCACCCGCCCATCGAAGCCTTCCAACAGGCGATTCGCGCCCTCGCGGCGTCGATCTGAAACCGAGAGCGAGCGCAGACACATGACGTCCCACCGCACGGCTGATGCCCTCAGCCAGACCGACTCTGCAGCGGGTCGCGCGCTCGAGTCCGAGTTCGAGCACTCCCCCGTACCGGCCTCCCACCGCAAGTCCCTCCTCACGGTCTCGGCCGTCTGGTTCGGCTTCCCGATGATCCTCACCAATGCCGTCCCCGGAGGCCTCGTCGTCGCGATGCTCGGCTTCTGGCAGGGCCTTGCCGCGATTGTTGTGGCCAACCTGATCATGTTCGTCTACGTGAGCCTGCTCAGCTACCGCGCGGGCCAGACCGGCAAGAGCTTCGCGCTCCAGGCCACCGAGACCTTCGGCACAGCCGGGTACGCGATCGCCTCCGGCTTCCTCGCCACAGTCGTCATCGGATGGTTCGCCTTCAACACCGGCGCGACCGGTGCCGCCCTCGACCACGCCTTCGGGTGGAACGAGAAGCTCGTCGCGCTCGTCGCAGGCATCCTCTTCATCGCGGTGACCTACCTCGGCATCCGAGCGCTGTCGGTGCTCGGCGCCATCGCGGCCCCCCTGTTCATCATCGCCGTCGTGGTCGCCATCACCGTCGCCTCCCACTCGCACGACTTCGGCCAGATCACGCGCTACCGGGGCGTGGGTGGGAGCGCGATGACCTTCGGAGTCGCAGTCACCGCGATCATGGCCACCTTCGCCGACTCCGGCACCATGACCGCCGACTTCACCCGGTGGTCGCGCAACGGCAAGGAGGCAGTCCCAGCGACCGCCACCGCGTTCCCCGTCGCCAGCCTCGTGGCACAGCTGAGCGGTGGGCTCCTCGTCGCGGCCGGAGCCGTTGCCAGCCCGGAGACCGCCGGAGGCGACTTCACGCCGATCCTGACCGGGCCCGGCAACCCGATCCTCAACGCCTTAGTTGTGGTCTTCGTGGTGGTCAACCTCGGCTCGGTCTGCACCCACTGCCTCTACAACGGTGCGCTCGGCTGGTCGCACCTGCTGAGGTCGAAGATGCGCCTGCTGACCCTGGTGCTCGGCGGCATCGGTGTCGTCGTCGCGCTGCTCGGTGCCTGGAGCTACTTCGTCAACTGGCTCGCCTTCCTCGGCGTCATCGTCCCCCCGCTGGGCGCCGTCCTCATCGCCGACCAGATCCTGCTCGCCAAGCGCCTCCCCCGGGCGGCCCGAGCGCAGGTTCCGTCTGACGGCTTTCCTTGCCTGGACGATCGGCGCAGCCGCTGCGCTCTTCGTGCATGAGGTCGTCCCCACGTACTCGGACGCGGTCGTGGGCCTGGCCGTGGGCCTCATCGCCTATGTCGCCATCGAGCGCACGCGGCTCAGTCGGCAGCCGGCCTGACATCACGCACCCGAGAGCCCCCTGCGCCGTCGTCGCGTGGGGCTCTCGCCTGTGTGAACCGGCACAAGCGGACTGCGGCAACGACAGCGTCCTGCAGCAACACACCGCCACCCAACGACCGCTTCGGTGGCGCAAGGACGCCGCGTTATGCTGACTCGGTGGTCTCCGTCTCGGTGTCTCGACGGAGGTGGAGCGCTTACGAGTGTCGTCCCAGTCGAGAGGGCTAGCTTGACCAGAACCTCATCGTGACGTGGAACGCCAGCCACCCAGCGGCCGCCCAGGTGGCCGTGTCGGTGAAGCCCCTGTTTCCGTGCGACGGACGTGCGATCCCGACTCGGCGATCGACGCATCCAGGTGGACAAGTCTGCGCTCGGACGTAGGCGGCGTGGGGCTGTTATCGAAGGTCAGAGGCCAGTCCCGTTGCGGCAGCATCCACCTGGCCGGGCGCAAGGTCCTGATCGCCGAGATCCTCGGCGGCCGGCAGGTCGGGATCCGGATCGAGGGCACCACCTTGATGGCGTTCGACCGGGACACCCGCGAGCTGCTGCGCACCCGCCCGAACCCGGTCCCGGCCGAGCAGCTGCGAGGCCTGCGCGGGGTCCGCCCGGTCGGGCCACCGCTACGGCCCTCGACCGAGCCGGTCACCGTGCAACGGCGCGCCTCGACCGAAGGAGTTGTCGTGGTCGCACGGCAGAAGGTCGCCATAGGCCGGGCCCACGCCCACCACACTGTCACCGTCACCGTTCACGTCGCCGAGACCACCCTTGCGGTCGAGACCGACGGCGAGACCCGCGTCTTCCGCCGAACCAGCACCAAGCCCGTGCGTAGCATCAAGGGACAGCGGCCACGGACCGCTGCCACCGGTTCCTAGCCCGAGTGTCAAGCATCAGGTGACACAGATCCGTCAAGCATCACGTGAGTCAAGACACGAATTCCAAGTGGCGCTACCTCCCCGCTACCCCCGGGTTCTGGGCTTTGGACAAGCCAATGTCGCGTGGTCACGCGGGTCAGGCGTCGGCGACATGAGCCGTTGAGTCGCAGCGACGGTGCGCGGCTGGCGAAGGTGGAACGCCTCGGTACGGTGGCTGTTGCAGTCGCGTGGGTCGAGGGGCTGGACGACAACATCCGAGACCTCAATGCGCTCCTGACCGACGCCGTGGGGACCACGACGCGCCTGGATGAGCAGGACGCCGAACTGAGCAGGCAACTCGTCGTTGCGGTCCAAGAGCTGAATCGTGAGGTGCCCCGAGGCGGAAGAGACAGTGTCGGGTCCACGCTCTCATGCTGGAGGGAGACGACCTTGACCCGCCTGAACGACAGGGCCCCCTTCGGCGCGGCACGTCCGCTCGTGGAGGTCGAGGACGAACACCCGCCTACGACGAGTCACTGGGTGCTGGAGGGTGGGTAAGCGTTCCCGTTGAGGAGTTGGGCCAGGTGCGCGGCGTTGGCCGCGAGGGTCCGGGTTGTACTGGCGACGGCCTCGGGGGTCTCGGGGAGGTCTTTGTAGTCGGTGCCGTGCATCGCCTCACCGTTCCAGTAGGTGACGCCGCCGGCTGGGATGGTGAAGCCGACGTCGTTCAGACTTTGGAACGCGATGGCGCTGATGTGGTGGGCTCCGTCCTCGTTGCCGACCACGACGACGACCGCGACCTTGCCGTACGTGCGTAGGCGACCCCGCTCGTCCTTCTCGGACAGCTCCGCGTCGAGACGCTCAAGGACTCGCTGGCAGACACTGCTGTGCTGGCCCATCCAGGTCGGGGTGGCCAGTACCAGGATGTCACTGGCCATCAGCTGTTCCCGGATGCCGGGCCACGCGTCCCCGGCGCCCATGTCCAGTTGCACGCCGGGTAGGACGTCGTGGTCGACGACGCGGACCATCGACCCGGTCACGTGGTGCTCAGCCAACGCATCAAGCACCTGCTGGGCAAGCAGCTCGGTGCTCGAGGCTGCAGGCGAGGGGTTCAGGGTGCAGTTCAGGACGAGCGCGGACAGTGACATCAGGCAGCCTCTCTCGAGTGGGGTCAATCAGTGGTCGATCAGTGGTCGATCAGTGGTGTCCCCCGTACCCCGGATCACGAGTGGCCACCCGTGATCCGGGGCGTTCCAAGGGCGTTGTGGTGTCGAGTGATCTCGACGCCTGCAGGTGTCCTTCCGGCGGTCTCCGGCAGGTGCGCGTACCCGCCGGGTTCAGGTACGCGTGGCGGTGAAGGCGGCCTGGAAGTGGTCGGCTGCTTCCTGCTGGGCCTGGGCGGCCTTGTCGAGGACTGCGGCGGCGCCGAAGAACTCGTGCATGACCCCGTCGTACTGGGTCAGGCTGGTGGACACTCCGGCTGCGTGCAGGTTGGCGGCGAACTGCTCTCCTTGGCTGCGCAGCACGTCACGTTCGTCGATGATCACCAGGGTGGGCGGCAGGCTGGCCAGCTGCTGCCGGCTCCACCCGAGCAGGTCGATCCGCGGGTCCTTCGCGGCGTCCGGCTGTCCTTCGAAGGCGTGCATGGCCATCCAGGACAACAGCGCCCGGTTCAGGGGTCGCCCGTCGGCCGCGTCGGCCATCGACTCGCCGAACTGCTCCCCGGTGGTCAACGGGTAGACGCACACCAGTGCCGTGGGCAGGGGCTCGCCGGCCTCGGCGAGCTGCAGGATGGTGGCCGGAGCCATGTTCCCGCCGACGGATTCGCCGCCGATCCCGATCCGGGTCGGGTCCCCGCCGTACTGGGCGGCGTTGGCGACCGCCCAGCGGTAGGCGGTCAGCACGTCGTCGTGGGAGGCGGGGAAGGTCGCTTCCGGGGCCCGCCGGTAGTCCGGGGACACCACGATGGCGCCGGTCTTGTTCGCCAAGCCCCGGCAGGACGCGTCGTAGGTGTTGATGTCGAACAGGACCCAGCCGCCGCCGTGGATCCACATGATCACCGGCAGCGGCCCCTCCGGCGCGGAGGCGGGGCGGTAGACACGCAGGGTCTGCTGGCCACCGGCGGCGTCGGGGATGCTCAGGTCCTCCACGGACGCGACCGGCTCGGGGCCCTCGATGCCGAGGTCGGCCATGACCTGCTTGACGGCATCGTCGGGGCCGGGCTGGCGTCGGGCCGCGTCAGGTTCGAGGATCTCGAACGGCTGTGGCCCCAGCGCCGAGTGCGCATCGACGATGGCCTGCGCCTGCGGGTCCAGCAGGCCGGAGGCGTCGGTGGCCAGCCGGTCCTTCTTGCCGGTGGCCTTGGCCTTGAGAGTGTCCAAGGGCTTGGCCAGCGCCCCGACCACCTTCTGCACCCCTCCGGTGTCCGGGGCGTGCGGGTGCGCCGCCGGCGGGGCTGCGCGTTTCGCGGCGAGGAACTCCTTGCCCAGCTGCGCCATCCGCTCCGGGCCGGCCTTGGCCCGGAACGCGGGCAGCTCCTTCTGCTCTTCGTCCACAACGTGGTGCCGGGTCAGGGCGATCAGCTCGCTCAGGGCAGCCTCGAACTCGGCGCTGCCGGGGTCGGTGCGCTCGAGGGTGACCAGCAGCTGCTTCATGTCACCGTGCTCGTGGCGGGCATCCTCGTTGGCCTCCTGCATGCCCATCTCGGGCCACAGCGGGTACAGCACGTTCTCTTCGGCGAACGCGTGCAGCGCCAGTTCGAAACTGATCTGGTCGACCAGGGTCCGGCGGTCGCCGCGGCCGGCCTCGAGGTGCTGGAACTGTCGTTCCACGATGGCGTGGTCATCGGCGATCAGATGGTCGATGTCTCCAGGCAGGGTCGGATAGTTCAACGGCACGTCGTCATCTCCTCAGTTGGCAAACGTCAGTTCAGGTATCGGTCGGGAATGTCACAGTTAGGAAGACTGCCGGACATGTCGGGTGCACCCGTCCTGGGTGGAGTCCGCCGCAAAAGGCGTCTTGGGTGGCCTTCCCGACCTGGCGGGAGCCGGCCCGCTGGAGCGTGGGCGTTGAGGGTCGGGCCTCAGGTGGCGCTGGTGAGGTGGGCGAAGACGATGACGTTGTCGCGGTACTCGTTGCGGTTGTCGGTGGGGCCGCCGCAGGTGACGAGCCGGATCTCGGCCTGGGTGAAGTTGCCGTCGTAGACCAGCTGGGTCGGGAACTGCGTCTTTCGGTACGCGGCGACCCGGTCGACGGTGAAGGTCAAGCGGGTGCCGTCCTCGCGGGTGATCTTGATGGGGTCTCCGGCCTTGACCTCGCGTAGCTTCGCGAAGATGCCGGGTACCCCGGCGGGGGTGTCAACGTGGGCGGCGAGCACGGCTGGGCCCAGCTGTCCCGGGGTGGGGCCGGCGTTGTAGAGGCCGACCTCTTGGGCGGTCCCGGGTACGGAGATGGTGCCGTCGGGTTGGATGCTCAGCGGCACGAAGTGGGTGGACTGGACGCCGATGGACGGGATCTGGAGGGAGGTCGGGTCGGAGGCGGGCAGGAACTGGCCGATGGGCCCACCACTGGTGTCGGTGTGGGTCTCAGCGGCTGGAGTGGCCGGCGGCCTGGGGCGGCTGCTTGGTCCGGATGTGTTTTCTGCCGGCTTCGGGCTCTGCCCGTCGGTTGCGGCGGCAGTGCCGGTGTGCGTGGCGGAGGCGGCCAGACCCTGGCCCGTCACGGAGTGCGACGGGCCAGGGGTTCCGTGCAGGCCCAGGACGAGCGCGAGGATCCCAATCACGGCCAGCACTGCTGCGGCCGCGGCGGCCGCCGCGACACCAAGGGTGACGCGGCGGCCTTTCTCGGGTTGTTGCTCGGGCATGGGCGCGGTGTCGTCTCCGCCGGTCAGCCGCGGGAGCGGGCGCGGCGGGCGGCGAGGGCACCGGTGCCGGCGGCGGCGAGGAGGGCGCCGCCACCGACGATCAGGAGGGCCTCGTTCGGGCCGGTGTTGAAGCTCGCGTTCTTGAGGGTGTCGGAGGCGAGGCCTCCACCAGTGTGCATGCCGCCGGCGGGGGCAACCCGCAGCGCGCCACACAGGGCCGGGTCGGTGGCCTCGGTCGGCAGGGCCGGGTTCAGCTCGCTCTTGGTGGCGCCGGAGTACTTCCCGTCCTTGTTGTAGTCGACTCCGTGGATCACCACCACGGACTGGCCGGAGGCGATCGCCTGGGCGACATCGCTCGAGACCTGGATGCTGCCGCGCTGGTAGGCGATCCTGCCGCCGGGGGCGGTGCTGAAGCGGTCGACCGCGAGAGCGGACTTGGGGCTGGTGTCGCCGGTCTTGGTCAGGGAGACGACGATTCCGCCGTAGGCGGGTCCGCCCTCGGTGGTGTTCAGGTGGCCGTCACCGTTCTTGTCGTCGCCGAGGGTCGGGCACTCGTGGCGGGCGGTGGCGCCGAAGTGGATGTGGGCGGCGTGCGGGCTGTCCGGGAGCAGGCCGTTGGCGGCCATCGTGACGGTGATCGTGTTTCCCTGGACGTTGACCATGGCGGTGCCGCTGCCGTTGACTCCGTTGCCGGCGACGGGCTTGAGGTTGGCGGTGACCGAGCCGTCGGCGGCGAACGCCGGGGCGACGCTCAGAGCCAGGGCCGCGGCTGCGGCGAAGCTGGCCCCGACGATGCGGGTTGTACCGCGGGTGCTGGTTCGGGTGGTCTTGGTTCGAGTGGCGGTAGTTCGCATGCGTTTCTTCCTCCTTGACGAGGAGACGAAGCCGTCCACCCCTCTTGTGGTTCGGACGGGAGGTCGTCGTCGACCGTCTCCAGAGAGGGTTTCGTCACGGGCCACCAGATCGGATTGGATCACTTCCGGACAAAGGGCGCCAAGGGTCGCCCACAGCCAGCCGTGGCGTGCTCGTGCGGGCTCGGCAGCAGCCTGGATCCAGCGGTGATCCCACTCCGGGACGCGAAATATCCTTAACGGGTATGTACTGCCGCAACACCGGCTTTGAGGCTGCGTAGTTCGGGAGGGTGCATGTCGGTCAGGACAGAATGGGGCGCCAACAGCGCCGACCCCGGGCTGGCTCAGCTGATCGCGGGCTGCGGTCTCGGCGATCCTCACGCCATGGAAGCGCTCGTCGACCAAACCGCTGTGATGGTGCTGCGCATGTGCCAGATGGTGCTAGGCGACGCAAGAGGTGCAGAGGGTTGTGCGGTGGCTGCATACCGGAGGGTGTGGCGCGGAGCGAACTCCTATGACGTCCACGTGGCCTCACCCCGTTGCTGGCTGGCCACGATTGCCTACTTGAGTGCTCGCGCGTACTAGGCCGTGATCCCCCACGACTGGCGGGCGGTGCCTTGGTCGAACTTTGCCCCCGGGACCGAGTTTGCGCCGCGTCTGTGCGTTGAGGCCACGAGCTGGTCCTCGGTTCGCCTGAGTCTGCGGAGCTGGTGTCCGCGAACGCAGCTGTCAGCGTCGGTCAGCGTAGTCATCCGCTCTGGAAGACCAGGCCGCTCCCGCGCGTACTCGGTCCTGCCCTAACCGGCATCCTTCCGTGCAGTGGATGAGCCTCCATCCGTCCCGGCACGAGACACTCGCGTCGGGGCATCGTGTGACCCTCCAGTGGCGGCTCGATCACGGGACGGGTGCCCTGAGACGACCAGCGCCATCAGCGCTGCCACGGCTGCGACTGCCTCGGCCACCGCGCTCAGAGATTTCTCGAAGAACCAGACGGGCTCGTACATCCCCGGCAGGGGCCCCACGGCCGGGATGTCGACGTAGCGGTAGAGAACGACCGCACCGACAGCGCTCAGACCGACGATGAGCGCCCCCATGAAGGCTCTTCGGCTCCCACGCATGATGACCCACGCCCCCACGATGAGGGCCGCGGCTGCTTCGATGCGGAAGAGATTCCCTGCCCCGATCCCGCTCGGCGCTGACTGCTGGTACCCACTGGCCAGCCGTAGGTGCACCACCGCGTCGACGATGAGTGCAGCCGCAGTGATCGCGCGCAGTACCCCCGCGGTGACACTGCCGGGGGTGCCGTGTCGGTGGGCGGTCGTGGAGGTCACCGGACTACCAGGGTCCCGCTCATGTTGCCATGGAATCGGCAGACGAACTTGTATGAGCCGGGCTTGGTGGGCGCGGTCATCGTCGCCGTGGCGCCGGGGTCGACCTTGACGTCGAAGCCCCCGTCCTGGGACGTGACCGTGTGCGCCTGTGAGTCGCTGTTTCTGATGGTGATCTTCGCGCCGGGCGCCACCGACGCCGGCACTGTGTAGGCGAAGTCGGCGATGGAGATGACCGGCGCCGTAGCCGTCCCAGCCGTCCCACTGGTCCCACTCGTCCCGCTCGAGGTGGACGGCCCGGCCGAAGTGCTCCCATCCCCGGTGCTTGATCCAGGAGCCGGCGTGGACGACGAGACCGTGGTTGAGGGGGCCACCTCAGGGCTCGACGGTCCGCAGGCCGCGAGGCTCAGCGCCAGGGCGGGTGCGGCAGCAAGGAGCGTGATCGTGCGGGTCATGGTTGCCTCCAGATCAGGCGGCCGATGAGGGCCGCACGATGGAGTTCGGTGCCACACCGGCATCGGCTTGGTTTGAGCCGTGCAGGGCATGTCTTCATCCGCACCGAGCTCGACGATCAGGGGCAAGGTCAGGAGGGCGCAACGGCCGGCTTCGAGCCGCGTGGTGAGGCGAGCACGACCACGGTGCACAGGGCTGCCGTGGCCGCCGCGGTGGTGAGGGCCCATGGGTACCCGGCGTGGGGCGCGATGAAGGTGAGCACGTAGGGCACGAGGAGCCCGGCGTAGGCGAGACTGTAGAAGATCGCGACGGTCGAGCCGAGTTGATCGGGGGCGGCAGTCTCCTCGACCTCGCGCAGTCCGGCGCTCAGGCACAGCCCGTAGCCCGCGCCGAGCATCGCTGCGGCGGGTGCAGCGCTGACCAGACCGGGTCGTGCCGTGGCGTACGCCGCGGCCAGGCAGCCGAGCACGACGACGGTCAGACCGACCGCAGCGGCGCGACGCCCATCGCCGTCACCTGCCGTGGCGGCGTAGAGCCGGCGGCCGATCGACTGGGCGCCATACCCGACGGCCAGAGCCAGGGCCGCTAGCAGGCCAGGAACGGCCACCTGCAGTCCTGCGACGCTGCCGATGCCATGAGCCGGGATGGTGGTGAACGCCAGGGTCACGCTGCCGAAGACCCACGGTGCGAGGGGCAGCGTGGTGCCCCGGAATCGGGCGGTGCGGGTTGACGCTGGAAGCAGCGGAGCTCGAGGCCCTCGCGTTCCGGGCTTGCGTGGGTGAGTCTCTGGTGCCCGCGGGAGCACCGCGAGCACCACGAGGGTCAGCAGCAGGTGAAGCAGGTAAGGCAGCAGCAGGGGTGCTGGCGCCCACTGAGCCAGGGTTCCTGCAACCAGTGGACCGACACCGAAACCGGCTGTCAGGGCGATCGCTGCTCGCCGTGCCCCCGTCCCGGGGGCCGCGTCGTCGGACAGCTCCTTGACCCAGGCGGTGCCGATGGTGAACACCGTGCCAGACACCACCCCGGTGAGCAGTCGGCCCGCGTACAGCCAGCCGGCGCCCCACTGGCCGCCGGCCAGCACGGCAGTGGCGAGCAGCGAGAGCGCGGCGAAGCCGATCATCAGGATGCGGCGGCCGAACCGGTCGCTGGCCCGACCGCCCAGCAACAGACCCGGGATCAACCCCAGGGCGTAGACCCCGAAGATTGCGGTGGCCTGGATGTCGGAGAGCCCGAGGGTGCGCCGGTAGACGGCGAGCAGGGGAACGAACTGGTTCGCGCCGTAGCCCACGGTGAACATGGTGAGGGCGGGCCAGCGCCACTGGCCGCCACCGCGCATCACAGGCTGGAGTGCGATTCGACGGCCCTCTCCAGCAGCGGCTTCCGCTCAGCGAGCATCCGGTCGACCGCCGCGGGGTCCTTGAGGTTGGCAGCGATCATGTCGCGACGCTGCTCACCGCCCCGCACGAGGGTGAGGCTACCGTCCAGGATGGCGTCGATCGTGGCGTTGGCGACCGCCTCCGGGGACTCGTATTCGAAACCCTCGGCGGCACCAGCCCTCGAGGACTCCATCATCGGGGTGCTCGTCGCCCCGGGATAGACAGTCAGTACGTGCACGCCCTCGCCGTACAGCTCGCGACGCAGGGCCTCCCCGAAGTGCGCAATGCCTGCCTTCGTCGCCGCGTAGGTCGAGTAGAACGGCATCGCGACCAACCCGATCGCCGAAGAGACGTTGATGACAAGCCCGCCCCCGGACTCTCTCAGGCTGGGCAGCGCAGCCCGCGTCAGCAGGATCGGCGCGGTCAGGTTAAGTGCGACCTGGGCCAGAACCTCGGACTCCTCGATGACCTCGAGCCGGCCCGCGCGAACGTTGCCCGCATTGTTGACCAGGACCTCGAGCCCACCGAACTCCGCGCGCGCCGCGGCCACCACCCGCGCCGAAGCGCCTGGTTCGGTCAGGTCCGCCGTCACCACGAGCGCCTTTCCTCCCAGCTCGCGGACTCGGGCTGCCAACTCCTCGAGAGGTTGTTGACGACGACCTACGAGGGTCAGTCGCGGCGTGTACTGAGCGAGCCGCAGTGCGAGAGCCTGCCCGATGCCGCTGCCGGCACCGGTGATCAGGATCGAGGCATCTTTCAGTTCCATAAGTACTCCTTCGATGGGTTCGGCCAATCCCGAACGACGAGAGGGCAAACCGCACAAACCCTCAAGCCCACGCGCGAGGCCCGGTCCTGGACGTCCGTCCGCTGCCACTAGGCGCGGCGGCTGGTTCTTCCCATGCTCATTCCCCACGCATGGGCTCGGTTCACAGGAAGTAGCTGGTCAACCGCCAACCGGTTCAGCGTGCTCCAGGGGACTTCGCAGTGCCGGTCGTCAACGAAGGCGCCGACACCTGCAGACCATGGGCACTACGTGCAGGTCGGCGTTGATCTGGGGTGACGGGGACGCTTGGGTCAGGCGCTCACGGGCGGCGCCGCGGGCAGGTCGAGCTCGGTGCCGGCGAAGTGGTTGAAGTAGTTGGTGTAGAGGTTGACGGCGACGTGGGCGAAGGTCTCGGCGAGGTCTTCCTCGCTCCATCCAGCCGCGAGGGCGGCGGACCACGCCTCGTCGGAGACGGCGCCGGTGGCCGCGGCGATCTGTCGTGCCACCTCGGCGATGCTGGCCAGCTTGTCGTCGAAGTCGACACGCCCGGCGCGGATGGCGATGGTCTGCTCCTCAGTGAGGCCGGCGGCCTTGGCGGAGACAGTGTGGGCGGACTGGCAGTAGTGGCACTCGTTCTCGTTGCCGACGGCCAGGGCGACCGCCTCACGGGTCCGTGCGTCGAACGTGCCGTGCTGCCGGAGCGCAGCCGACATGGCGGCGTACGTCGCGAGGACCACCGGGGAGTGGGCCATCCCAGCGTGGATGTTGAGCGTTTTGCCCATGCGCTTGCTGATCTCGGCCAACGTGGCGCGCGACCCCTCGGGGGCGGAGTCGATCGTGTGAGCGGGAATGCGGGGCATGTGACCTCCAAGATCCGGTATGTGCCTACGTCTCGACAACCCCGTGAACCTGGTAGATCCTTCCCGAGGCCGGAATATGGCTTCGAATGATGAGACGTCGCGGAGCAGCGTGGGTGACCTTCGTACAGAGAGCACCCGCGGCCGGGAGCGGGAAGGTGCAGCGGTGGTCAGCGGGTTACGGCACGGGGCGTCCGCGGTTCAGATGGATGCCCACCGGTCTGGCTACCGGAAGGACCAACATGCGGTTGAGACAGTGGTGTCGCGAGCTCGCGGCCAGGACCCGACCCGTGGACGCGCGCACCGCAGCCGTGCTGCGCGAACGTTGGGACGCCCTTCCCCCAGGGGTGAAGACTCGCGAGCAGCTTCTCGGGCGGCACGCCGTCGGATGCGAAGGCACCCACGGCGTCTTTCCGAAGTGCAACCTGACGTGCAGTCCGTGTTACCACTCCCGGGACGCGAACAAGGTGCGTGTCGATGGCAGCCACACCGTGGAGCAGGTGCACGCGCAGATGGCGTTCCTGGCCGAGCGGCGCGGCCCTCGAGCGCATGCCCAGCTCATCGGCGGCGAAGTGACGCTCCTGTCGCCGGATGACCACGCGGCGGCGTTGCTCGCGATGAGGTCGCACGGGCGTGAGCCGATGTCGATGACTCACGGGGACTTCGACTACACCTACCTGCGGGACTTGGTGCACGATCAGGCTGGCCGGGTGCGTCTGCCTCGGGTGTCCTTCGCGGCGCACTTCGACTCGCTGATGCGCGGCCGGCGCGGAATCTCGCGACCCCGGTCCGAGGCTGAGCTCACCGCGTATCGGGCCGCGTTCGTCGCGATGTTCCACCGGCTACGGCAGGAGACCGGCGTGCGTGCCTACCTGGCACACAACATGACCGTGACGCCCGCGAACCTTTCGCAGGTGGCCGGGGTCGTGTCGTCGGTTGCCCGGCAGGGCTACCAGATGATGTCGTTTCAGCCGGCGGCCTTTGTCGGCGATGAGCGACGCTGGGGCGAGGACTATGCCGAGGTCGGTATCGACGACGTGTGGGCTGAGATCGAGCGCGGGTTCGGCCAAGCCATCTCGTGGCAGGCGCTGCAGTTCGGCGACCGGCGCTGCAACCGCACGGCCTTCGGTTTCCTGGTTGGCGAGCGGTGGCACGCGCTGGTCGAGGCGGACCGGCCGGCAGAGACGGCGGCGCGTGATGCGTTCCTGGATCATTTCGGCGGCGTGAACTTCGGGGGGAGCCCACCGCTGCCGCTCATCGTTAAGGTCGCCCGGCTGGTCGTGCGCCATCCGGGCGATGTAGCGGTGGCTGCCCGCTGGCTGCGTTCGATGACAGTACGGGCTGGGGGGATGGGGGTCCTCTCCCGCGCTGCGATGCGGCGCCAGATCCGTCCCCTGACCATCGTGGTGCACCGCTTCATGGACGCCCAGGATGTCGCGCCCGCATGGGACCTGCTTACTCGAGGCATCGTTGCTACTGACCCAGAGCTGCGAGCCACCCAGGAGAGGTTGCAGGCATGTACGTACACGATGGGGCACCCCGTCACCGGCGAGCTGGTGCCCGCGTGCGCGCAGCACTCGGTTCTCGACCGCGGGGAGAACGAGCAGCTGCGGCGTCTGCTGCCCCTCACGGTCTTGCCTACATCCTCGTGACCGTCCCCTCGTGACCCTGCCCTCGTGCCCGGGCCCTCGGGACTACGCTGTTCCGAGGTTGCGGGCCTTCTGGACGCGGCCACACACACGGAGGGGGTTGCCTGACATGGAGAGTCCTCCGCCCCCCGCGGGGGTCCGTGGGCGCGGCGCCGGCCGGCGGCCTAGATGTACCCGGTCATGACGTTGGTGACAGTCGGCTGACGGGCGGGAGCCCTTGCAGGGCGGTGTGGCGTCGTCGAGTGTTGTAGTCGTGCAGCCAGGGCGCAAGGGCTGCGGCTCGCTCGCCGTTGCTGGTGAAGACCTGTCGGTAGGCCCACTCGCTGGCCAGGGTCCGGTTGAACCGTTCGATGCTCCTATATTCGTCAAGCGGCCGGGGCGACGGGCGCTGTGACGGCGGAGGTATCCGTGGCGCGGGGCAGGTTGGCGAAGACCTCGCGGGCGATGTAGCGCTTGAGGCAGCGGATGATTTCG
>NZ_BAAARE010000039.1:0-20088 GCF_039532035.1 Terrabacter carboxydivorans | reverse complement strand
ACGGGCGTTAGCGTGGGACACGAGAACCTCCGGGCGGTGCGGGACTTAGACACTCCACACCTCACCCGGAGGTTCTCCTCATCGTCAACGCCTACCCGTCACCAACGTCCAGGCCGAGTACACCTAGACCGCACCGAAGATCAGGTGGCCCATCATCGACTTCCACGCGTCGGGGGTGACGGCGAGGACCGGCACGCCGAGCCTGGCAGGCATCAGCAGTAGCGGGCCCAGGATCCACCAGAGGCGCCGTAGATGAGACTGCGCCGACCCCATCGGCACCGACGTGCCCCGGCTGTCCAGGACGAGCCCGACCCCGGCACCGATCACGGCGGAGACCACGAGGTGGACAGTCCACGCGGCGGCGGTCGATGAGCTGCCGACGATCATGGCGATCATCTCGATCATTCCCATCACCTGCATGAGCAGCCGAAGACGACTCCACAGGTGAGGCCAGCGGGCGCCGGTCACGAGCCGCTCCGCGAGGTCACGCTGTCGCGCCGTCGCGCGTGTGGTCATGGTCATGGCTCGTTTCCTTCCGTTGTGCTCGCGACGGCGGCCGCCGCCTTCAAGCCGGTCGAGCCGGTCAGCTTCAGTACACCTTCCTGCAGTGCACCTCCTGGGCCGTCGATGCGACGCGTCTGGAGGGTGGGTAGAACAGGGAGCGGAGCAGGAGAGGACCGACTCGCCTAAGGTGCGGTGGGCCATGTCAACGACGTCTGCGGCCTCCCCGAAAGCTCGACTTCACCACGAGCGAACGGCTCGGCGCCTGCCCCTAGACGTTCAGCCACAGCCACATCGGCTGGTCGACGCGGCCTCGGGCCCCTAGAGCAGGCTTAGCGCGCCGTGGACCCACGTTGGGCCGAAGCCCTATCTCCGACAGTCAGCCGGGAAGCAGAGGCGCAGCTCGCCGGGTTTCGCGTATAGCGGGCGCCTTTGCGGCTACCCAGGGACGGAACGGGAGGAAGCGCACATGACGATCGAGGTGCTGTGGCGGCCTGGCTGCCCGTTCTGCGCGCGGCTGCGCCGCAGGTTAGCCATGGAGGGGGTCCAAACCATCGAGCACGACATCTGGTCCGATCCGCTCGCGGCGGCACGAGTCCGCGAGGTCACCGGAGGGGATGAGACAGTCCCGACCGTTTTCGTCTGGCAGCAGGCCCTGGTCAACCCCTCACTCGAGCAGGTCATGGCTGCCGCCGGCCTGGCGCCAGACGGGCAGCAGGGCCGGGGTGGAGGCGTTGTCGGCCGCGGCATCGCGTGGACCCTGGGCATGGCACTGCTGTGGCTGGGACTGGCGCTTTGGCGGCCCACCACCACGTGGCACCTCGCCCCCGTCTTGGTGGCTGGAGCGCTGCCCTGGTTCGTCATCTCCAACTTGTCGTCCGTCCGACGCAAGACGCGGGCGGTGCTGCTAGCCGCCGCAGCCGGCGGCATTGCTGCGGCACTGGCCGCGACGGTCATGTCCGGACTGGACCTGCTCCGAGGTCCGACGTTGCGGCACCCGGACGGAGCGGCCCTGGAAGCTCTCCAGCTGTCCGGCGGAACAGCGCTGGCCACCGTCCTGGCCGGGCTGTTCTTCGCCATCCGCTCAGGAGGCTCCGATGCCACGACGCCATGACACCGCACTGAGCCTCGCCGGCACGACCGTCATCGACGCCCGCTCCGGCAGGAGCCTGGATCTTGGGGCCCTCGAGGGGGTGCACCTGCTGGTCCTGATGCGTCACCGGCATTGACTGCCCTGCCAACAGCACCTGGTCCAGGTGCACCAGCAGCACAACAACCCCGCCGTCGGCCTGGTCCTCGTCGGGTTCAGTCCGGCCGACCGGCTCGCCGCCTTGGCCAGGCACCTGGGTTGGCCCGGCCTCGTCCTGAGCGACCCCGACCGCACCCTGTACGCCCGACTCGGTTTCCGCCGCGCCCCCTGGTGGCGGGTCTACTCACCACGCACGCTGCTCACCTACGCCCACGCTCTTTGGAACGGCGAGCGGCTCGCCCGCCCGGTCGAGGACACCCGGCAACTCGGCGGCGACGCCGTCATGGTGGACGGCGTCGTCGGGATGCTCTGGCGCCCCCGCACTCCCGACGACCGACCGTCCGCGTCCGCAGTGCTGTCTGCCTCCGACCGGATTTCGCGGCCGAGGAACGGCTCTTGACTGCCCCGGTGAACCCTCGACGACCGGCTCGGGGCTGGCTATCAGGCAGCGTTTCCGGCTCGCCGACGTGGCGCTAACGCTGCTGTGCTCCCGGCTGGGATGAACGTGTCCACATCCGGCCGCCGGTGCCGCACCACGCGCGGGCACGGTCAGAGATCTGGGGATTCGGATACTCGACGTGTGAGCTCCACTAGTCGCCGTAGGCAGTGTTCGCGTAGTGGTTCCGGGAAGTCGGTGGCCAGTCGGTTGAAGACGACGCGGCCCTGCCTGCGGGTGTGGACCAGCCCGGCGGTGCGCAGCAGCCGGAGGGCGTAGGTGACCTGGTCCTCGTTGAGGTCCAGCGCGATCGCCAAGTCACCGACGCACAGCTCGTCGGACACGTCGAGGGCGTAGAGGATTCGTAGGCGCACTGGGTCGGTCATGAGCGACAGCAGTCCCGTGAGCCGCGAGATGTCCTCAGTGCTGGGCACACGCTCCTGCGCCTGTGCCACCGCGTGGGCGTTCACCGGGGCGGCCCGTTCCGCCCCCGTCATCGGCTGCTCTGGGCGGCGGTGAAGGCCGCTGGGTCCGCTATGAAGGCGTCCCGACAGCCGGTGGAGCAGAAGAAGTACGTCGCGCCATGGTGCTCGGCACGTGCCGCCGCGCTATCGGGGTCCACGGTCATCCCGCACACCGGATCGAGCCCGGGAGCCGGGGTGTCGGTCTCGAGAGCTTGTCTGTCACCGCTGCCTGAGTCGCGGCCCTGCCCAGGGTTCTGATTGAGGAAGGTCTCGGGGGCGGCGAGGAAGCGGTCGTGGCATCGGTCGGAGCAGAAGTAGTAGTCGTGCCCGGCATGGCGGGCACGCGCTGGTGCATCCTGGGCGCGCACCTGCATCCCGCACACGACGTCCTTGGCCAGTCCCGCGCCACCGCCAAGACGGTCGCGGTTGCGGTAGAGCCAGTACAAATAGCCGAAGGCTACCAAGGCGACCACATTCAGCACGGTGGTGTAGTTCCAGCCGAGGTGGATGGTGGCGATGCTTGCCTTGGGACGGTGCCCCGGGATTAGCGACAACAGCCGGAACAGCCCCTCGGTGATGAGGCCAGCCACGCTCATCACGGCCCAGAACACCAGGGAGAGCCGCACCGCGAGCCGGGTGCCGTAGAACTTGCGGTAGATCAACACCAGGGGCAGGGCCAGCAGGTCGGCGAAGATGAACGCCACCACGCCGCCGAAGCTGATGCCGCCCTTCCACAGCGCGGCGCCCAACGGCACGTTACCCACCGAGCAGACGAAGCTCAGGAACGCCAGGACCGGTCCGACGATGACGTTCTCCACACCGGAGAGCCACCCGGAGCCAGTGAGGAACAGCGCCTGCCACACCCACACCGGAACTGCGACGGAGGCCAAGCCCGCGACGACGAAACCGATCACCAGCTCCTTGCGCAGCATGCTCAGATCGCTGATGGCGTAACCCGCGGCATCCGACCAGCCCGCACGGCTGCGCAGCCTGGTAGCGCTACCTGCCTCCGCCGCCTCGTTGTCGTCCGCGGCTTCCACACCCGCCGAAGTTCCACCGGTGAGGCGTTCTCGGGCCTGCTCGAGCAGCGCGGTCGGAACCGCACGTGGAAGCACGAGCGCCAGCAAGGCGATCATCACTGCGCCGCCGACGAACTCCGCGACCGCGAACTGCCACCCGATCAGCAACCAGAGCACCACACCGAGCTCCAGCACGAGGTTCGTGCTGGCAAACATGAAGGTCATCGAGGCCGTGAAGTCGGCACCGCGCGCGAACAGGCTCTTGCCCAACGCGCTTGCGGCGTACGAGCACGACGAGCTGACCATGCCGAAGAACGATGCCTTCACGACCGTGCCGGGCCTATGGTCACCGAGCGAGCGCTGCATCGCTCGCCGAGACACGAACGCCTGGACCGCTCCGGACAGAGCGAAGCCCAACGCCAACGCCCAGAACGTGTCGTAGAACATCCACCAACCCTCGTCCATACTGCGACCGATCGTTTCCAACACCTGCATCAGAACGTGCTCCTCGTCTGCGGGTCTTCGAGATTTTCGAGGTGTCGACCGGCGTGCGACTGCTGCGACGTCTTGTTTTCGGCGCGTCGTCGCCGCAGAGCCGCGCGGGCCTCCCCCAGCACGCTCTGCAACTCGCGGACCACGAACTCGCCTTTCACCACGGGGCCGGAACCGCATGCGGGCATCTGGGCCGCACTTGGAGAACGATCGGGGCTAGGGACCAGGGGTTCCGTCATGAGACCAATCATATCCGCACAACCGTACGGATATGATTGCCGGGTGGTTCATTCCAACTGCAGCCGCCGGACTGACCGACTGCACCCGGCTACGTCTGGGGTTCCGCGCGCCGCCAAGGCGGGAGTCGGTCACGGCTGGGATCGGGGGTCGGGTCGCCCGAGGTGTGGGTCCAAGGCCGTCAGCAGGGGGCCGGGGTCGATGATCACCGGCGAGCTGTCCGCGGGGGTTGCGATAGGGGCGAACTCGAACGAGATGAAGTCGCCTCCAGGCCCGCAGCGCCGGAAGCGTCGCAGATCAGCGCGACCGGAACCCCGGTGCGCGACACCCCGACGCGGCCGCCGCGATCCGCCGCTGAGAAATCTTGAGCTCGGGTATCAACCTCGACTTCGAGGCGTGCTGAAGCCGTGCCGGGGTGCTGCTCCTCCGGGACCACCACGACGGTGCGCACAGGGCCGCGTTGTCGCACCGCGCTGACTCTGGCAGTGAACATTGACGATGGGTCGCCGACCGCTGTGGCGCGCAGCGCCTCTCGCCGGACCAGGAGTGTGCTCGTGGGGATGCCTAGACGGGTCACGTTCTGCAAGGCGACGACCTGCTCCAGTTCCTGCCGCGTTAGGGGGAACCCACCGAACCCGGACCAATGGGCCCCGCCGGTGATCTGGCCGTCGACCTCCGAAAAGCCACCGAGCACCCGGGCAACGGCAAGCGAGGCGGGACGACGGTATAGGGCGGCGACCGTGCCTATCTGGTGAATGGTGCCGTCCACCAGCACCCCCACGCGCCCGGCAAGCGCTGCCTCGTCCAGGTCGTGGGTCACCATCACGGTGGTCGGCTCCAGAACCGCGCGAACCTCGGCGAGCAGGTCGTGCATGCTGGCGCGCACTCCTGGGTCGAGGGCGCTGAAGGGTTCGTCCAGGAGTAGCACGCGAGGGCTGGCCGCCAATGCCCTTGCCAGTGCGACGCGCTGTTCCTGCCCCCCGGAGAGCTGTGCGGTACGACGCAGGGCGAGCTCGGGTAGGTGCACCAGGTCAAGGAATGCGCGGGCGCGGTCGCGAGCGGCGTCACGAGCGACGCCGCTGACCCGGGCGGAGAAGGCCACGTTGTCGACCACGCTGAGATGCGGGAACAACAAGGGGCGCTGGAACATCATCGACATCGAGCGTCGTTCCGGCGCCACACCCAGCTGGCTCACCCCTTCGACCAGCACGTCGCCGCGGTCGGGTTCCTCCAGGCCTGCCAGGATCCGCAGGGCGCTCGTCTTGCCTGAACCGGACGGGCCGATGAGGGCGAGCATGTCGCCGGCCTCGATGTACAGATCGACCCCGGAGAGCGTCGGCCGATCACGGCCCGGATGAGTGAAGTACACGTCGCTGAGCTCGACCGTGGCTTCGTCAGCTCTGGTCATGGAGTCTCCCCTCGGCGAACGTGTCCCGGCTCTGGGCGGCGAGCTGCGTCTGGAGCGCGTGAGTACCGGCCCGGACCGGCGCCGGCGCCTGCGGGAACGCCCGGCCCTCGGCCGACTGCTCCGAGGACGTGCTCGGCCGGTCGGTGCCCAGCCGGTCGGATGCCAGACGCCCGAGCAACAGCGCGAGCAGCGGTGGCAGAACGGAAAGGAGCGACAGAGCCGCAACAGCGGGTTCGTTGCCTGTGCCTGAGGCGGCGGCACCGATGAGCATGGGGAGCGTGACCAGCTGTCCGCCACCGACGACCAGGGTCACGACGTAGTCGCTCCAGCCGACCAGAAATGCCAAGAACATGGCTGCGGCGATGGCCGGCCGCAGGGCGGGCAGTGTGACGTGACGGAGCGCCTGCCACTTGGTGGCGCCGAGGAGCCTGGCCTGCTCCTCGGCCCCGGGCTCCAGAGCCGTGTAGCGGGCGGCGACCACGTAGGTGGTGTATGGGAGCGCGTAGACCGTCAGCGTTGCGAGCACCGCGGCGGGCTCAGGGATGCCGGCGCGGAGAACCACGGCACTTAGTCCCACGGCGACCGCGAACGGAGGCAACGCGACCGGGGACAGCAGCAGGAGCGCGGCAACGGCGGGGTGTCGCGTGAGGCGCCACCCGATGGCACGGCCAGCGGCCGAACCCAGGACTGTCGCCGCGACCGCGACGAGGATCCCGAGTGCCGCCGAGCTCGCGACAGCGCGGGCGGTTCCCGCAGTCCACACCGACTCCCAGCCACGCACGCCGAGCTCTTGTGGGAGTGCGGACGGGTACGGCCACCGGTCCGCGATGGCCCAGGCGATGACCGGCAGCAGCGGCAGAACGAACCAGCCGATGACCACCGCGGCCGTCAGGTAGATCGCGACACGGCGCCGGCCGGACGGGGTTCGACCACGACCCGGCACATGCGGATCACGACGACGTCGAGGTCGCTGCTGAGCTGGCTGGAGCGGGGCGGGCGAGCTGGCGCTGGAACGAGGAGGGTGCCGGGTCATCGTGCGCTCACGCGGCGGATGAGCGGAGCAGAGGCCGCGGCCGCCCCCAGAGCCATCAGGGTCGTGGTGAGCGCGACCGCCGCTGCTTGGGGCCGTGTCGTGACATCGATCGACCCGAACAGGCGGTACGCCATGACGGGAAGGCTCTCGGGGTAAGCCGCGCCGAGGACCCACGCAACCTCATAGGAGCCGAGCGTGTACAGGAAGACGATGACGCCGGTGCCGTACAGCGCTGGTGCCGCCAACGGAAGGGTGACGTGACGTAGCCGGGCACCTGCCCCCGCACCCAGCATCGAGGCGGCCTCGAGGTACTCCTGCAACCGAGGTGCCACGGACGCGGTGATCACCAGGGCGACGAACGCCGACTCCTTCCAGGCGAACTCAGCCACGATCGCCACAGGCCACGGTCCGCCCACCAGCTCGGGCCAAGGAGTGGTGACCGACCCCCACGCCCGGCGGGCGATACCGGAGTCGGACAACAGCAGCGCGAACGAGGCGGCCCCGACGATGTGAGCGACCGGGACTGGAGCCGCGGCTGCCGCGGTGAGCCAGCGCGTCAGGCGGTCGGCACGGACCAGCAGCAGAGCCACCGCCAGCCCGACGGCCGCGGAGATCGTGGTAGCGGACATGGAGATCAGCAGGCTCTCTCGGGCCGAGGTGAGCAGGTCCGGGGCCTGGGAAGTGAACGCGTCCAAGCTGAACCGGGGCTGCCCCGCCAGGGGCATCAGCCCGGTGGCCGTCAACACCAGAGCGAGCAGGCCCGTTCCGACGACGGCCGCTACCAGGACGGCCGCCGGGCCTACCAGGGTCACGCTACGCCGCCCTCTGGCCCTCCCCTTCCGGATGAATGTCATCTGCGTTCCAGGACGGCGCGGCGCCACCCGTCGTCCAACGGAGTCACCCATGACGCGGACAACTCCGGCTGGGCGTTCTTGGACATGACGGGGTAGGCGGGCACGACGGGTGAACTCGGGAGTTCGGCGAATCTCCCCCGCGGGCCGGGCGGCAGCCGGGAGGTGTCCAGGACGGTGAACTGGCCCCAGGTCCTGGGGTCGGCCTTCGCGGCCTGCTGCTGCGGGGACAGCGCGAGGTTGGCCACGACCATGGCGGCATCCTGGTGCCCGGAGGTGGCCGGGATCGCCAGGAAGCTGGCGTTGCCGACGGTGCCGCCCTTGAGGCTCAGGACGCGAGTGGCCTTCGGGAACGTGCCGTTGGCCACCAGGTCGGTCAGGGTGGCCGGCCCGTAGGTCATCGTCATGTCGATCTGCCCGTCCGCGTAGAGCTTGTCCAGGGCCACTGCGTCTCGCGGGTAGGTCTGCCCGCCTCGCCACAGGCTGGGAGCGAGATCTCTCAGCGTCGTCCACAGTGCTGGCGTGAGCCGGTTGTATGCCGCCTGGTTGTAGCCAGACGGCACCTGGCGATAGCCACCCGCCGTGGCGTACAGGACCTCGCGCATGAACACGGACCCGGTGAAGTCCGGAGGTGCGGGGTAGGTGAACCGTCCCGGGTGCTGACGCGCCCAGGCAAGTACCCCCTCCAGGCTGGTCGGCGGGGCGGTCACCTTCGCCGCGTTGTAGGCCAGCACGAACTGCGCTTTGTGCCATGGCACCTCGCACCCGTGGACCGGGGTGCCGAAGTCGGTGGCCAGCAAAGGATCAGCAGGGTCGGTGTAGGCCATGTTCGGCAGCGACTGCGTCCACCCGCACCGCCATACACCGGCTTGTTCGCCCGTCGTGAAGTTGTCGCCGTTGACCCAGACGAGATCGACGGCGCCGTCCGTGACGTTCGCCTGACGTTCGCTGAGCACGCGGTTGACGGCATCCTTCGTGTCGGCGACGGGCACTCGGCGCACGGTGATCCCGAGCTGTCGGGCTGCGGGGGTCAAGACATCGTCGACGTAGGCGTTGCCCTTGGGGTCGCCGCCCCACATCCACAGAGAGACGGTCGCTCCGCGGGCCGCGCGAGTCACCTCGGTCCATGAACGTCCGGACGGTGCTGTCTGCGCCGCCTGTCCCTCCGTGGTCGCTGGAGCGGCACAGGCAGCCGCTGCCAGGCAGGCGACCAGCACGGACGACCACTGCCGGCTGCGTCGGAGACGGCCGGGACCGGCGTAGGACTCGGCTCGTGGCATGGACCCTCCAGGATGCTGGTGACGGCTGATCGGTCGAGTCGGGAACACGGCGGGGGACTCAGCGGCTTCCCAAGGCGTCCACCGGTCCTAGGAGATCCATGAACGTCGAGCCAGAGCCAGCGCCCTTAGCCGAGCCACTTCAGGTGACGCAACACGCCGAGCGCGGCGCGCGGGCCGGAATGGCCCGCGGGACGGGGCGGGTCGTCCTGCTCGGCGTGGCGCTCCTAGGCGGTGCCGTGATGCTGTGTTGGACCGGTGCGTTGGACCCAGCACATGTTCACGCGTTCGTCGCCAAGGGCGGGTCTGCTGCGCCCTTCGTCTTCACCCTTTTCTACGTGGTCGTGACCCTCTTCCCGGTGCCAAAGAACGTCCTGTCGGCGCTGGCGGGAGCCGCTTTCGGGCTCCCGAACGGTGTCACGCTCGTCTGGTTTGCCGCCATGGTTGGGGCTCTCGTGGCGTTTGCGATTGCCCGTCGGGTCGGCCCGAGCGTGTTGCACAGGTCGCCTCAAGCGCAACGGCAGCGGGTTCTCGACCGGCTCGGGGGGCATGGGCTGGCGGCGGTCCTGGCGCTGCGGCTGGTGCCGGTGGCCCCCTTCACCGCTGTGAACTACCTGGCCGGCATGTCGAGAGTCGCTGTCCGCGACTACACGCTCGGTACTGCCCTGGGCATTCTTCCCGGGACGGTCATCTACGTGGCCGCCGGCGCGTTCGCCATCGCAGAGCCGGGCCGCCTCACGTGGGCTGGCTTGGCGTTGCTGGTGCTCATGGCTGGTGGCGCCGTCGTGGCTCGGCGGCTCTCCCGTGGCAGAGCAGGTGCGTGACTGTGTTCGATGCTCGGCTTCGGCGTCGCCTGGCCGACCCGCTGGCCCGCGGCGCGAAGCTGATCGACGTTCCGTGGGTCACGCCCGACCGGTTGACGGCCGCCGGCCTGGCCACGGGCCTGGGCAGCGCCGCCGCAGCAGCCGGGACGCTCTGGGCTCTGGCCTTGGTGCTGTGGCTGGTCTCGCGGGCCTTCGACGGTCTTGACGGGCCGTTGGCCCGGCGCCGCGCGGCTGGGTCCGGATCCCCCGCGGGAGGTTTCTTCGACATCACGGCGGACTTCGTCGTCTACGGGACGACGGTCGTGGGAGTGGCTCTCGGGGCCAGCCGGGCCCAGGTAGCCCCCTGGTGGCCCTTCCTGCTGGTGATGCTCGCCTACTACATCAACGGCACGGCGTTCCTCGCGTTCTCCTCCATCGCCGAGCGCACGGGCCGCCGCATCGACGACGGTCGCTCTCTCAGCTTCTTGGGCGGCCTCGCCGAGGGCGCCGAGACCATCGCGGTGCACAGCCTCTGGCTGCTCGTGCCAGGCTGGGCCGGCGGTATCGCGATCGCCTGGGCTGGTGTCGTCGCGCTCAGCGCGGGCCAACGCATCATCGCCGGGTTCGCAGCCCTGACCTGAGCGCGCCTCCATCCCGGGGTCCGGCAGCGTCAGTCTGCTAGGGCGATCGCAGCTACCGCCTACCGACGGCTCACGAACCTGCGAGCGGTCCGCAGCCCACGGATGACCATGGCCGTCGCAGGTCGCGTCAGTTGATCCTGCACGTTCGCGATGACCGCGTTCCACGGGCCGTCCCCGAAGGTCGGGTACGGATGCGTCGTGCCGGCCAGCTGCCGGGTCGTGAGCCCCAATCGGACCGCCAGGGTCAGCTCGGCGAGCGTCTCACCCGCGCGCGGGCCAACGACGGTGGCGCCGAGGATGCGCCCACGTCGGTCGGTGACAAGCTTGGTGAACCCGGTGGTTTGGCCCTCGGCCACAGCGCGGTCGACGTGGCTGTCGGGCCAGGACCGCACCTGCAGGCCGTCTCGGCTCCGCTGCGTGGGCAGCCCGACCGCGGCAACCTCGGGGTGGGTGAAGGTCACGCGGGGCACGGCCGAGAGCGAGACCTTCCGGCGGAGCCCGAGCACAGCGTTGGTCGCGGCCGTGCTCGCGTGCACACCAGCCAGGTGAGTGAACTGCGGATGACCGGTCAGGTCTCCGGCAGCCCAGACGTGAGCGTTGGTCGTGCGCAGGCGCGCGTCGACGACGACGAAACCGCGCGGGTCCGTCTCGATCCCCGACGCATCCAGGCCTAGGTTTCGCGTTCGGGGCGACCGGCCGACGGCCACGAGCAGGTGCTCGAAGTCGACCCTGGATCCGTCGTCGAGCAGCAGAGCACCTCCCACACCGCTGCTACCCACCACCTGGACAACTGTGACGCCCGTGCGGACCTTGACACCATCGTCGGTCAGCGCGTCGGTGACCACCGCCGCCGCTTCCTCGTCCTCGCGTGGGAGGATCCGGTCCGCTCCCTCGACGAGGACCACCTGGGATCCCAGCCGGGAGAAGGCCTGACCCAGCTCGCAGCCGATGCTTCCGCCGCCTAGCACCGCCAGACGACCGGGAAGCTCGGACAGTGCCCAAATCGTGTCACTGGTCAACGGACTCGACTCCAGCAGACCCGGGATGGGCGGCAGCGCCGGAGCGGCACCGGTCGCCAACAGCGCTTGACGGAACTGCACCTGTCGACCATCGACATCGAGACGTCGCGGCCCAGTGAACGTTCCAGTTCCGAGCATGACGTGAACGCCGCTCCCTTGGAGCGCCTCGACTGAGTCCTCCGGGGCGATGTGCCCGATCGCACCGCGGACATGGCTCATGACGCCCGCGAAGTCGACGCCCACCTGCCTAGCCTCGACGCCGAGCGGGGCGCCCCGACGTGCGCCGGCCGCCGCCTCCGCGCAGGCGAGCAGAGCCTTCGACGGCACGCATCCGGTCCAGAGGCAGTCACCGCCGAGTTGGGCGCGTTCCACCAGAAGCACCCGGGCTCCGAGCCGAGCCGCGGTTTTCGCACCGACCATCCCGGCCGTGCCACCGCCGAGAACCACCAAATCCCACGGGTCCTTCGGGTCGCTGGGCTGGCCGGGGGCGCATGTTTCGTTCGCCTGGCCCTTCAGGGGTACCTCACTCATCTCGGATCCTCACTCATCAACTCATCAGCTCATCGACGAAGCTGCGCAGGCGGGCAACCGCCTCCTCGTCTGGCAGGGCCCTGCCCGGCCAATGAGACAGGGCCCTGCGCAGCACCTGGTGTTCCTCGCCCAGCCGAGTGCACCGTTCACAGATGGCGAGGTGCGACTCCAGACGAGCGACCTCCCCGGGCGTCAACGGCGCGGATGGGTCCGCATCGAGATAGCGCTGGATCCGCCGAGCAGTCCAGTGGCACGTCACCATCCGGAGAAGCGGGGTGATCATGAGAGCCTCCGAGAGATGAGGATGTCGGGACCCAGGTGCCTACGCACCCGGCCCCGCGCGCGACTGAGGCGCGACATGACGGTTCCGACCGGAACCCCGAGCGTGGCAGCAGCCTCCGCGTAGCTCAGGTCGTTGACGTCGATGAGCCACAGGACCTGCCTGTAGCGGGAGTCCAGCGCGCTGATGGCCTCGGCGAGCAGGTGATGCAGGCGCTGGTCGATGACCTCGTCCTCGGCGCTGCGAGACGTCGAGGCGCCGAACGCCGGACGGGCCGTCTGCACCGCGTCCCAGTCGGGCACCGTGTCAGGTCGTTGTCGCCGGCGCATGTTCAGGTGTGTGTGCCGCATGATCGTCAGAAGCCACGCGCGCGGGTGTCGGCCGTCGAAGCGGCCGACTGCGCGATAGGCCCGGATGAGGGTCTCCTGCGTAAGGTCCTCTGCATCGACCGCGTCACCCGTCAAGGTGCGAGCCACGCGCAGGAGGACCTCCAGCTCGGGCTGCACGTACCGCCGGAACGCGTCCTTCTGGTCCCGGGCATCGACATCGTTCATGGGCTCGGGCACATCAGGGGAACCCGGCAACGACTGCCACGTGTTCCCATTCCAGCAGAATCCGATTCACGAACAAGCCAAGACGGGCGCCCTGCCTCGACGCATCAGCGGCAGTAGGTGGCCGTACCGATCTACGGCGTCCTTCTGGCGACGTGGCCGAACTAACGCTGGCCGCGGGGACACGGCAGACCGCAGCTGCGCCCTCCGGTGACCACGTCCGTGACCCGGGCTGCGGCACATGCTGGAACCTGCCAAAGGGGCGCACCGCACTCTGCTGGCCTCTCGGCTCAGAAGCTCGCGCATCTACACCGGTCCGGGTACGTGGACCAGAGCATCAGCCGGCGAGGCCGGCATGCCAGCCCCAGTTACGACCGCAGCGACAAGGAGTCACCCCATGACGCACCTCAGCACGTCAGGTCCCCGGGACCAGGGCGCTGCCCGGCGACCCAGTCTCATCATCTTCGATGTCAACGAGACCCTCTCGGACATGGCGCCGGTCGCCACCCGGTTCAGCGACGTCGGTCTGCCCGAGCACCTCGCCACCACCTGGTTTGCGGCACTCCTGCGCGACGGCTTTGCTCTCACGGTCACCGCGGACAACCCGTCCTTCGCCGAGCTGGCATCCGACGGGCTCCGACTACTGCTGGGGGAGGTAGGGACGGACACTGAGCGTGCCGTCGCACACATCATGGGCGGCTTCGCCGAACTACCCGTCCACGCCGACGTCGTCGCCGGCATCCGCGCGCTCAGCGACGCGGGGCTACGCCTGGTAACTCTCAGCAACGGCGCCACCACGGTCGCGCAGGCTCTCTTCAACCGCAACGACATCGCCAGCTGCTTCGAGACCCTGCTCTCCGTGCAGGACGCTCCGGCCTGGAAGCCTGCAGCCGCCGCCTACCATCATGCGCTCGAAGCCTGTCAGGTGAAGGCCGAAGACGCCATGCTTGTAGCGGTGCACCCATGGGACATCCACGGAGCCCGCAAGGCCGGACTGGCTACCTGCTGGATCAATCGATCCGGTACGACCTACCCCAGCATGTTCCTACCAGCCGATCTGCAGGCGTCATCTCTCAACGAGCTCGCGGCGCTTCTGCCCCATCCCCCACAGTAAAGGGACCGACTCAGCTGATCCGCCAGGCCACCGACGGCGCGGCAGCCTTGAACCCGTCGCCCGCCGACACGGACGCCACGGTGGTTGTTGGGTCTCTGCGGGCCCCTGTTGGGTCTTTGCTGGGTGCCTGCCGGGTATTTGCTGAGCGTGTCTCTCGGACGAACCGCGGGTTGCAGGGCGGATTCAGCTGTCGTCGCAACACGTCGAGCGTGGAGGTGCGACGGATGATCGCACCCTTGGGCGGCAGCGTGGGCAATCGCATATGCCCGGCACCAGTCCGTGGACGAGAGATCGACCAGGCGGGTCGCCGAGGGCGTCGTCCAGCGGCGGCGCCTCCATTGGACGACGCCACACCGGCCCAGCCCCGTACGAGGTGTGTGTTGCTGCTTTAACGTCAGGAGCGTTGCGTCCGCCGCCGCGCTCGTGTGCCAGCTAGGCCGAGGCGGGCGTAGTGGCGAGGCTGTCGCTGAGGCTGCGCAGCCCGTCGCGGATACGTGTTTTGGCCGTGCCAGTCGGGACCCCGAGATGGGTGGCGACCTGCGTGTAGCTCTGCCCGGCGAAGTAGGCGAGGAAGATGGCGGTGCGTTGCTTGACGGGAAGCAAGCACAGCGCCGCTCGGACGCGTGCAGCCTCCATCGAGGCATGGGCTGATTCGGCGGTCGCGTCCATGCCGGTTAAGTTCGGCTGCTCCATGGCCCAGGTGTAGTTTCGTCGGTTGGCTGCTTCGGCGCTGCGCACGCGGTCGACGGCCCGGCGGTGGGCGATGGTGAGCATCCAGTTCATGGCGCTTCCCCGGGACGGGTCGAACTGGGCGCTGGTGCTCCAGATGACCAGGAACACTTCCTGGGTGATCTCCTCCGCGTGGCCGCCGCCCTCTCCCACGACTCGCAGGACCATGCCGTACAGGCGGGGTGCCGAGATCTGGTACATCTGCGCGAACGCCGTCTCGTCGCCCACTGCCGTGCGCTGCAACAAGGCCGACAGGTGGTCTTTAGGGGCGTCGCGACCGAGGGAGGAAGCCGTGGCGTCCACGGGCTGGGGGTCATTCATCTGAGGGCGGACGTCGTGGTGGAGTGTTCGCACGGTGGGATCGCACGGTGGGACCTCTTCTTTGAGGGTGTGGAACGGCCCGGGGCTCGGCGCGCAACTGCCGTCACCACTAGCAAGCTCCAGGCGCGTGGCTCGTTTGTGGGGTGCCGGTCGCGGACGCCGGGCCAGGACGGTGCGTGGTGACCCGTTCCCTTCCGTCGTCACCGATCGGGTCTGTGGTCGCGGCAGGGGCCGCTGAGGTGTCGTTCATGCGGGAGACCAGATCGCGCAGGTGGTCGCGCAGGTCCGTGAGCTCGGCTCCGCACAAGCGTGTCTGGTCCACGACGGCGTACTGGGCCGCGGACGCCGCGGCCTCCGCCTCGGCACCTGCCGTGGTCAAGGCCACGGTGACCACGCGACGATCTTGGCCGACCCGAGCACGACTGACCAGGCCGGCCGTCTCGAGCCGGTGCACGATCGGGGTCACCGCGTGCGAGGCCAGGTTCAGACGGGATGCGATCTCATGAATGGGCTGGGCGTCGCGCTCCCACAACACCATCATCACCAGGTACTGCGAATAGGTCAGACCGACAGCCTCAAGCAGCGGACGGTAAGCCCTGGTGACCGCGTTCGTGGCCGCGTACAGGGCGAAGCAGAGCTGGTCATCCAGTCTCAGGTTCGTTGATGTGCTCACAAGGTGGCACCTCTCTTTCTCGGAAAATATCACGCGTGATGTATTTCTGGGGCAATCGGTGCATATTGCTCCCGGGCATCTCTGTGACCGCGCGTGGCGCGCTCAGCACTCGATGTCGCAAGGCCGGGGTGCGAGCGCACCGGCCTGGCCCGAGTGCGGGCAGCCAGCGCGTCGACCCGTGCGGCTGCCAGGAAGTAGCTCTGACGAATTGGGATCTGACACCCATCAGGGGCGGCGCTCCGAGCTGCTGTCGCCGAGGCCTCGCGATGGTCGCGCTCCGACCTGCGGGGGGCTGGTGCGGTCGGCCCCGCATCGCAGCATTTGGCAGCGCTATCGAGTCGATGATGCCCCTGGCTGCTCGTCCCACCTGAGCATGCGAGCCCACCTGAGCATGCGAGGAGGACGCCGCTGCGACTTCGCATCTCGCGTCGCCGCGGCCATGGGGCCGCTACGGGTCGGCGCGTGCACCATCCTTTAAAGCATGGAGCCCAGATCGGATCCAGCCGTCGGGTATGCGGCTGTGGCTGACCTCAGCTGGCGCGCGGTCAGTCCCAGCTTGATAGCCAGGCCGAACATGTTCACAAGCTCGCCGTATCCGGGTCCCAGCAGATGAGCGCCGACGATCTGGTCGTTCGCGGGGTCGATGAGTACCTTGACGGCAGCGGCGGATTCGCCGATCCGGTAGTTCGAGTACCAGCCACTGGTGTCTGAAAAGCGGATGGTCACGTCGATGCCCCGCTCTTTGGCCTCGGCCTCGAGCATGCCGACGCGCACGAGTTCGGGGATGGTGAAGACGGCGGTCGGGATCCCGGCGTAGTTCGGGACAGTCGTGGTGCCCTTGATCATGTTGGACGCTGCCACCTTGGCCTCCGCGACCGCTACAGGCGTCAGCGGCATACCAGCGGTGTCGGCAGAGTCACCCGCGGCCCAGACGGCGGGGTTCGTCTTGCTTTGGAGATGCTCGCTCACACTCACTCCGTGCTCGTCCCAGTCCACACCAGCGACATCGAGACCCAGGGCGGCGAGGTCAGCGATGCGTCCCGCGCCGTGGACGACGAGGTCGGTCTCGATCGTCTCGCGAACTCCCCCACGCTCCAGCGTGACTTTGTAGCCCCCATCGCCCACTTCGACAGCAGCGATGGTCGAGGAGCGCCGCAGGTCGACGCCGACTTTTCCGCTGCGCTCAACGAGGAGCTCGACGAGGTCAGGGTCGAAGCTCTTCAGCGGGCGATCCCCGCGGTCGACAATGACCGCGCTACTGCCGACGCGCACGGCGATGTGAGCGAACTCGAACGAGATGAAGCCGCCACCCAGGAACAGGATCCGCTCGGGGAGGGCGTCGAGGTCCAAAAAGTCGGTGCTGTCGATCAGGTATTCGTGGCCGGGGAAGTCCAGCGGGCGGGGCCTGGCGCCTGTCGCGATCAGAAACCGGGCGGACTCGTAGGACGAGCCATTGACCTCAATCTCACGAGCATCGACGAATTTCGCGTACCCATGGAGCGTCTCGACTCCGTTACCGGCAAGAGCATCCTCCATATTCTGCGGGACCGGATCAGTGAAGCCGCGTTTGTGCTCCATGAGGTCCGGCCAGTTGATGGCGAGTCCCGCATCATCGATGCCCTTGCCGCGCATGAGGCGGGCACTGTCGATGACCTCGGCCCCCCGGCGCAGGATCTTCTTTGGGTCGCATCCCCGGAGCGCGCACGTGCCGCCGTAAGGCAGGGAGTCGACGATGGCTACACGCCAGCCCTGGGCGGCGCACTTGTTGGCGGCCGCAACACCGGCCATCCCAGCCCCAATCACGATCAGGTCAAACGTCCGGCTCATGAGGAGAGTCCCTTCGTCGAGGTGTCAGGGGTGCGTTCAGGCTTGGGGTCGGGCACCGCGTTCGGGCCGCCAACGGGACAGCAGGCATCAGCCGTCCGTCGGCTCTTTGCCCACCGCGCCCCTCCCAAGAGGGCGAGCGCGAGTCCGAGGCCGATCAGTCCCCAGCTCTGCAAAGACACGCCAGCAACTGCTCCCAGCGCTCCGAGCGACAGAAGCGCGGGGAGGCCGCAGCAGAGCCCGAGGACTCCGATGACGGCGGCTAGTGGCGCGAGGGCGGAACTCCGGTCACGCATCTGAAAGCAACCTCCGCAGTTGTTCGAGTGTTGGGGCGCCCTCGTAGCCGTTCGGAGTGGCGTACCGCCGGCATGCCAGCCCCACCCGCGCACCTGGCTCGGCAAAGACGTCGACTCCAGCCACCTGGATGCTGGGTGAACCCAGAAACCCGGCACGTTCCGCCTGCTCAGGGGTCTCCACCAGCCGGTGAGTCACTGTGATGTCCGGTCGCTCGGCCGCCAATAGGGTCAGCCGCTCCGCCGCGGTCTTCCAGTTCGGGCAGCCCTCGAAGTAGAGCAGTGTGATGTCCATGCGCCCGACCGTAGACCTTGATCCAAGGTACAAGGTCAAGGCGTAGGTTGAGCTCATGCGCATCGGAGAAGTCGCCGCCGCCGCGGGACTGCCTACCCAGACCATCCGCTTCTACGAACGCAGAGGTCTGCTCCCCCAACCTCCGCGCGGTCCGAACGGCTACCGGGTCTACGACGCGGAAACCTTGACCCGGCTCCATTTCATCCGCAGCGGACAAGGGGCAGGGCTCACCCTGGTGGAAATCGCCACCATCCTGGAACTGCGCAGCGAAGGCGCCACGCCCTGCGGCCACGTCCGCGACCTGCTCTCAACCAAGCTGCACGACGTCCACATTCGACAGCGAGAACTGAGAGCCCTGGAACGCGAACTGGAAGGTCTCATCAGCCGCAGCAACCGACTCGATCCAACAGACTGCACCGACGACCAGATCTGCCACATCATCCCCCCACCCGACACTCCTAGACTCCAACGCAACCATCCGTGAGAAGCAGTTCACGCCAGCGCGAGGCGGACACAGCCGTGGGCCTTCAGCCACCATCGTCCGTGGGCAACCCGGGAACTACTCCAAGGCTGCGTCACGAAATAGGCCATGGGGGGCGGGGACCGCTTGCCACAGCGGCAACAGCTCGTGGCGGTCGAGATCAGCACGGCACTTGGTGAACGGCCCAGATTGGGCGTCGGTGAGGATAGCCATGTGGGGATCGGCGTAGTCACGCCACCACACCGCCATGCCGACGCCCTCGACGATACGGGACCGCTCCCAGGACTCCCAGAGGGCCTCGAGGCGGGTGATCGCCTCGGCGTGCTCCCACCATCGCGCGCACCAGGTGATGCCTCCCGAGCCGCAAGGCAGGCGCCAGTTGGGAAGGAGATAGCCGCAAACGAACTCGTCGACGTTGGCATAGAAGGGTTCGCGGGCCTCGGCTTCGATGGATATGAGTCCATCATCCCACGCCGTCACATCCAGGTCTCCGGCTCGCCGTAGCAACGCTCGCTCGCCTTGACGTGGCCGGCGTAGAGCGTCTCGACCAGTGCACGAGACGCTGCTGACGAGGAGACAGCTCGACCACTTGACAGGCCGGCGGGGTCCGAGGTGTCGAGGATGCGCTCACCCCGTAGCCGCGGCACCGTCGTTTGGCCGCCCTTGCTCCTCCCGACCAAGCTTCGCGGGTTGTTCACCCAGATGACAGGGCTCGCTTCGCAGTACCCCGCTTCAGGCCGCGGGGTCCCGCATGTTGGAGGTGGCCAGCACTAGGCCTGTGCTACCGATGACCTTACGGACTCATTCGCAGGCGGTCTCCCGGGCAAGGGAGCCGATGATCCATTCCTGCACCCCACTCCAAGAACCCGAGAATCCAAGCCTTTCGGAGCCGAGGTCGATGAGGATCGAGGTCAAGGGACTTGACCAAGGTCCGAGCTTATGGGCTCCACCGTCGTCTGGACCGCAGTAATCTAGGTCAGGATTCCTGAACTGATTGACTTTACTCTGTAAGGTTCCGGCCATGAACTGTCCCGTTCCGGGTTTAGTGGAGGCTCGGAACTGACGTTTCGACGGTAGCCATTACGCGGTCGTGTCGGTAGTGCTGGTCCTCGAGTTCGACGGGCGGGATGAGCCCGATCTCGCCGTGGAGGCGGCGGTGGTTGAACCAGTCGATGTACTCCGCGACCGCGATCTCGAGGTCATCGATGCAGCGCCACGGCCCGCGGTTGCGGAGCAGCTCGGCCTTGAACAGCGAGTTGAACGCCTCAGCCAGGGCGTTGTCGTACGAGTCACCGGTCGAGCCGACCGAGGCCACCGCGCCGGCGTCGGCCAGCCGCTGGGTGTAGCGGATAGCGACGTACTGAACTCCTTTGTCGGAGTGGTGAATCAGGCCAGTCGTGTCCCGGCCGGCGCGAGCCCGGTCCCACAACCCCATCTCCAGGGCGTCGAGGGCCAGGTCGGTGCGCAGGTTCTTGGCCAGCTGCCAGCCGACGACCCGGCGGGAGTAGACGTCGATGACGAACGCGGCGTACACCCACCCCGCGAAGGTGCGGCAGTAGGTGATGT
>NZ_BAAARE010000038.1:0-20224 GCF_039532035.1 Terrabacter carboxydivorans | reverse complement strand
GTCACGCCGCAGATCGACGGCCATCCTGATCGCTCGCTCCCGAAGCTCCTCCGGGTACTTCCTCGGTGCTGCCATGACTCTCATCCTTCCGTGGAATGAGAGCCTCCATCAGACCCGGAACGGGACAGAGCTCGCTTTCGTTCACCGCGGCCGCCATCGGCTGGTTGAAACCCAAGCCGGTCGCCACGCCGACACCGGTGCCGGCAAGGCGGACCGAAGCCAGGTGCACGTGCTCAGGACGGCAGGTAACAGCCGCCAACCTGTGATCGATGGCCAACTGACAGCCAGCGGCCAACGCGTCGCTATCCACGTCGGGCCCGTGAAGCCGAAGGTCGAGCCTCGAGGCAACCTGTCCCACACTGATACGGCGACGACCTCGCTTGTCATATGTCGCCGAGAAGTCCTCGCTTGCAATGCCGCTCATATCCCGCTCCCCCGCCAGACAGAGACAGCCTGCCCGACTCGTACACAGCGCCCGACGGATCTCGCTGGCGACCGATGAAACAAAGCTGCTTTCGACCGTACCTAAAGCGCATACCGCTGCATAGCGCCATGAGCGGCGCCCCTTATTGCGCCCCACGAGCTATCTTCCGAGCGGACAGCGCCGGGTGATCGCGTTTTCCCTTTGTCCGGAACGACTCGCCTCCTCCACGCGCTCGTCGAGGGCACGGCTGGCAGAGGACTGTTCGGCTGTCCGGACCGACCTTGAGTGCAGGGCGTCCGCCGGCCATGGGCGCGCCCATGCGGCGCCGCAAGGTGGCCACACCTCGAGACGGAACGGCATGGTCGAGGCAAACTGCCGGAAGTTCACTCTTGATCCGCATTTCGTCGTTGGACCACTGGAAGCCGAAGACGAGGTAAAACGCCGACGTTCCAGGGCGGTCCGACGGCAGCCCTCCCAGAATCATCGGTCTGGTCTCTCGGGAGGGGTGCAGCCAGGCGCTACCCCCCACCTGCTCGTCGGAAATCCTCCGCGGAAGGGGCCTCCGGTCTAGCGTGAGAGGGTCAAGTTCGCCGGCCCGGCCGCCGAAGCGAGAGGCTGCGAGACCACGAGAGGAAAGCCATGTCTGACAAGCAGAGCATCCACACCCCGCATGAGCGACGTCCTTTCAAGGGTCACGGTCACCTGGACGTCGTGACGCTCAACGACTTCACTCTGGGTCGCGGCATCTTCGAGCCGGGCTGGCGCTGGTCCAACGACGTCAAGCCCATAGCCGGAACCGATTCCTGCCAAACCCACCACACGGGAATCTGCCTGTCGGGACGAATGACCGTCCGGTTCGACGACGGCACAGAGATCGCGATCGAGCCGGGTGACGTCGTTGACCTCGAACCAGGACACGACGCGTGGACCGATGGCGACGAGGCATGCGTTCTCCTCGACACCGGCATCAAGGCATACGCCAAGCCTGAGTGAGGTGCTGCGTCTCGGCTTCAGATGAGCCTGCGCCAGTCTTTCGCGTCGGCTCGTTCGTTGGGTTGGTGCCAAGCGAGTCCTCCTCGGGCGCGTCCCGGGTGAAGGGGTCGGCACCAAGTTCGGAAACGGCCACGCCCTCCGGCTGCTGGTCGAGGCTGCCTGGCATCACCGTGCCCGCTACGTCGCGGGTAAGACAATGCGTGACCGGTGACCCCGCGTCGCCGGTCGCACGGGTCCGCGGCGATGAGGGCAACCTGCGACTTCACCACCGTTGGTCGTGCTCATTGCGCGGCGCAAACGACACACCGTCGCCAACGTCGTGATTGCCGGCGAGCTGGCCGGCTGGTGCTGGTCGTTGGCCGTCATGGACGACTGACCACCCCTCACCGCTTCGCCGAGCCGGTGACTGGTGCCAGCGCGAGGAACGACCCGTGACACAACAATGAGCAGCCGATCCCACTTAGACACAGCGACGCTCGACCGTAGAAGCGCGGTCCCGTTGCTGCCGAACCACCGTCCTGCGGTACCCAACTCGCGTATATCAGTCTGACCGCTCGTCGCCAACGACACGCTCGCCAGCCACCCCACGACGATGGAGAGGCGCCGTCAGGACCCAGTAGTCCCGATGGCGCCTCGCTCTGCCCCTTTACAGAAAGCCACTACAGATCAGCTGTGATGCTTTGGGAAGGGTGAGTCAGAGGTAGCCGGGAACCGGGGGTCGGGCGGGAATGTGAACGGGTCGTTGCGACCGGGTCCGTGCGTGACCCCTTGCCGTCGCTGGTCCGCTTGGTGGCCCGACGTGTGGTGTCTGCTGAGCGGATGTGCTCGATCAGGGTCTGGGGGGTGGCGCCTTTCAGGACGAATGCGTCGACGCCTGCGGCCTGGGCGCCGGCTTCAGCGGAGGCGAGCGAGGTGTGGATGACGACGCCGGTGTCGGGTAGCAGCTCTCGGATCCGGCGGGCTGCGTGGATCCCGTCACCACCTGGCATGCGGACGTCCAGGACGACGACGTCGGGCGCGGTCTGCTGTGCCAGCGACACGGCTGCGACACCGTTGGCGGCCGAGCCGCAGTGGACGAGGTCGGGAGCGGACTCGATCATCAGCTGCAGCCCCAAGCGCATGACGGGATGGTCGTCAGCGACCAAGACTCGGATCACGGGGCCCTCCGGAGCATAGAAACGCGCATCAGTGGTGAGTCAGGGCCTACCGCCTTCAGGTCGCCCAACCCCCGGCACACATGAGCGGGGTTGGCAACATCCAAGGGCTGAGGCAGCGGGTGGCGAACAGAGCAGACCCGGCGGTAGCGCGGGGAGGAGCGACCGCCGGGTCTGCTGGTCTATTTCAGTGCGAGGTAAGCGTCGATGTCGACCTTGTTACCGGTCGAGGCCGGGTTCCTGGCGCCCAGGACTGTGACCTTGATCGTGTGAGGGTTGACGCTGCCCAGGTTGGTGGCCTGCCAGACCAGGGTGGCCGGCTTCAAGGTCGCGGAGTACAGGTCGACGGTGACGGCGGGGCCGCCGTCCACGGAGATGTCGGCCATCCCGCGGTCCGGTCCGGTGGTCGAAACCCAGGCCACGGTGGACCCGGCCAACCCGGTGCTGTTCTGGGCGAAGGCACCGACGGTGCTCGACTCGTGGACCGAGCCGTTGAACGCGCCGGAGAGGTTCACCCCGCTCCACCCGCCATTGAAGCTGAAGGCACCGGTGTTGTCGGTCGCCGGAGCGGAGAAGGCCACGGCGGCCGCATACGGACCGAACACCCCTGAGGCGTTGACGGCGCGTACCTGGTAGCGGCACGTCGTCACCGTCGACTGGTTGGTCAGGCTGGGACGCAGGTTGACCGTGGCGGACGTGCCAGCGCAGGTAGTGGTGACGGTGCAACCGGCGAGGTCGATGAAGGAGCCGCCATTGATGGACTGCTGTAGCTCGTAGCCGGTGGCGTTGGGGCTACCGGTCCAGCTGAGCTGCGCCGGGACCGCGGTCAGCGACACCGGCCCGGAGGGGATGGTCAACGACGTGACCGGCGCTGTGGTGGTGGGTGCGCTCGACCCGGCGGTGACGGTGAACGTGTACACCTTGGTCGTGGTGGTGACCCCGGCGGCGTCTTGAGCGCGCACCTTGAAGGTGTACGTGCCGTCGGCGACTCCCGGGTAGGAGGTCGGTGAGGTGCACGCGCTGAACGCGTCGACTGCCCCTGAGGCGACCAGGCTGCACTGGTAGGTCCACCCGCTGGCCTGGGCCTTGTGGAAGGCGAATGTCTCGGTGGAGGTCGTTGAGGGGTTGGCCGGGTTGTTGGACAACACCGGGGCGGTGCTGTCGAGCAGGAAGGTGCGGGTGGCCGAGCCGACTGGCGTGCCGGTGGCGTCAGCGGCGTTGACGGTGAATGTCCAGGTCCCGTCGGGTGTGGCGGGGTAGCTCACCGGTGAGGTGCAAGGAGTGAAGTCCGCGGCCGTGGGCGCCCCGGCGGTCTTGGCGCAGGTGAACGTGGCGCCGGCGATGCCGGGGGTGGAGAACGCGAACCCCGGGCTGGTGTCCGCGGAGGGGTTGGCCGGCGAGCTGTCGATGATCACGGCGCCGATGGTGTAGTTCTGGGTGGCGACCGGGGAGGTGTTTCCGGCGGTGTCCACGCCGATGTAGCTGAGTGTCGTGGAGGCCGCGACCTGGATCGGCGCAGTGTAGGCCGTGCTGGCCGTGGTCGGCGCGGACCCGTCGGTGGTGTAGTAGATGCTGGACGGCTCGTTGGCGCTCAGCGTCACCGACTGCGCGGACGGGTAGGAGCCTCCGGCCGGGGTGGCCGTGAGCACCGGGGCGACGGTGTCGATGGTGAGGGTGACGTTCGCGGGGGCACTCAGGTTGCCGGCCAGGTCGGCGCCTTGCACCGAGAAGGTGTAGGTGCCGTCGGGCTGGGCGGTGTAGGTCTGCGGGGACCCGCAGGTGGAGTAGGCCGCCGCGCCCGTGCTCAGCGAGCACTTGAACGTGGTGGAGGCCTTGGAGCTGGTGAAGGTGAACGAGGGGGTGCTCACCTTGGTCGGGCTGGCGGGCGAGGAGCCGATGCTCACCACGGGGGCCACGGTGTCGACGGTGAACCCGTAGACGGCGGCCGTGCTGGTCGTTCCGGTGCCGTCGATCGCGCGGACCTTGAACGTCCACGGGCCGTCAGCGAGAGGGCCGAACGTCTGACCGGAGGTGCAGGCCGCGAACGTGTCCGCGGGGGCCGGTGTGGTGGTCGCCACGAGTGAGCACTGGTAGGTCACACCTGGGCTGACCGAGGCGAACGCGAAGGCGGGGCTGGGGTTGTTGCCCGGGTTGGCGGGCTTGGTTGTCAGCGCAGGCTGGGCCGGTCCCGTCGCGCCGATGGCGACCTTCCACACGTGACCCACGTTGTTCGGCGGCGCGAGCACGTTGGGGTTGTCCCAGACGTAGACGTTGCCGGCGGTGTCCAGGCTCAGGCCGAACGCATACGCGTAGGGCTGTTGGCTGGCGTCGGGGTTGACACCGATCGCGGTGAACGGAGCCAAGCTGCCGGTGCTGATCGTGTACTGCTGCACCGTGGTGGTGCTACTGGCGGTGCCGGGTGGGGGTGGGGACGACATCCACAGGTGGTCGGTGCCGTCGGTGGCGAAGCCCTTGGGGCCACGCACGTTGAGCATCAGGATCGGGGAGCAGCCACCCGGGACGCAAGCGCCGACGTTGTAGAGGGCGTCGACGCCCTTGTTGTCGCCGACGTACAGGTCTGCGGTGGCGGGCAGGCTTCCGACGGAGGGGTTGGCCACGACGCCGAGCCCGAAGACGGGCACGTCGCGGGTGGTCTGGGCCAGGAAGTCCACGTTCTGGGTGGTGGTGTCGGCTGCGGACGCGTTCGGGACTCGGGCGATCTGGGTGTTGGCCCCGATCTTGCGGGTGCGGAACCCGACGTAGAGCGCATCGGTCAGCGGATCACGGGCCACCGCGTCGGCACGCTGGCCATCCAGGCCCAGACCGGTGCCGACCAGCCCGGCGGCGATGACCTGCGGGTTGGACAGGGTCTCGGTGGCGGGGTCGAAGCTGAACCGCACCACGCCCACGCTCTTGGAGCCGCCGTCGGCGACGTAGAGCAGGTGCCGGCCGGCGTCGTAGGAGGACTGCTCGGGCTTCGTCAGCCCGGCGGCCGTGGCGCCCGCCATGCAGGTGGACACATTCTCGTGGGTCAGAGCTGCGGCCGCTGCGGGGGCGCCGGGGGGCGGTGGTGGCACGTCCATGCGGCAGAGGCCGGCGATCGAGTCGGCGGCCCAGAGGTGGCCGCCCAGGGCGCCAGGCAGCCACACGCCGTTGCCGGGCAGGGTCGGGTCGGAGTAGCCGGAGGGGGCGGTGTCCGTGCCGAACGCTCCCCCGAACAGGGCGCCGTTGAAGGGCGTCGGCAGCGGTGGGATGTTCGCCGGCACCCCAGGCGTACCCTGGGCGTCGGCGGGGGCGTTGGGTCCCACTCGGAAGTAGCGTCCGTTGAACGCGGTAGCCCCCGCGGTCGGGTCGTCCCCGACGTACATCGCGCGGTCTGGTCCGAAGCCGACGTCGAAGGCGAAGGAGAACTGCGAGAGGGAACCGTCGGGCATCACCCCGTAGTTCGCATAGGAGTCCTGCACGTTGGTGCCGATGTGGTAGCGAATGATCTGGGAGAGCGAACCCGGGGAGTCACTGACATACAGCACGCTGGGGTCGGCCGGGTCGGTGCGCAGACCCATGGGGGTCAGCACCTTGATCGGCGTGCTCACCGCGGTGCACCCACCCGGTGCGCTCTGACAGGTCTCCGCGTTGAGGATGACCGTGATCGAGGTCTTCTGGGCCAGCACCAGGTCGGGAGCCGGATCCGTGGCCGAGCAGCCTGGGGCACCCGGTGCCCGCGAGGCTCCGAGCCCCCCGTTCAGGGAACCGAGGTTCGACCAGCACGCGAAGGTCAGCGCGCGCATCCGGGAGGAGTCGCTGGACTTGCCGACCGACTCGACCGCTTGCAGACTCAGCGGTCCGTTGACTCCGGTGATGCGCATCAGGTTGCCGTCTTTGTCGTTGCTCACGTAGAGCTTGTGGTCCAGTGGTCCCAGCTGCACGTCGAACGGTTTGTTGTCGAAGGGGAACCGGTTGGGAGCCAGCAGCTCCGACTTGGTCATCGTCTGCGTTCCCGGGTTGTAGGTCAGCCGGTACACCCCGCTGCTGCGTACGGCCCAGTCCGGGGTGTAGACGTACAACGTCCCGTCCGGGTTGCGCCGCGAGTCCAGCGCCGGCCCACCTGCCTTGCCCCCAGCGGTGATACACCCACCGGCAGTGTTGCGGTCGAGCACGGCCGCGGTCACCACGCCGGTGCCCGGGTCCGTCGAGGAGGGCAGGATCCGGCAGAAGCCCGAAGGCACGTCAGTGGTCCACAGGTGGCCGTAACCGGGGCTCGCTGGGTCGGTGCCCGGATCCATCGGGCCGGCCGTGGTCCCGTCGGTGGTCCCCGGCAGCCAGATGTTCCCGTGCGGGTCCGTGGCCTGCTGCAGGTACGACTCACCGGTGGCGGCGGACGCGGGGCCCGCCAGCATGACCACAAGAGACGCCGTCCCGACGGTGGCCGCCAACGCGACCGGTAGGACACCCGCGAACAACCCCCGCAACCGGGAGCGTTCCCGGCGTGAGCTACGCACGAACACGGGCCTTGATGACGTTGACGGTTGGGAGTTCATGACGGTTCTTCCTCACGTGAGTACATCGTGCCCTCCGTCATCCGTGGCAGCGGTGTCGTTGAGGGCGATCAAGCGCGGACTCGCCCACCAGACGTCCTCAGCGACGAGCACGACCCGCATGGTCCGGATCCAGGACCCGGCTGATCTTGTAGGCCGAGTCGACAGGAGGCTTGAGGTCAGGCTCCTGCGGGGCCAGTCATCACGCCATCGGACTTTGGTCCTAGGACTGGCCAAGTGCCTACGACCTCGGTGGTAGGACCCCACAGCACCCTCGGCGTGGCCGAGTACGAGCTCCCCGGGCAGAGCGCGGCCGGAGGGGCGACGACTGGCTCGTCACGAGGTTTCCCCGAGGTCGTCGAGGCATCCTGTCCCAGAAGGGCCGACTGTTCACCGGAGGGGGTTCCCATGCGCGCTGTGCGTGAGAGGCGCCGCGGCGTCCTGGGGGCAACCACACCTCCCCCTGAGCCCTCAGATGACGCGCTGCTCCCCAGCCGGTTGAGCCGAGGACGTGCCTCGTGACCCGGCGATCGCGTGGCATCGCGAACAACGAGCCGCCTCGGACGGTCTCCGTGCCCAAGGCGGTCGCGACGTTTCTCCTGGCCGGGCTCGTCGTCCTTACCGTGGTTGCCTTCGTCCTTGCGCTCGTCCTGCACGCGACCGCGACCGCCGAGGCCATCCGACAGGCGTTGATGGTGACGAACATGGAGGTCACCGCAGTCGTCGGTCCAGCCCTTGTCGACGAAGCCCTCACGCCCGGACCAGCACAGGCGACGCTCGATCGCGTCGTGCGCCAGAGGGTCATAGGCCACCAGATCGTTCGCGTGAAGATCTGGGACGCCACAGGGCGCATCGTGTACTCGGACGACGCCTCCTTGATCGGGACCCGCTTTCCGCTGGAAGGCCAAGAGAGGTCGGTACTCGACAACGGTGGCGCGTCCGCGGATGTCAGCGACCTTTCAGGGGCAGAGAACCAGGACGAGAAGCAGTGGGGGCAACTCCTTGAGGTGTACCAGGTCGTCCGGACGCCCGCCGGACAACGGCTGCTGTTTGAGACCTACCAGCCGTATCAGGTCATCACGGACGCCAGCGAACGACTCTGGCTGTCCAGCCTTCCGGTCCTCCTGGGAGGACTGTCCCTGCTCTACTTCGTGCAGGCGCCACTGGCGTACCGGATGGCACGCCGACTCAAACGAAGCCAGGACGAACGCGAGGGTCTGCTCCTGGCTACGCTCGCTGCGTCTGATCGCGAACGGGCAACCATCGCGGCAGACCTACACGACGGCGTCGTTCAGGGCCTGACCGGGGCGTCGTACTCGCTGAGCGCGGCCGCCGTGCGGTCCGGCGACAGCAAGGAAAGCATGGCTCAAGTCATGACGGACACCGCCAAAGATCTGCGTCGCTGGATGCGGGAGCTGCGGAGCCTAGTGGTGACGATCACCCCGCCTGCCCTGCATGAGCACGGCCTCCGACGGGCCCTCACCGACCTGGGCGCCACTCTCGAACTGCGCGGCCTGAGGATCGACTTCGACGTCACCGCCGCCGACGGACTCGACGAGACCACCGAGACGCTCGTCTACCGGGCTGCCCAGGAAGCCGTACGCAACATCGTGCGTCACTCCGATGCCAGCGCTGTGACGCTGAGCGTCACTCGAGTCCCCGCAGCCACTACAGCAAGGTGCTTGCAGACTCTTGTGCTGCGGGTCAGCGACGATGGCTGCGGTTTCGACACCGATGGAAGTTCCGCACGCCGCCGCGGCAGTGTCGGACTCGAGCTGCTCGACGCCATAGTAACGTCCCACGGCGGAGCCCTGACCCTCGAGTCCTTCGTCAATCAGGGTACCGAGGTAACGGTCACAGTGCCCCTCAGGCTGGCGGCTGAGCAGCCCCGAGAGTCGTCAGCGCGAGAGAGAACCTATGCCATGGTGTCGCCATGATCCGGGTCATCGTCGTCGATGACCACGCGGTCGTCCGTCGTGGTCTGAGCGCCGTGCTGAGTACGGCACAGGGCATCGCCGTCGTCGGAGAGATCAGCGACGGTTCCCTGGCGGCGGCAGCAGTGACCGACCTGGAGCCGGACCTGGTACTGATGGACCTGAACATGGCCGGCTTGGACGGGATCGACGCGACGCGAGCCGTACTGGCCGTGCGACCAACGACGAAGGTCATCATCATGACGTCGTACTGCGAAGGTGCCCGCGTCCGTGCCGCACTGGAAGGTGGGGCGGTCGGCTACCTGCTCAAGGACGCCGAGCCCGAGGACATCATCAAAGCGTTGCGCGACTCGGTCAACGGCGGTGTGCCACTGTCACCCCAAGCCGCCCGGGCGCTATTGCCCAGTACCCGGCCCATCACCAACCCCAGCGCGGGCCTGCTCACTGCGCGTGAGCACCAGGTGCTGGCCCTAGTCGCTACCGGTCTGCCGAACAAGAGCATCGCCCGACAGCTGACCATCAGCGAGAAGACCGTCAAGGCGCACCTCACGCGCGTATTCACAGTCCTCGGCGTCGCAGACCGCACCTCCGCCGCGTTATGGGCGCAGCGCCACGACATCAGCTCCAGCTGACCACGGAGGGGTGGGGCCAGCTCCTGGCCCCATGACGGCGCAACCGCAGGTCAGGTTCGCTATGGAACCGATTAAGCACGGAGCTGGCGAGGGGACTCGAACCCCCAACCGCCTGTCTAACAAGCCATCGATCGATGCGAGTGCCAAAAGCACCGTTGACCTGCGAAGACGTGATCTCGCGCGGAAGGTAAGGAGTTGCGCCAGGCGAACGAGACCCTGCGCCTGCGTCCGCGTTTTCGCCGCAGCCGAGCTCGACCGCAACGGAAGTATCCACGGTGCCGACTGGCGGTGCTCGTGGAGTACATCTACGAGCACCGCACCTGGCAGGCTTCGGATGTGATCGTGAGCCCCCAGCGGGCCCGGTGCTTGGATGGACCACCTTCTCCGCGCGGAGGATGGTGATGCTCTGTCACCGACTGACCGCGCCTCAGGTCTAGAGCTCCCAACCATGGTCAAAGACCGTCGGCCACCAGAAGCTGGAGGGCGGCTCCGATCGTCAAGACACTTTCGTCGTAGACGACGTCGTCGGCATGGTTGAACGAGGTGTTGCCGGCACCGCGGGCACCGAGGTAGACCATTGCTCCCGGCCACCGCTGCAGGAAGTACGCGAAGTCCTCGATCACCATGGACGGCTCCGTCATCCGGGCCACCGACAGACCGTCGAGCTGTTCGAGCTGTTCGACGAGCCGTCCCGTGAATGCGGCGTCGTTGACGACGGCCGGGTAGCCCTCATGGATCGTCAAGTCGCCCTGCAGCTCCAAGGCCCTCGCCACGTCCGCCACGATCTGGTGCATCCGGTCGATCAGGCTCGACCTCGACTGCGGGCTGAGGCTGCGTATGGTGCCGCGCAACCGCCCCGATGACGGGATGACATTGACGGTGTTGCCGATCCGGCTTTCGGTGACGGTCGCGACCACGAGCTCGGAATCGGACAGTTCGGCGGTCACCCTCCTGAGCTCCGCCGTGATCTCGCCTGCCGCGTCGATCGGGTTGCCCACGAGGTGCGGCTGGCTGGCGTGGCCGCCGGGCCCGGCCAGCTCGATGGTGAACCAGTCGCCGAACGCCATGAAGACGTCGGGGCGACAGAGGACCGTTCCGGGGTCGGCGGTGGCATGGACATGGAGCGCGAACGCCGTCGCCGCGGCCAGGTCGAGGGAGGCGTGCTGCAGCACTGCCAGCGCTCCGCGGTCCGACTCCTCCCCCGGCTGGAAGACCAGGACCGTGTCACGGCGGGGCGGGTGATCGGCCAAGACCTTGGCGGCGCCGAGCAGCATCGCCGTGTGCAGGTCGTGCCCGCACGCGTGCATGGCTCCAGGCGTCTCCGAGGCGAAATCCAAGCCCGTCCGCTCAGTCACTGGCAGCGCGTCGAGGTCGGCCCGCAGGATCGAGACGACGCCGTTGGGGTCGGTGCCGGTGACCCGTGCGGTGACCCCGGCGGCCGGGTGCGTCTCAACGTCGAGCCCGAGATCCGTCAGGGTGCGAGCGACGTACGCGTGCGTGTCGGGCAGCTCGATGCCGACCTCTGGGTGACGGTGCAGGTGGCGCCGGTGCGTCACCATCCAGTCCTGCTGCGCAGCGGCCTGGGCGAACCGGTCGTTCATCGGCTCGCTGCCTGCCCAGGCTCGACGACCTCACGCTGGGGCACGCCCGGCTGGGCACCCCGGTGCAGAGTGCTGCGGCCGGCCACCTCCACGGCGCGCTGCACGCTCTCGCCGAGCGGACGGCCGACCGCGATGCCGTGCGCGAGCGCGCCGCAGAAGGCGTCCCCGGCGCCGGTCGTGTCGACCGGCTCGACGCCAAGGGCGGGCACGTGGAATGGCGCGGAGCCGGGCTCGCGCACTACCGCGCCGTCGGCGCCGAGGGTCACGACGACGGCGCCCTCGAAGGTCAGACCCTCCAGGCAGGCGCGCACGTCGGTGAGGGTGCGCGGCTCCCCCCGCCCGACGAGCTGGCCGAGCTCCTTGCGGTTCGGCACAAGCACATCGACGCGGGCGAGTAGGGTCTCGAGGCCTCGGCCGTTCGGCGGCATGGGCGCCGGGTTGAGCACGAGGACCGCCGCGTCGGGGAGGGCCGCGGCGGCCGCCTCAAGTGCGTCGACGGAGACCTCCAGCTGCGCGAGTACCACGTCGGGCACCGCCTGACGGACGTGCCGCTCGACCCAGGCGGGCCCGAGCAGGGCGTTGGCGCCTGGCTCGACGACTATGAGGTTTTCGCCGGCGTCGTCCACCAAGATCGTCGCTGTCCCGGTGTCCGAGTGCTCGATCTGTTCGACCCCTGCGACGTCGACCCCGAGACTCCGCAGGTGCCCGAGATAGAGCCGGCCCGACTCGTCACCGCCCACGGCGCCGACGAAGCCGACGCGACCACCAAGGGCCGCGGCGGCCACCGCCTGGTTGCCGCCCTTGCCTCCGAAGGAGCGCGCGCGGTCGCTCGCCATGACCGTCTCGCCAGGCACTGGCATGACAGCCACGCGGTAGCTGACGTCGACGTTGAGCGAGCCGACGACGCTGATGCCGCTCACGTCGAACGCCCCACGCGGTCGACGGCCTCGATGACGAGGTCCCAGTAGCGGGCCGCGTCGAGCGTCATCGCCACCTGCGCGTTCGGGCGCTCGTCCGGGTAGCGGTGGTGGAGGTCGACGACGGTCGTGCCCCGCGTCCAGGTCCCCTGCAGCTCCACGGCGACGAAGGCCTCACGCCACTCGATGACGTCCGAGTCGATGAGGGCGGCGATGGTGCAAGGGTCGTGCACCGGCGGCGCCGCGAACTCCCACACCCGGTTGTACGACGCACCGAAGAAGCCCATCCACGCGGCGCAGGTGCGTCCGACCGTGTGCTCCATGGCGGCCATCCGCGTCACGACCTCCGGCGTGGCCAGTGCCTGGTGGGTGAGGTTGAGCCCGACCATGCGGACCGGGAGCCCGCTGCGCAGCACGACGTCGAGCGCCTCCGGGTCGGCATAGGTGTTGAACTCGGCAGTGGGCGTGTGGTTTCCGCGCTCCGTGGAGCCGCCCATGAAGATCACCTCGCGAACGCCGTCACTGACCTCGGGGTGGTCGAGGAGAAGCTGCGCGACGTTGGTGATGGGACCGGTGGCCGCGATCGTGACAGGTTCGTCGCTCGACTCGATGACCCGCCGGAGCAGTTCGACCGCGCCCTCGGCGACGACCTCGAAGCCGGGCTCCGGCATTGCCGGTCCGTCGAGGCCGCTCGCGCCGTGCACGTAGTTGCCGAGCGTCGAGACCCCGTCGAGGCCACCAGCCGCGCCCTGGGCCACCGGCACTCCGGTGGCGCCGGCCAGCGTGAGGATCTGGACCGCGTTGCGGGTGGCGTCGTCGACCGAGCAGTTGCCGAAGGTCGTCGTCACCGCCTGCAGGTCGACCTCGTCGGACCCCACTGCAAGGAGCAGCGCGACGGCGTCGTCGTGCCCGGGGTCGCAGTCGACGACGATGGGGCGTGCTCCCATCAGGACTCCCGGCCGGCGCCGAGCCACCGCAGCATCGAGCCGACGACGGGTGCGAACCCGTCCCAGTCGAGGAACTCGGTTGGGCACCAGTGCGGCCCGATGTCGGAGGTCCACACGAGCGAGCGGCCCTGGCCGAACTCACGGGTGGCGATGAGGACGTCGTCGTCGACAGTCGCGACGACCTGGGCGTCGGGCTTGGGCGTCACGACGTTGTAGCCGAGCAGCTGGGGCGACTCCCCCGGCCACGCGGCGGCGATCTCGTGTTCGGGGGCGACGACACGGCATACGGCCCCCTGGGGCGTCTCGGCACGGTCGTCGCTCGTCAGCATGTCGACGGGTAGCGCCTCGGCGATCGGGCTGCGGGCGAAGTTGGCCCGGGCCTGGAAGCCCTGGAAGCTGAGGTATCCGCCGGCCATCATGAGGCCACCGCCCGCGCGGGTCCACTCGACGAGCGAGACGAGCGGGTTGTCGGTGCGCTCACCCCGGAGCCACACGGAGTTCGGCAGGACGAACGAGTTGTAGCCGATGTCCGAGAGGATGACGACGTCATACGCCGAAAGGGCCTCGACGGTGCGCGGGAAGCGGTCCGGCACGTCGTGGGCGTACATCTGGTCGATCTCGATGCCTTGGGTGCGAGCGGCCTCGATGAAGGCGTCGGCTCCGGTCTCGAACGTGGTCGACGAGAAGCTGTCGAATCCCTTGAAGTGGGTCGACTGGGAAATCCAGCTCTCGCCGGCGAGCAGCACGCGCGCCATGTCAGTTCTCCTTCTGTGCGGTCTCGAAGAGGTTTTGGGGGTTTGCTCTCATGAGCTGGTCGACGTCGGCCTCGGACATCCCGAGGCGGCGGAGACGGGGGACGAAGTACTGGAGGATGTGGCCGTAGCCGGGTCCGCCGTAGTGGCGCAGGAGGGACTTGACGAAGATGTCCTGCGAGATGAGGAGACGGCCGAGGTGACCGCGCTCGGCGAGACGGCAGAGCCAGCGCGCGTTGTCCTCGTCCGAGGGGCACTGGACGCCCTGGTCGGCATAGAAGACCTCCATACCGATCATGTCGTACTGCACCCAGGCGCCGCGGCGCAGCAGCTCCTCCTGGTAGCCGAGGTCGTCGCCGGAAGGACCCATGTGACAGAGGACGACGCACGACGGGTCGACGCCATAGCTCTCGGCGATGTCAAGGACCTCACCGCCGCGGCGGAACCAGCCGGGCAGATGCACCTCTACGGGGAGACAGACCTCACGTTGGGCGATGAAAGCGCCTGCGAGACTTGATCTTTCGGCCGCAGTGAAGTCGGCACTGACGCCGATCTCACCGAGGATGCCCGGCCGGATGCCGTCGACCCCCTCGGTCACGTCGCGCACGATGCGCTCGGCGACGGCCTCCGGCGCCAGCGCCTTGACGTCGTCGGGCTGGGCGCCGTCGAGGTAGTAGCCGGTGCCCGCCACGACCTGTACGCCGGTGCGCTCGCTGACCCGACGCAGCAGGTCGAGGTCGCGGCCGATGCCCAGGCCCGTGGCGTCGATGATCGTCGTGCCACCGAGGTCGGCGAAGCGCGCCACCTCGGCGACCGCAAGTTCCTCGTCGTCGAGCCGGCAGTTGTCCCGGTTGCCGAAGGGGTCCTGCTTGAGGTCCCAGACGATGTCCATCGTCACCGGGTGGTCGGCGAACTCCTCCGCGTCCCAGCCGGTGGAGCACGTCGCCTGCCACCACGACGTGACGTCGTTGACGATGTGCTCGTGCGTCAGCGTCGTACCGAGGTCAACGGCGTCGACCGGACCCGTCACGGTCATGACCGTCGTCATCGGCGCGACCGCACCAGGCGGGCGAAGAGCTTGCTGTTCAGGAAGATCGCGACGATGAGGATGATGCCCTGGACGATCGGCACCCAGTAGACGTCGACCTTGAGCAGGACGAGCCCATTGCTGATGATGCCGAGCGTCAAGGCGCCGATCGCGGAGCCGATGATCGAGCCGCGTCCACCCATGAGGCTCGTGCCACCGAGCACGACGGCGGTGATCACCTCGAGCTCGAAGGCCGTGCCGGAGTTCGATGACCCGCTGCCAAGACGCGTCGCGACGATGATGCCGGCGCCGGCGGCGAGCACACCGGTGATGACGAGCACTGCCATCTGAATGCGGCGGATGTCGACGCCCGAGCGCCGCAGCGACTCAGCGTTCGAGCCGACGGCCGTGACGTAGCGCCCGAAGCGGGTGCGCGTGAAGACGTACCACGCGACCACGACGATGGCGATGGCGATCCAGGTCGGCGTGTAGAGGCCGAGCAGCTTGCCGTTGCCGAGCGGCAGCAGCACCGTCGAATCGATGGGGGTGCTGTAGCCCTGCGTGATGAGCAGGGCGATGCCGCGGACGGCGGTGAGGGCTGCGAGGGTGACGATGAACGACTGCAGGCGACCGTATGCCGTGAGGGCGCCGTTGATCGCGCCGATGACACCGCCGATGAGCAGTGTCAGCAGCAGCGCGACGATCGGGTTGCCGGTCTTGGCGAAGAGCGCGAGTGAGGCCGCCGACAGGCCGACGACCGAACCGACGGACAGGTCGATGGCGCCCGTCGTGATGACGTAGGTCATGCCCATCGCGACGACGACGGTCGGGGCGATCTGGCGGGCGATGTTGACGAGGTTCTCTGCCGTCAGGAAGGCGTCAGCACGGGCGCTGAAGAAGACGAAGAGCACCGCGAAGACGACGGTGATCGACAGCACGCCGAAGTGCCGGCCTATGAACTCGGTGCGGGCGCCACGTGAGAGCCGGGCGTTCCTGGTGATCGTGGTCACGGGCGGGTCACTTTCCCATCATCGCGGTGACGAGACCGCCGAGGTCGGTCTCGGCAGGGTCGAGTTGCTGGTGGATCATGCCCTCATAGAGCACGACGAAGCGGTCAGCGACCTCGAAGAGGTCCTGCAACCGGTGGGTGATGAGCACCACGGAGACCCCGCGGGCAGAGACGTCCCTGATGAGCTGCAAGACCATCTCCACCTCCTTGGCCGCGAGGGCTGCCGTGGGCTCGTCCAGGACGAGGACCTTCGGGTCGAAGGTCACGGCGCGGGCGATGGCGATGGCCTGCCGCTGGCCGCCCGACATGTTCCCGACGTCTTGACGGGTGTTCGTGATCCGGATGTGCAGCTTGGCGAGCTCTTCGGTGGCTTCGGTGTGCATCCGGTCGGTGTCGAGGCGACGGGTGACCGGGTGGTACTTCTCCCGGCCGAGGAAGAGGTTGGCGGTGACGTCGAGGTGGTCGCACAGGGCTAGGTCCTGGTAGACCATCTCGATGCCGTGGGCCCGGGCCGCGCGCGGCCCGGACCCCGTCATGGCTTCGCCGTCGACGAGGATCTCCCCCTGGTCGGGGGTCTCCGCACCGGCGAGCATCTTCATCAGGGTCGACTTACCGGCCCCGTTGTCGCCGACGAGGCCGATGACCTCGCCGCGGGCGATCGACAGGTCGACCCCCTGCAGGACGTCGAGGGCTCCGTAAGACTTGCGGATTCCCCGCATCTCGACCCGGGTCGGCGGGGCGGCCGTCCGGGCTGCTGCTGGTGTGCTCGTGCTCATCGCGGTGCGTCCTTCGGTGTCGCGTGGCGGGTCGATGTGGCGGGCGGTCAGGGGAAGATGCTGCGGTAAGGCTCGACGTTGTCCTTGGTGACGATGGTGATCGGCACGTCGATGAAGCCCTTGGCCGAGCCGCCGCCGATGACGGACTTGAGCTCCTTGACCGCCTCCATGCCCTCCGTTTTCGGGTCCTGCTGGATGACGGCGGTGACAGCGCCGCTGTCGATGCCGGCGATGACCTCCTTGGTGAGGTCCCAGCCGACGATCTTCGTGCTCTGGTTGCCCTTGAAGGCGCTGACCGCACCGACCGTGGCCGGCTCGCCCGTCGTGTACACGAAGTCGAGACCGGGCTGCGCGGTGACGAGGTTCTGCGCGGCGGTGGCAGCCTTCTCCTGGACGTTGTCGCCGCTCACGCTCTGGGTGTACGTCGCCCCCGCGGCGTCGATCGCCTTCCGGAAGCTGTCCTCGCGCTGGTTCTGGATGAACGAGTTCTTCGCGTCGACCACTCCGTACTTCTTGCCCTTGACCAGGCCCTTGTCGATCATCCACTTGGCGGCCTCAGCGCCCGCCTTCTCGTTGTCCACGCCGACGAACGTGTCGACGGACCCCTCCGCGAGCTTCGCGTCGATGGCCACGACCTTGATGCCACGCTCGCGCGCTGCCTTGACCGCCGGGATGACACCGTTTACGTCGATCGCGACGACGATCAGGCCCGTGACGTTCTGGGTCACGAAGTTCTCGATGTCACTGTTCTGCTTCGAGGAGTCGTTGTTGGCGTTCGAGATCGTCAGATCACAGCCCGCCTCCTTGGCAGCCTGCTGAGCGCCCTCGTTCATCTGAGTGAAGAAAGCTGCCGTCTGATTGATCTGCGTCATGCCGATGACGCACTTTCCTGCTGCGGACGTGCCACCACCAGCGGAAGGTGCAGGCTCGTTCCCCGTGCTGCACGCAGACGTCGCCGCGAGAGCAGCGATGCCGGTGATCGCGAGTAGGGAACGTCCCCGAAACTTGGACATCTTCGTCATTCGAACCTCCTCATGGGCTTCGGCAATCGATTGCCGAGATGCGAGTAAGGTACAGCCATCCACCGAGAACGGGGATCACGTTTCTATAACGGCGAAGGGGTGCAGATGCGCGAGCAGCGCTCGCAGGAGCCCACGGCGCGGGCCGTCACGATGGCCGATGTCGCTGAGCGAGCTGGAGTTTCCGTTGCCACGGTGTCGCGCGTCATCAGTGAGTCGCGGCCCGTGGCCGAGTCGCTGCGAGACGCCGTCCTCGGCGCCGCATCGGAGCTCGGATACCAGGTCAACCTGGTGGGCCGTGCACTTCGCAAGGGTCGGACTTCCACCGTGGGACTCCTCGTGCCCGACCTGGACAACCCCTTCTTCTCCTCGTTGGCTCAGCACCTTTCCACTGCCTTCGAGGGCTCGGCAACGGACATGCTCGTCTTCAGCACTTGTGGCGATCTGGAGGTTGAGCGTCGCGGGGTCGAATCATTCCTGGGGCGTCAGGTGGACGCCGTGGTGATGATCCCCTGCCATGAGATCGACAGCACTGCCTCTGTCCTGCGCGCCGCGCAAGCGTCACTCACCGTTCAGCTCGACCGACAAGTGGTCGACGCGGACGTTCACTTCGTCGGCTGTGACAACGCGCAGGGCATGGGCCTGATCACCCGGCACATCCGGCGAGACGTCGACGTTGCGGACAAGCCAGCCGTGTACGTCGGAGCTCACGCCGTCTCATCGACGGGGCACGAGCGCTTTGAGCACTTCACTCGTGAGTTCCCCGAAAGCCCCACGTACCTCGGCGAGTTCGACTTCGGGTGGGGACAGCAGGCGGTCGACCAGATCCTCGAAGACGGAATGACCCGAGGCACGATCGTCGCCGCCGCGGACATCATCGCCTTGGGCGTCATCGCTCGCCTGCACCATCACGGACTTCGGGTGCCCGACGACTTCCGGGTCATTGGTTTTGACGGCATCGGGGTCGCCCGTTTCGCGCATCCAACGCTGACGACGGTCCGTCAGCCGGTCGAGGAGATCGGCCGAACTGTACTTGACCTGATCTCGTCGCCGAGCTCAAAGCCAGCGCCTCGAGCGATCCGAATCGCTCCCAACTTCGTCGCCGGAAACTCCAGCCCTGCTTGAGCTGGCACCGGAAACGAGCACTCTGGCTCAGATATCCGGGCCATGTTCGAACCCTCGAACTATTCGGGCGGCCCGACACCTGCGTCCCACATCCAGGATTGCCGCGCCTTCGGCTTCGAGCCGCCCGGGGCTGGCGCTGTTGGCCTGCTCTCGGGCCCTCGTCTCTGTGGCACTGAGGTCGGCGCCCGACTGCGACAGCACCTGTTCGAGCACCGTCGTCGGGTCGACCGTTGAGGGCGTTTCGTGCGAGGTTGCGGCATCGGGGTCGTATGCCGTGTCGACGTACAACATGTTGCTTTCGCGGCCGCGCGTCGCCATCACATACAGAGGCTCGCGCAGCGTGGTCGACGTGACGAAGGCATGCGTCGTGTCCACGGTCCTGCCTTGGGCACGGTGCGCCGTCGTGGCGTAGCCGAGTTCCACGTGGGCAGAGACGTATTCCGCCGGGAGATGGGCCACTCCCCCACCGGCCTCGCGCCGCAAGCGCAATGAACCATCACGTCCAACCCCGGTGACGACCCACTGATCGCCGTTCTTGACCCAGCCGCCGGTTCCTAGGTCGCGCTGGTTCTGGCGCGTCACGACGACATCACCGACGCCGATCACGGACCCGTCGCCAACGGTGACCCCGCTTTCTGCCACCCGTCCTTCAGTAACCGCGTACGCGCGCGCCCGGCGGTTCAGGTCGGCAACGGTGGCAGTGTCGGCGGCGACCATGAGCGAGCGCCGGCCAGCCGAGACGTCGTCGGTCCAGTTGGCGAAGAGCTCGTCGAGCATCGACTCGCGGTCGCCACCGCGGACCCTGCCCTGCCGGACGTACTCCCCCGCGACACCCTTGGCCCCGAGCCGCAGGCTGAGCGAGGCATCGCGCTCCCACTCGTGCCGGAACCGGCGCACATCAAGCAACTCGGGCGCATCACCACGGTCGGTCACGACCAGCTTGAACGCACCACCGGCCGCGACCGGGGACAGCTGCGCCCAGTCCCCGACGAGGAGCACCTTCGCGCCGGCGGTGCGGGCATATGCCGTCAGCGAGTCGAGCTCGAACGTGCCGGACATGGACGCCTCGTCGACGATCACGAGCTGCCCCGGTCGCAGCCGCCACCGGTCGATGTCGTCGGAAAGTTGGCGCGCTCGGCGCATCAGCGTGCGGGTCCGCAGTGTCGGACTTGCGCGATCCAACGCCGCGCGCAGCCCGTCCAACTCGGCGAGACGAGACGGCTGACGGGCTACCTCCGCGAGCCACTTCGCTGTGTTCTCCGTCGGCACCCCTACCGCCTCGGACAGCACCTCCGCGGCCGCCGCCGACGGGGCGAGCCCCACTACTGACCCCGGCCCGTGCTGCGACTCCCAGACCGCTCGGACGCCCGCCATCGCGG
>NZ_BAAARE010000037.1:0-22586 GCF_039532035.1 Terrabacter carboxydivorans | reverse complement strand
ACCGCGGGAAACGCCACTACCGTTGCTCATGAACGTCCTCCTTCTTGCGTGTGGGACACCAAGCCCGACAAGCGCATCAGGAGGACGTTCGCCACGCCAGACCCGACCGCGCAGAACGCCTTTCTATGCCGCGGTGGGCCGAACGATGAGGACCGTCGGATCAGCGGGTCACTGACTATCGAAGATGACCGCCACGATCGAATGGCGAAGTGGGCCCACCGTCAACGGGTAGCGGTATCCGCGTGGCGGTGAACCACTCTCCAAGCGCCGCCCTCGCGGCGGTACACCTGAGTGGCCCGCAAGGTGTACGTGCGAGGCTCCCCGTCGACGGAAGCAGAAGTGTGCTCGAGACCAGCGGTATACGCCATGTCGCCCACCACGTCGTACGCCTGCAGCTCGAACACGTAGGACGTGCACTCGGAGAATGAGTTGCCCAAGGCTGTGAAGAGCCCGTCCAGCTCGGCCTGGCCATGTGCGCTGTGCCACGCACCCAGCACGGTCACTGGTTCCCTTCGGGACCAGAGCGCCCGTCGCGGCGCGGGGTCGCCGTTGTGCAGCGCCAGCTCCGCCTGATACAGGGCCGTGCTCACCCAGACGAGGAAGTCGTCACGATCGGTCACGTGACCAAGCATGGCCGCCGACGGCAGGGACTCGTGGCAAAACGCTCGCGATGCGTCCGGAACTGGAACCCTGAGCGAGTCGCATGTCGAGCGCAGCAGTGTCAGACAGACGTCTACGGGGCAAGGCGTTGCATTTTCGGTGTGACCTCGACGACTCGCCCATGTCGGACTACAGCGTGCCGGGTCGCCAGCCGCAACAGCTCTGGGCGGTGGGTGGTCATGACGACGGTGCGGCCAACCATCAGGCGCTCGAGTGCGGTGACCACGGCCTTCTCGGCATCGGGGTCAAGCCCCGCGGTCGGCTCGTCGAGGAGGACGACCGGCGTGTCGGCCAGCAGGGCGCGGGCGATCCCGACGCGCTGGCGCTGCCCGCCGGACAGCCCGATGCCGCCCTCCCCGATCGGGGCATCAAGCCCCTGCGCGAGATCGGTGGCGAAGTCCGACACCATCGCCGCGTCGGCAACACGTCGGACATCGCTATCTGAGGCGTCCGGGCGAGTGAGGCGCAGGTTCTCGCGCAGCGTGCCACTGAACAAGAAGGTGTCCTGCAGAACGACGGACACTGCCCGGTGCCGGCGAGCATCGGTGAGGTCGAGGAAGCTCACGCCGTCGAGGCAGACCTGCCCGCGGTCTGGTTCGTAGAGGCCAGCGAGCAGCGCCAGCAACGACGACTTGCCCGCACCGTTCGGGCCTTGCAGGACGAGCCGCTCCCCCGGGCCGATTTCCAAGTCGACGTCGCGCACCACCGTGCGATCGCCGTACCCGAATGTGACTCCGCGCAGGGTTATGCGTCCGGTCGCCGGCGGTTCGGCAGGCTCGAGCGCGGAGCGCGCTTGCGGCGCGCGCGATGCGGCTCTTCGGGGTTGGTCGAGGATCTCCGACACGCGCTCGGCTGAGGCAGCGGCCGTCGTGAGGGTGATCGACAGGCGCGAGAGAGCCCGCAGCGGCCGCAGCATGTCCCGCAGGTACGCGAGCACGACCACGAGGAGCCCCACCGTCCACCAGCCATCCAGCACGCCGTATCCGCCAACCAACAGTATTGCGGCTGTGCCCACGGCGGCCGCGCCCTCCAGCAGGGGGGTGAACCGGGCTCTCAGGTCGACGCTACGCAGGCCAGCGTGCAGGGTCGCCGTGTTGCGCTGCGCGAACCTGGTCGAGTGCACAGCCTGGCTGCCGGTCGCGTGCACGGTACGCATGCCCGTGAGCACCTCTGCGGTGAGGCCGGCGAGCATGCCCTCGGCGCGGCGTCGTTGCCGGCTTGATTCCCGGGTCAGCCGTGTGTAGCGCGTCGCGGTCGCAAACACCACGGGGGCGGCCACGCACGCGACCAGGCCCAGCCGCCAGTCCACCAACAGCATGGCGACTGCGTAACCGGTAAGAGTGATGACGCCGGGCACCAGCGTGCTGAATACGTCGACGAGGCCGTCCTCGATGCGGTCGGTGTCGGTCACCACCCGGCTCGTCAGCTCTCCGACGGTGTGTTCATCGTGGAAGGGCATGGGCAGTTCCTGCAGGACGGCGAAGACGTCGCGCCGGACCTCGGAGGTGATGCGTTCACCGGCGCTGTTCATCACTCGGTCACCGAAGTAGTCGAAAGAACCGGAGAACAACGCGATGACCAGCGCAGCGAGCGCGGCGCAGACCAACAGCGCCAGCGGCCGCCCGGGCAATGGAGCCGTCAAGGCACCGACCACTCCCGACGGCGGGCGGTGGCGGAGCACGCCATCGATGACGATGGCCAACGGCCAGGGTTGTGCCAGGTCCGCAGCGAGCTCGCCGACCCGTAGCCCGATTCCGCCGATCAGTCGCCGCCGGTGCGGACGACCGTAGGCGCGGAAGCGCCACAGCTGCGCCAGCAGCGAAGGTCCGGCGACGGCATACCTCATCGGCGAGCAGCCTCGCGCAAGGCCGCATTACTCTGTCCGACCACGACGCCACGTTCCGCGAAAGCGGTCTCAACGGCAGAGACCCCGGCATGGGCACCGGGTTGGGCTTGAGCCTCGTCCAGAAGCGCGGCCAGCGCGGTCGAGAAGTACCGCCGTCGACGCAGCATCGGCGTCCACTCGGCCGGATCCGCGCTGAGGACCTCTTGGCCCAGATGATCCAGGGCTCGGAGCAGGGCAGCGTCGAACGCTGCCCCCTCGAGCCGGCATGCCTGCCACGCAAGCCTGGCCGACCACAGGGCTGTCGCCCAGACGGTCCCGTCCAAGTGCGGGTCCACGTCGCGGCCGCCGCGGAACGCGGCCATCGTCGTAACCGTGTCGAGGCGACGACGCCGGGGGTCGGCGTCGGACCGGTCACCCCGATGCCAGCCGTAGATGTCCGGCGTGCCGAGCAGGACCGCCGCCAGATAATCGCAGGTCCCCTCCTCGATACCCGTACGCAAATTCGTCTGCGCCGCCGGGTCCCGATGACGGTTTCCGCGGAAGTCTGCCGTGTGACGGCAGACGTGATGCCCGAGCTCGTGATAGATGATCGCTGCGTTGTGGCTCGGGGCGGCGAAGTACCGCCCGGCACCGATGGGGAGATACCGACGGCCGGCACCGAGGTGCACCTCACCGGCCGACGCGACATCCCGCGGTTCTATCAGCTCGGAGTACTGCGCCGCCGGCAAGCGGTAGTGTCCCCCGCCCCAGTCGGCACCGTGCGCGTTGAGCCGCACCGTCAGGACCGGCAACGGGCGCTCGAGCAGCGAAGCGACGTACCGCAGCCCGCGTTGCACATGCCAAGCCGCGTTTCCCACTCCGTACTCTCGCGCTCGTCGACGGTCTTCCATGCCGGCGAGCGGTCCGCCCCCTCCGGCAGGATGAGTTGAAGCGAGCGAGTCGAGGGACGGTATGCCCAGAGGATCGATGACGACGGCCTCCGGCAGGACCAGGCAATTGTCGTCCGCCTCAAGGACCACGACCGTGCGCTCGACCGGTTCAGCCTCGGCTCCACCACGCGGCAGGTGCGCCCGGACAGCGATGTTCCTGCCGCCAACTGCAGGCGCTGTCGAGAGCGCAGACCAGACCGATGAGCTCATGCCCGCAGGGACGAAACCGGCTCAGCCAAGGCCCCGCGACCGGCGAGAAGGGGCAGCAGGGAGCCGCCGCTCAGTTCGGAGACACCAAGAACCGGTAGACCCGTCGCGGCCTCAGCCTCCCGACTGGCCAGCGGGCTCGCGCTGACCAGCCCGCTGATGGCTACCGGTCGCAGCCCCGCATCGGCCAGCACCCGCACCCCGGCGACGGCACCAAGAGCGTCACCGACCGCCAGGACGATTGCCTCACCCAGGTCGGGAAGTGCCTCCAGGAGACCGCGCGTCTCCTCCTGCAGCAGGCCGTCCGCGATCTCCAGAACGACCGCTTCTGCTCCGTCAGCGACGAGTCCATCCCGGATGGCAAAGGCCGTGGCACGTAGCCGCTCCATCGGGTACCCGAACGTCGACGGCATGCCGAAGTCCAGGAAGTCGAGCAACGCGTGCGCGCCGGCGTCTTGGTACGTCCACCTGTCCTTGCCGCTGCCCGACCCGGTCACCTTGCCCGCCCCCGCCCGGATGCCCGCGCGCGTCCACCCCCGCACGATTGCAGAAGCCGTTGTGGTCTTGCCTGCGTTCATCGACGACCCGACAACCACCACCACTCCACCGGGCGCCGCAGGTGCCGGGACCACATCCCGGGCGAAGTCGTCCAGGCGCAACGCCCTGCCCTGCCTGGTCACCGAGGCGATGATCTCCAGCTCGGTCGGTGCGTCCCGCCGGACGTGCGCGGACGCGACGTCACCGATCACGCCACCGGCCGTGAGCAGATGCGTGCGCGGGCCTGCCGGCAGGTAACCCTCGAAGAAATCCGTCGCGTAGCGGTTGCCGAGCGCGCCGACGACCAGATCACCTGGATAGAGAACGACGCGCCGACCGTGCACGTCCTCAAGATGTCCGTGCACACCCACGTTCTCCACCCGCGCCAGGACCAGGTCTCCCAACGTGGGGTCAGCTGTCCAGGGGCGGGCATCGAAATCTGCGGTCAAAACCGAGGTGACCGGTCGCGTCACATACGACCACTTGGCAACAGGAATCACGACGACACGCTCTCGGAAGAAGGATCGACTGAGGCAGTGCGCTTCGGTCGATTTTCGTATCAAACCTACGCAAGTCGACCACCATCCACGGCCAGTGTGAATGCCTGCTCACTGAGAGTTTGCCCAAAATGAACCGTGCGGACGTCATGCCACGGACTGCCCGACCGCGCACCGGCCGGGACACATGGTTCGTCGTTGCGCCAGCATGTCGACCGTTGGACGGTCGAGTCGGCTGCGACACGACGTCCACAGGTTCCGACGGGTTGGGGGCCGACGAGATCGATCGCTTCCTGATCGAGCAGGCAGGGAGTTTCACCGGCTCTCAACTCGCAGCACTTCTAGCACTGCGGGAGGCTCGGGGCGTCGTCACCCATCGGCATCGCCGTATCCGGGGGCCATGGTCAGTCCCGGCAAGAGTGGGGTGCAGCCACAGGGGCGTCCCGTGGACCACGACCGGAGGGCGTCACGCCTGATCCCGCCGCGTTGACCGAGCTCGTCGATCAGTGTTGCCGGGATGGCTTCACCGGGGTGTGTGGCCTGCCAGATCTGGGCTTCGAGCACCGGTCCGGCGAGGTCGATCCCTCGGGTGTTGACCGGGACGGCGCTCGCGGTGCCTGGCGCGGCTGATGGGTTGGTCGCGTCGGTGGGATAGCTCGGCGTCAGCGATGTGTATGAGGCGAGGTTGGGGCTTGAGCCGAACATGTCGTACGGGATTGGCGCGTATTGCGCGGCTTGGGACAAGGGGGCCAGTCCCAGGACACGGTCGATGATCGCGGTGACGGAGGCCTGGCTAGCGTGAAGGTGACTCAGCCTGCGGTGCGCTGCCCAAGGTCCGGCGACCATCAGGATGTTGCGGTGTCCGTCGACGTGGTCGAGACCGTCCTGGCTGTCATCCTCCTCGACAAGGACCAGCGTGGAGGCCCACTGGGGCGTGTGCGAAAGGTAGCTGACCAGGCCGCCGACGGCCTCGTCGTTGGTGGCGACCAAGGCCTGGGGGGTCTTCTTCCCCGGCTGAGTACCGTCGGTGTGGTCGTTGCCCATCAGGACGTAGCTGAGTGCGGGCACCCGGTTGGCGGCGACCAGGGGCGCGTACTCGGCCTGGAAGTCCCGCAGTCTCGTCGTGTCGGGGACGCTGGTCAGCGTCAGGTTGTTGGGGTAGCTCGGGCTGGCCGAGGCAATCGACTGGCGGTCGTGGACCCCTCCGGGCGTGACGCACGACGTTTGGGGGGCCACGTGGAGAGTGGGGTTCTGGGCGGTGCTGAGCCCGGTCAGCTCGCCGAAGTTCCGAAAGGGCTTGCCCGCACCAGCGAGCTGCTGAAACAAGGCGCCGCATCGGGGGTAGACGATGGAGCCGGCCGGGTCGTACGGGTGGTTGCGGGCGCTGTAGTACTGGGTCCAGGAGTTCTCGGTGTAGACGGTCGAGGTGCCTTCTGCTGTCCAGTGGTGCCCTTGGATGCTGGCTTCCCCGTTGGAGAAGAAGTTGTCGGAGAGCGCGAACTGGTCGGCGAGGGCGTGCGCGTTGGGGGTGATGGTGCGGCCCTGCCGGTCCCGGAGCCCGAACTCGGTGAAGGCGGCCTCGACGCGGGCGTCGGTGCGACCCAGCGAGGCAAGGTCTCCGAACTCCTGGTCGAAGGTGCGGTTCTCGCGAACGACCAGGACGACGTGCTTGATGGGTGACTGGCCCGCGTGGGTCCATGACGGGATGGGGCTGCCCGCCGGACGCTGACTCTCGCTTGCGCCGTAGCTGAAGAGTTCGTCAGCGGTGGCCGTCCGGGTTCCAGCGCGCAGGTCGCCAACGTCCGGCGTGGCAACGCGCGCCAGCGTCCCGACCATGTCGTTGCCGTCGTACTGCTGCCGGCTGACCACCGGTACGCCTCCGAACCCCTTTGCTGAGGTGACGAGGATGTCGCCACTTGGGTCGACCGCCAGGGCAGAGGGGTAGAACCCGGTCGGCATCTGCCCGAGCTGGTGCACCGACGCCGGACTGAGGTCGCCGCCAACCACATCGCCACCGAAGGCGGCGATGGTGTTGTCGCCGGAGTTGGTGACGTAGACGTGGTGCCGGGTGGAGTCGAGCGTCACGGCCGTCGGCGCCGAGCCGGTGCCCTCCCCCGACATCAGGTGCGTGGTCATCTCACGTTCGAGCCGGGCGCCCGAGGGCGTGGAGCTGAGGATGGCGAGCGAGTCGTCGTTGGCGTCCGCGACATAGAGCTGACGACCGGTGGGACTGACAGTGACAGCGACGGGGTGATCCCCGACGGCCGTGGTGTCCATGACCGCACCCGTGCTGGCGTCGAGGGTGTAGACCGAGTTGGTCCCCTGGGCTGTGACGTAGGCACGGCGACCGTCCGGTGAGAGGGCCACCGCGCTGGGGTAGGTGCCCGGGAGCTGCTGGTTGGCTCCCAGCGAACTCTGCCAGGCGATCATCCCCGTGCGTGTGTCGATCGCGGCGACCGATCCGCCCTGCTCGTTAGCGACGATGAGCCGGTGTCCCTCGGGGGTGATGGCGAGGGCCTTGCTGTAGCCGAGCACGTTCCCGACGACCGGTGCGCTGCCCGGTATGCCGCCTGAGGGAGTGCCGAGTCCAGCGGTCGGGGTGGCGTGGGTGGAGGTGCTGCTCCAGGTGTGGGCGAGGATCAGGTGGCCGGCGCTGAGGGCGTAGTCGTAGACGGCGTCGTTCCCGCCGCCAGACGCATACACGTGTCCGCCGTCCGGTGACCAGGTCACGCCGCCGTTGTAGAACGTGTCCTTGCCGGGAAGGTGATCGGTGAGGGTCTGGAGGACCTGACCTGTATGGGCATTGACGAGCTGGAGGCTTTCGTTGCCCTGCTGAGGGGAGCCTTCGCCTTGACCGCTGTTGCTCACCACGGCCAATGCGCCATTGGGGGCGATCGCGATGCCTGTGGGAAAGTCGCCGAGCGGGGTGGTGTGACCGGCGGGGGTGAGTAGTCGCCCGTCGGGCAGCAGGGTGCCGTTCGTGTAGTGGCCTGTAGGTGACGTCAGGTTGGCAGGTCGGCCCGTCGTCTGCGTGGCGGCGTGCGGGGTGCCGCCCGCGGCAGACGCCGTCGCCGAAAGGCATCCAGCGACGGCGACAGCGGCGGCTAGAGCGATCGTGGAGGTGTTGCGAGCGCGCATGAGGAGTGTCCTTTGAGGTCGTGCCAGGTCTGTGGGGACGAAAGGTCATCGGGTGATTCGGGGGAAGGGTGCTAGCCGGCTCGCCGAGGGCCGGGGTGGTCGGGCACCGGCGCTGTCCGCGCGATGTATCCGTTGGGCAGATCACCGACGGTGAGGAAAACCGGGTTCGTAATGGCCTCCATGTCGCCTTCACTGGCGGCCGGGTTGCCGATCACGGGACGTTCCTGTCCGCGCACCTCTGCTCGAACGTAGCCACCGCCCGGAGGGATCGGCACGGTGATCTCGACGCTCTGGTCGTCGCTGCTCAGCGGGACCGTCTGCACGGGTGCGCCCGCACTGACGAAGGTCAAGCGCATTCCGCCGCCGCGGCGGACCCGGGCCGTCACGGTGACCTGGTCGCCCACGGCCCCGTAGACGTCCCCACCCACAAAGGCGGCCTGGCCTGGACGGCTCCCCGAGAGGTAGAGCTCGACCCCGTCGGGGGCGCGGGTAATGAAGCAGCGCCCCGCCTTGAGGGCCTTGATGACGGCACTCTTGCTGAGCTGTTCCGCGTAGACGATCGTGGTGGGTTTGCCCACGGCGTTGCCGCCGGAGTTGTCGACCCCGTGCAGGTCACTGCCGCCGTTGGCCACGGTGCGCCACCCGCGGGTCAGCATCGTGTCCCAGGCGCTGAGGGAGAGTTCGTCGTCGGCCTGCCAGGGGCCGGTCCACACTTCGTGCCCGTGGGTGCGGGAGCGCGGGTCGACCTCGCCGTCCGCGGCGAACTGCCATGAGAGGTGCGCCCCAAGCGGATGCGCCGCCGCGACATACGCCCCCATCGACTCGGCCAGCTGGATGAACTCGCTGATCCGGGCCCCGCCGGTGGGGAGGGGAAGCGCGAGCGGGGTCTGCCGGAAGTCGAGCCATTGCCCGAGGTCCATGCCTGAGACCGTCGCATGTCCGTGAAACCAGTTCGTCATCTCTTCACCGGGCATGAGCAGCATGTCCGCTCCGGCGTCCCGGGCCAGGAAGTAGTTCTGGCTGATGACGTTGTGGTCGGTCATGGCCACGAAGTCCAGTCCGGCCTTCCGGCACGCGCCAGCCCACTCTGCCGGGGTCATCGACGAGCCTGAGGACCACGCGTCCGAGCTGGCATCCGTGTGGCAGTGCAGGTCGCCTCGATACCAGCCCGGGGCATCGAGGACGACCCCAGGCTCGGGGCCTGGGCTGAAGACGGGCCCTTGCGGGGCGAAGGACATCACGACGCGAACGGTCACCTGCGTCGGCCTCGGCGAACGGAACACCGGGATCAACACCGTCCACGTCCCCGCCTGGATCGGGCCGGGCACGAACGCCGTCGAGGCGCCCGAGGCAGACACGAAGAACGAGGACCGCTCCTCCCCGTAGATGCCACGGAACCCCTCGGACTGGTAGCCCGCGCCCCGCGCGTCGAAGAGCCCGATGCCCAGCGCCGCTGAAGAGTCGCTCTTGCTCATCGACACATCGAGGCGTTGCACGCCCCGGGGCACGCTGAACGGGAGCCTGGCGTAAGACCCCAGCCCCGCGACGGTCGTCGTCAGCGTCACGGTCTGCGACGGCTTGGCCCTCAGCTGAGCCCTGGCCGCGGCGGACGCGGGCGAAGCCGAGCCGACGTCCAGTGCGCCGACATTGAGCGCGCCAGCGGCGATGCCTTGAAGGAGACGGCGACGGTTGAGGTGGTCCATTGAAGCCCTTCCCGTGATGGTGTCTCCGGGATCAACGACGCCGACCCGCAAGGGGTAGTGAACTGGCTGCGAACACCAGACGTAGAAACGGTTCCTTTGACGTCCGGGACTTTGTCTCGATTGATCGGCCGAGCCTGAGCCCGTCCGAAATCGGATTCACGGCATCAGGATGAACGGCGGTGGCCATGCCCTCTGACCCGATGCGCCACGACGTCGGCGGTCCGGTAACGCGCGCGGGACGCCAGCGGTCACAAGCCACAGCGAACCTCAAGAGCACACAATGATCGCAATCGCGAAGCCCTACCACCGTGGTCCGTGGCGCCGCGTTCACCTCTGATCTCGTCGACAAGGCCACCTCGACCGTGGACTGCCTGCTGCGGTCCTCCATCTGCTGTGGTGCGCAATATGTGGAACCTCGCGCGGCCGCATGTACGAAGGCGTCTCCACCGCCGACAAGATCCGGGCGGGAGCGCGAGGACACCTGGGGAACTGGAGCTGGATGCCCGGGGGTACGAACTTCCTGGGTGCATGTCGCACGACAACGTCAGCAGGACACTGCCCCCGGACCGTGGACCGAGAACTCTCGCCGAATCCCGTGCCGGCAAGAGCCGCCTCGTCTTGGGCGCGACCCCTGAGAAGGAGCCCTAATGTGCGCAAGGATCAGCACATGGGCCGTTCACGACACGACGAGATCGAGCGCAAGTACGACGTCGACGCATCCACGGTGTTCCCGAACCTCGCCGAGATAGACGGTCTCCACTCCATCGGCAGACCTCGGACCTCCCAGCTCGAGGCGGTGTACTTCGACACCTTGGGGCTCGACCTCACCCGCAGCGGGGTGACCCTGCGGCGCCGCACAGGCGGTAGCGACGCCGGCTGGCACCTGAAGCTCCCCGCGGGCCCGGACACCCGAACCGAGCTCCGCGAACCACTTGGACGAAGACATGAGGTGTCCGAGAGCTTCCGGACACGGGTGCACGCCATCACCCGCGGCCGCCCCCTCGAGCCGGTCGCCACCGTGAGCACTCGCCGTCGGGACTACCCCCTCCTCGACTCTGAGGGATCGGTGCTCGCCCAGGTCTCAGATGACACTGTCCGGGCACAACGCCACGACGACACCAACGGCAGCAAGGGGGACGAGCTGGCCTGGCGCGAATGGGAGGTCGAGCTCGTAGACGGTCCCCGCGCCCTGCTCGACGCCGTCGGAGAACGGCTGCTGGCAGCCGGAGCCGCTCCGGCGTCAGCCAGCTCGAAGCTCACGCGCGTGATCGGGGAGCCTCCTCCAGCCGCGTCCTCGCCCGGTAAGAGAAAAGGGCACGCCAAGCCCACGGTCGAGCAGCTGCTGAGCGCGCAGCTGGCAGAGCATCTGGCACGTTTGCTGGAGCAGGATGCCGGGGTCCGCGCCGAGCAGGCCGAGGCCGTCCACCGCGTACGCATCGCGGCCCGACGACTGCGCTCGGTGCTCACGACGTTCCGCCCACTGCTCGACACGTCCGTCACCGACCCAGTACGCGAAGAGCTCCGCTGGGTCGGCGAGTCGTTCGCCGGGGCCAGGGACGCGCAGGTGTTGCGCGAGCACCTCCGCGCCGTACTCGCCTCCGAACCCGCCGAGCTGGTGGTCGGGCCGGTGAGCGCGCGCCTCGACGACGAGATCGGTGCCGAGTACGGCCGCGGTCGGGTGGCTTCCAGACAGGCCCTGGACAGCGACCGCTTCGTCCGTCTCCTCGATGTGGTCGAGGAGCTGATCGCCTCCCCGCCGCTGCACTCGCACGCCCGGCGACCCGCCAAGAAGACGATGCCCGGTCTGCTGTCTCGGGACGTCAAGCGCCTTCGGCGAGCCGTACGTTCGATCGAGCGGACCCATGACCTCACCGAGCGGGACTCCGCCTTCCACGAGGCCCGCAAGAAGGCCAAACGCCTTCGGTATGCCGCTGAGTCCGCAACGCCGGTACTGGGCAAGAGCGCCCGCACGTTAGCGGCGGCTGACACCAAAGCGCTTCAGGAAACCCTCGGCATACACCAGGACACGGTCGTCGCCCGTCAACGACTGCGGGAGTACGGCATGCGAGCGCACCTGGACGGCGAGAACACGTTCACCATCGGCCGTCTGCACGCGCTGGAGCAGTCACGTGCCGACCGAGCCGAAGCCCAGTTCGCCACCCTATGGGAGAGGTTCATCGCCAAGCACGACAAGCACTGGGCTCGCTAAAGACAGGCCAAGATCGCGACTCCCTGCGTGCGGAGCACGGCCCCACCGCCGCGCACGGGCCTGTCCTGTCAGCAAGGCCCCTAGAACGGGCCACCCTGAAACGGTGGTTTCCGCGGCACGGTGGGCGCCGTTTGTCCTGGTCGACGACGTCGCCGCGTGGGCAATGTGGACGGACTCTTGTCACTCTCAGGGTGGCGGGGGATGCTGTGCCGATGCATGAGACGTCGGAGATGCGCGCGCTCAGGGAAGTGCAGACGCGGCTTCAAACGCGCTTCCCAGACTTGGATCCGGAGGTGGTGGAGGCTGCGGTTCGCCTGGCGCACTCCGAGATGACAGGTCGGGTGCGCGACTTCGTCCCAGTGCTCGTCGAGCACGCTGCCCGTGACCGGCTGGCTTTCGCCGTTCGTGACGACCCAGCCGTTCGTGACGACCTAACGGAGCGGCGGGCCCGAAGGGGCGTTGGGGCGTAGAGCTCGGCAGGCTGCTCACGTAAAGCAGAAGCGCTCTTCCTGTCAGGGTCGATATGTGAGTAATCCTTCGGGGTCACCGGAGCCCCCACGTTGGGTGTCGGTTCTCCTCGAGGAGGCCAGGTATGCCCGGAGCGACCGGTGACGTTGACGGTCGGCGACCTCGACCTGGACCCTCGCCCGACACGTGGCGACGCGCGCCGGCACGGTGCTGCCGCTGACCGCGCACGAGTTCGCGATCCTGCACTTCCTCGTGCGCCACGCCGGGGACGTCGTCTCCAGGGCCCAGATCCTCGACAACGTCTGGGACCCGACCTTCGAAGGCGGCGACAACATCGTCGAGGTCTACATCGGTCATTCTGCGAGTCGCTCGAGACGGTCCTTGGCCGGCCGTCCGCCTGGGCGTCGTCACTGCCGGCTCCCCTCGACACGACTGAGGCCTGGGCCGTCGACATCGCGCTGCCTCGTTCAGCATCGATTCAGGCAGACGAAGGCATCGTGGGTGGACCCAAGGCGCCACTCGGGCACCCACAGGTGCCCCGGAATCGCGCCCTACCCCCGTTCTCGGGAAGGACACCGGTGAGCGCACCCACCGACGCCAACCAGACTCTCTTCAGCCAGGTCAACGACCTGGCCCTGCACACGCCGTGGCTCAACGGCGTGGTTGCGGGCTATGCCAAGTACGGCGTCATGCTCTTCGGGGTGTTGATCCTGCTGGCCGTTTGGCAGGCTCGGCACGCTCCGCACCCGAAACTGGCGGCAGCGCTCTGGGCGGGCATCGCCGCCGTCCTCGCCGTCGGGGTCAACCAGCCCATCGTCTCCCTCGTGGCCGAGCCGCGCCCATACGCGACCCATCCGGGCGTCCTCGTCCTTGTGGCCCGCAGCGCCGACTGGTCCTTTCCCTCCGACCACTCCGTCATGGCCGGCGCTTGTGCCGCCGGACTGCTCATCGCTTCTCGGCGCCTGGGAGTCATTGCAGCCGTTGCGGCCCTGCTCATGGCGGCGGCACGTGTCTACGTCGGCGCGCACTACCCCCTGGATGTCATCGCCGGACTCGTCGTGGGCGCGCTCGTCGCGGGGGTCGGGTGGCTGGTACTGCGCCAGCCGTTCGTCCTCGCCATCTCACGGATCCGGCGCCTCGCGCCGGTCCGCACGTGGTGCGAGCCCCGGCCTGGCACCTGAGCGGCATGCTGACCAAGGTCGTCGACCAGCTCCTGAATGCGCCCGCAGTGTGGGTCCTGGCCGTCGTGGGTGCCATCGTCTTCGCCGAGGACGCCCTCTTCGTCGGGTTCATCCTGCCCGGAGAGACTGTGGCCATCGTTGGCGGCGTGGCCGCCAACCGCGGCCACGTGCCTCTGTGGCTCGTCATGGCGGTCGTCATCGCCGCTGCCGTCATCGGCGACTCGGTCGGCTTCGAAGTCGGACGCAAGCTCGGTCTGCGAATCCTGGGCCTGAACATCCTGCAACGTCACCAGGGGCGCATCGACGATGCCCGCGACTTCCTATCGCGACGTGGCGGATGGGCCGTCCTGCTCGGGCGCTGGGTCGCGTTCTTCCGCGCCGTGATGCCAGCACTCGCAGGGACGTCGGGAATGCGCTACCGCACGTTCCTCACCTTCAACCTGGCCGGCGGGATCCTGTGGGGCGCGACCGTCGTCACTGCCGGTTACCTCGCCGGCGCGTCGTACACCCGCGTCGAGCAGGCCATGGGCAAGGACTCCGCACTCATCGTCGCGGGCATCCTCATCATCGGGCTGCTTACCTGGCACCTACGCCGCAGACGGGCTGAACGAGCATCCTCCGGAAACTAGCCCGTCCGCGACTTGCTAACTCGCGACTCCACGCCGCATGCCGGGCGCCCGAGTCCTCGCATCAGGAGAACGTTCACCACTACAGACCCGACGGGGCAGTACGCCTTTCTGCCGAGTGAGCCTGTCTCTGGGCACGGCGCCGCACCGTCTGGCAGAGGGGGCCAGCACATCCGCTCTTGGCGTGTTGAGGACGGACATTCGATCATGCCGCGGACAGCGCGGGCGTGCCGATGACAGACGTGGGCCTGCGAGTGTCCTGTCCAAAGCGGTCTGGCCCATCAGCGCGTAGGCCAGTGCTGGGCCTGCGCGGTCTCGGTTGGTGTGCCAGCCGTTGGCAGTGAGGCACCAGGCGCTGGGGAGAACGGTCAGTCGTCGTCGACCTGAGGGAAATACGCAGTCCTTGCACGCAGGGCCCGAATCACATCCCGCAGGAGACGCACTGCTGCGAAGGCGATGAGGGCCGATACCAGCAGAGCCGCAGCAGCGTCGAGCCAGAACCAGCGGTTGACGACAGCAAGGACGGCGCCGACCGCAGCGACGACGGCAGCGGCCGCCCCGTCGGCGATCGTGTCCAGGAGGATGGAGCGCATGTGCAGGTCTTCGCGGCCGGCGTCAGCCCCGAGGATCAGCGCGGCAAACAGCATGACGAGGGCGGCAATCGCGGAGGTGACGAGCACGGGGAGTCCGTGTACTTCCGGGCTGCCGCTGATGAGGCGCGAAGCGGCCGATATCGCCACGCCGACGGAGAGCGCCAGCAGCCACAGCGCGTTCACGAGGGCGACCCAGGTCGTGGCCCTCTCATTGCGGTGGTGGTCCCTGAGGTAGATGGCTAGCAGGCCCAAACCCAGCGCGAGAGAGTCCGCGAGGAAGTCGCCACCCTCGGCGATCAGGCTGAGGGAGTGGGAGAAGAGGCCTGCAACCAGCAGCCCCGCAAATCATCGACACGTTGAGGACGAGCACGAGGGCCACGCGGCGCTGTTGGGACACGGCCCGGAGAGTACCGCTGCCGGCGGCAGCGGACTCGGCGCTGCCCACCCCACGGCTCGCAGTCCGCCAAGGGCAACTCCGATGGCCCGGAACGTCCACCTCGGGCTGGTTCAGGCGGCATAGGGTGATCGCGACAGAGCCGTCCGCCGCGAGTCCCTACCCCGATTCAGGGCCTTTCTGGCTTGACTAGCGGATGACGATCGCATCGCCGACGGGTCGTTCTCCGGAGGCGTCCGAAGGGTGCGTGACAAGGCGTCCTTCGATGCTCATGGCCGTTGAGCCACCACCATCGAGGTTCATCGCATCGCGCATGCCCAACGCTCGCGCCACCTGCGCTTCTTCGGGAACGGAGAGCCCAAGCTGGTCAGGCTGGCGGCCGTCGACGGTGACCAGCAGGGTGCGACCGGCAGCGTCTGCACCGGCGAAGGTGCGTGGGTTGCGTTGCAGCGCCCATCCGTATGCGAAGGACGGGTCAGTGGGGTGGACCATGCCGTCCGCGCCCTGGGTGATGTATGTGGCGCCGTCGCGGACCAGCTGCGGTCCCCCGTTGACGACGGTGGTCCCAGGTCGGATCAGGTTTGCTCGCCCGGCTTCTGTGAGGCGAAGGTCCAGTCGCGCAATCTGCCCGGGGCGCAGCCCGGACAGCCTTGAGGTGAGGTCCCCGATCGCCTGGACTGAGCGCTGACCCGCTAGGAGCATCGTGCCTCGCTGGGCGTCGACGCGGACGACACGGCCAGTGCGGTCGAGCACGACCTCGCTGCCGGCCCCGGCTGGAGTGACTGGACCGTAGGCGTTGGTGAAGGCGACGAGCTCATTCGGGTCCGTGCACGTGGTGTCGTGCAAGGCGCGGTTGGTGGGCTTGTCGCCGGCATCCCCACCACAGTTGCGGATCAGGCCCGGCACTCGGTTGATGCCGTCCACGTCGACGCTCGAGGACCCCGCGCTCAGGGTGCCGCTCCACACTGGTCGGGCAACGCGTGTGTGAAGGGCCTGGTCGTCGAGAACCAGTACCGGGCGACCGGCGACCGTCTCGGACTCCAGGGCGCCGTCGTAGACGCCAGCCCCTGCCGGGTCGCCGGGCGCGCCCGCTTTCGGGTCGAGGACGAAGAAGCCACCGTTGACGGCAGCCTTGGCGTGGGCGTACACACCGAGCGCCGTGGTGGTCTCGCGGTCCACGAGGTCCGGGCCGAAGGTCGCACCGAGGTGCCCGCGGAACTCCCGCGGGTCGATGGTCAGTACGTTGATGCTCCACTGGCCCTTGGCCATGCTGGCCCCGTCCCACCCGGCGTACCAGGTGCGGGCCGCGAATCCCGCGGCCTTCAGTCGGGTGACGTATGCCGTGGCGTCGGCCTGGGACGGGAAGGTGGACGTTGTCCGGACTCGGTACCCGATGACGCCGGCGGGGACGTCGGCGACGGCTGGCTGGCGCACCGGTTGGCTCTGTGCGCCGAAGTTCGCAGCCGTCAGGCGGCGAACCAGGTCGTCGGCGCTGCCCTGGTCCTGGACCACTCGTGGGGGCGCGTCCGGGTCGGGGCTGGTGCGGCTGGAGGGAATGCTGAGCTCGACGACCCACGGCGTGCTCGGGTCGATGGCACCGCGCACGATGCGCGTCATCGTCACGCCGGGCTCGACGGTCGTCGTCGTACGCGTCTCGGGGAGACCGGCAGGCCCCAGCGGCAGCGCGGCCGACGCGGCATACCCCGTGTGACCCATCGACAGCGGTGCCGCGTGCGTGGACGCGGCCGTCAAGCAGCTCACCGTGATGACCATGGCGGCACCCAACGCCGCCATAGGTGTCGACAGGGACCGGTTTGCGATGCGCGCCAGTGACATGCCAGCCACTCTGACCGGGCACGGCACCCAGGAGCCCGCGAGCAGGTGAACGAGCCATGAACCCTGACCGCAGGCGAGACCCACGTAACCTACGAGTGGTCGGGCACCCCCAGACGACGTGGCTGGCCGGGTTCGCCTCCGTCAGTGAGGTCCCCTAGACGTGGCGCCGTGGATCATCCCCATCTCGGGACCGACGATTGGCTGGCCGGCCGCTGGGCAGCTCGAGCTCATCGCCCACGACCTCGCGGAGCTCGACTCGGCTTCGCGAGGGTGCAGGTCGAAAGCGACCGCTAACCGGAGGCGATGCAGCGGCATGTGCTCCCGTCGCACAGCGTCCCGCCACGCCCGTCGCGTCGACGGGTGGGGCCCCGGGCCCCCCTCCATGAGCAGCCCGAGACCCCGCGACAACGGCAACTTGGGGGTCATTCCGTCGTCACTGTGTAGACGAGCTGGGAGCCGGATCATGACAGGGTTTCTCAGACGAGGCACAGTGTCTGCCCAACCTGCGAGGGCAGGGTGGATCTCGCGTGCCCGCCGATGCTCCCCTGTCTCGTCGGGCACGCCCATGCCCCGGCGAGACTCGTCTCGCGTGCGCCCCGCGACGTTTCCGGTGTGGTGCCGCTGGGTGCAGCCGGGAATCGACAGGTAGGTACTTCCCTCGCATGTCAGTCGTTTCCACCGAGTGCCATGGCCGGTCCCTTCCCCCAGAGGCCCGCCGATCCAATTCGGCACTGCAGATTCCGGCCTGTGCCGGTTCCGGGAGTCCGTTGCCGTGGTCATAGAGCGGGAAGTTGCGCGCGATCGGGTGCACGACCGCTGTTCTGGCCGCGACAGATTGGCGTGGCGCTCTCGTAGCCACACCCTGGTCGGCGCGCCCGAGCGGGAGGGCGCCCCGCCCGGTCGGCCCCGCCAGTACTGGCTGAGCAAGACTCAGTCCTTTGAGCACGGCAAAACCCTGGCAGACGTCATTCCAGGCCGCTGACTCCGCCCTCTGTGCCCATGCTCAGGCACCCCCTGCCGTGACGATAGCGTCGGTGGCGAACCCCGCGACCATGCCCAGGAGCAGGCCGTAGGCGAGCAGGTCGGGTCGCTTGGCGCGGGCGGCCACCCCGAGCAACTGCGTGACGACGTAGAGGATCGAGCCGGCGGCAAGCGTGAGGAACACGATGCTGAGCGGCTCGCTGGTGAACCCATGACCGACAGCCGCGCCCAGAAACGTCGGGCCGCCGCCAATAAGGCCGAGGCCAAGCAAGAATGCCCACGACGGGCGCCGCGGGGAACCGTCAGGATCCAGGTCCCCGGCCAGCGGCGCCGTGATGCCGAACCCCTCGGTGGCGTTGTGCAGGGCGAAACCGACGACGAGCAAGGTGGCGAGGGCGATCTCACCCCGAGCGGCCGACTGACCGATGGCCAAACCCTCGGCGAAGTTGTGCAGTCCTATGCCCACGGCAATGAGCAGAGCCAGCCGTCGAGCCACGGACCACGACGCGACCCCGGTCGGCCTGCGTCGCTCGGACATTTCGACGCGAAGACCCGCTGGGGCGTTAGCCGACGGGCTCAGGGCGGCCCGTGCGGTGACCCGGCCAATCCACCCTTCGTAGGCCACCAGGGACAACAGGCCAGCACCCAGTCCTCCGACGAAGAGCGCCCCGTAGCCGAGAACAGCGGACGTGCTACCACCGCCGTCCCGCACGGCGCCCAGTGCAGCATCGATCGGCTCCCAGGCGTGGGTCAGGACATCCCACACGAGGAAGAGCAGCACTCCCACCGCAGTGGCGTTGAGCACCGCCCGCAGGCCGGGCGCCGGGCGCCGCAACCGGCCTACTGGCAGGCCCAGCACGATGGTGGCACCCGCGATAAAGCCGAGCACCAGGGTGCGGCCAAGTCCCACGACAACTCCTTCAACGATCCGATGAGCAGCTCGTAAGTTAGGTTCGCCTGACCTAACTGGTCAAACGCTGAGAATCGGTGGCCATGTGGCTCGCGCCGGAGAACTCGCCCAGAACCGTGGTTGGCCTGCGGGGCGCCTGACCCGCGTGGATCAGACATCCGGGCGACGGTCACCTGAACACATGAGGCCGCCGCACCGAGCCCTCCCCCGCCCCGCATGGCCGCAAGATCGCCCCTCGTGACGTCGCAGGACAAACCTCCACCGCCTCTGATGCACCTTGCGGACAATGTCACAGCGGCGGGAGAATCACGCAGGGGAAGGGTCCTTTGAAGGAGTGGTATGCCGGCAGCGCAGAGAACCATCATCATCGGCCGGCCCCTAGAACCCGTCTTCTCGTTCTTCTCCACGCCCTCGAACGACTTGCGATGGCGACCCCACGTAAAAGAGATCCAGGATCCAGCCGAGATGCGTACGGGCGCCCGGATCCGACAGGTCATCTCCGGACCGGGCGGTCGTGCCATTGACGCCGACATCGAAGTGACCGACTACTCGCCCTCGTCGCACTACATGTTCATCGTTGTCGCCGGACCTGCTCGTCCGCGAGGGGAGTACCTGTTCAGGGGCGCGGGACCGGATGCCACCTCGGTCACGTTCTCGCTCTCGGCCGACCTCGGTGGAATCACGAAGTTGCTGATGTCCGGGCAGGTTCAAAAGTCGATGGACGGTGAGATGGCCTCACTCGACACGGCGAAGGAGATCTTGGAGTCCGAGTAGCCAAGGTCGGCTCCCAGTGCCGGTCAAAACGTCATCGCCGAGCTGGGTGGCGCACGATGCCAGGGAAGATGGCCCCTAGGGTTCCATCGGCCTCCAGAACAAGCGTTAAGGAGCATGTCGATGGAGACACCTCCTCGGTCCTGTACGAGCAACGATCTCGAGAGGATGTCGATCCGCGACCTTCTTGGGGAGCTGGTGTGGCTACAGGACTGCGTCGATGCTGAGCCAGCGGATTCGCGTTTCGGCACAGTACCCAAGCAGGCGAGTCGCCGTGTCGAGCTTGAGCGCCGCGAACGATTGATCCTCGCTGAACTCCAGCGCCGCCGCAGAATCGACCGGGCTGGCTGTCTCGCGATGCCCCCGAGTTTGCGTCTGGACACTGCCGACGCGGGCAGCACGGCGAAGGCTGAGACGCAATGGCCGGAGTCGGCCTCCGGCTGAAGCAGGACAATCAAGGCGCTACACAAGCCGCGCCCAGCGGAGTGGGGCTCGATCGGGCTCGCGAGCGTTTGCTGGTCCCACTCGACCTTCAACACGCTCGGTACCCCGTCGTCCACTCCGGCAAGAGGCGCCCCGTTTTCCAAGGTGCACCAACCTATGCCGCTCTGTTGACGGGCGTCATCGTGACGGTCCGAGGGAGTGGGACTGCTTGCCCTGGGCCAGCGGCGCCTTGCTGGTGACCGACATTTCGTGGTCGCCCGCCTCCAGCAGTCGTCGCCTGACGTCCTCACGATCATGATGACGCCAACGAGGGATAGGTTGGCGTCGTGGAGTGGGTCTGCGGGGCCGAGTCAGTCGCAAGAGAACGCTCCCGCGCGCTGAGGGTCGGGAGACGTGTCGCGCCGTCCCCGAGGATCGTGCCTAGGCCGGGAGCCGTCCTGCATGCCGTGTCGCTGGACGGCGCCGCCTGCGGCAGTGCGGCGGTCCGTCGCCTGAGTCCGGCCATCGCGTGGCCTCCGACGGGTAACACGTTCAGGGTGTGCACCGTCTGCGCTGAACTGACGGCCGACCCAGGTCCCGTGCCCGAGATGCCCTGAGAAACCATCGCTCTCCGTCTGCATGCCGGGGATGCGAAACGCGTCATGCTGGCCCCTCGTGGCCGCCATGGCCGTGGTGGGGACGATCATCAGTCGGCAAGACGACAGCCTCAGCGTCATCGTGGGCATTCAGCCCTACTCGGGCGGCATCGTGCAGGAGTGGACCCTGCGCACTTTCAGCAGGCCACGAGCTGACCGTGCTCGCGACGCTTGACGATCCTCCGCATGTCATCCTCCGCATGTCATCAAGGTGACGTCCATTGCGCCCGGAGTGGCAGCGTGGCTTATAGGGAACATCCAAGGGGGTGCGAGGCGGCGGCGCCTCCGGGGGTGGGGTGGAGACGTCGCCTGCGTCGCGCCGAAGGCGACACATCACCCGGATCCCGGGCAAGGACGCCGGGCAGCCCGTCAATCACGGTAGACCCGTCAGGGCGATGTTCGGCGTTGCAGAGCTGCCCAATCAAGAGCCCCTCCCGCGCTTTACCGGCAATAGTGAGACGCCCCCGCACACCTCAAAACGTACGGGGCGGGACCATCGCGGGGAGGCGGGACGGTAGTCGCTCAGGGGGGGGCGACCGACTGCCCTGCGGTTCCGGAGCTGGCGCTTGCGGCTCTGTGAGTCGACCGGCCGGCCCCTACGACCGCGCGGGTGGGCGTCGGAATTTCTCCCCGAGCTGCCGAGGACCTCCCCGACCCAGGCATCCGCTGGAACCAATCCAGGCCGAATCCCTTGCCCATTGAACCAGGCTCAGTCTTGGCCCGTTGCGGGGTACAGGTTCTCAGCGAGGAGCCCGGCGAGGTGGGCGGCGTTCGCGGCCACGGTACGCGTGGTGCTCGCCACGGTTTCAGGAGTCTGCGGGAGGTCCTTGTAGTCGGTGCCGTGCATGGCCTCCCCGTTCCAGTAGGTCACACCGCTGGCCGGGATACTAAAGCCGACGTCGTTGAGGGCCTGGAAGCAGATGGCGCTGATGTGGTGCGCGCCGTCCTCGTTGCCGACGACGACCACGACCGCAACCTTGCCGTAGGTGCGAAGGCGCCGTTGCTCGTCCTTCTCGGACAGCTCGGCGTCGAGGCGCTCGAGGACGCGCTGGCAGACGCTGCTGTGCTGCCCGAGCCAGGTCGGGGTGGCCAGGACGAAGATGTCGGCGGCCATGATCTGCTCGCGGATGCCCGGCCACGCGTCGCCCTCACCCATGTCTAGGGCCACCCCCGGCCTGACGTCGTGGTCGACGACCCGGACCATCGACCCGGTCACGTCGTACTCAGCGAGAGCGTCGAGCACCTGCTGGGCGAGCAGCTCGGTGCTCGACTCGGCCGGAGCCGGGCTCAAGGTGCAGTTCAGGGCAAGAGCGGTCAGGGCCATGGCGCAACCTGTCGGGTCATCGTGTCGGGACTTCCTGTCTTCGAGCGCATACCCGAATCTCGACGCGAGGAAGCGTCGCCGGCTCTCGCGCCCGCACACGGTGGCCGTCGGTTCCAGCAGTGCTCCCTACCTGCCGCCTGCCGGGCAGTGGCCACACCATGGTGATGCCGACCGTCGCTGGCTTGGGTGTGGCTTCCTCACGGTGGGGTACATGAGGGTGAGAGCTTGTACTCGGACTCATGGCACGAGCGGGAGCGGAGGAGACGTGGAGGTGGATCGGCTCGACCGAGAGCGCTGCAACAACCGCGACCTGGCCCGGCTTCTGGAGTCCTGCGCCGTCGGCAACCGCGAGGCCTTCGCCGCCCTGTACGACGCCACAGCGGCGATCCTTTTCCGCCTCGGCCTGCTGGTGTTGCGCGATCGGAAACGCGCCGAACAGTGCACCCAGAACACCTACGCCAGGATCTGGCTTACCGCGTCGAGCTTCGACGCCAGCACCGGCTCTGCGCTGTCTTGGCTGGCCACCATCACGTATCGCAACGCACAGGAGGCCCTCAGGGCCTAAGCATCTGTCAGCGTCGGGTGAAAACTGACCCCTGATCGACGGGTGAAAACGGACCCCCTCCGTGAGCCTGTGGAGGGTGATCAGTGTGGAGGACTGGGCAGAGATTCGTCGGCTGCGCCGGGCTGAGCAGAT
>NZ_BAAARE010000036.1:0-25166 GCF_039532035.1 Terrabacter carboxydivorans | reverse complement strand
CGAAGGGGAAACGCCCGGCTCCATTCCGAACCCGGAAGCTAAGCCCTTCAGCGCCGATGGTACTGCACTGGTGACGGTGTGGGAGAGTAGGACGCAGCCGGACACACATTCACGACAACCCCGCCGGGCAACCGGCGGGGTTGTCGCATTTCTGCGCCCATTTCCGCGGTCAATCTTCTTCGTTTCAGAGGGAGATGACCTCGGCCGGATGGCGCACGAGCCCCTCGAGGGCGAGCAGTGCCGCACCTGTCGCGCCCGCAGCCGGGTCGTCCGGGGCGATGTCGACGCGGGGTGTCACCCAGTGCGCCGACAGCACGCGCCGGCCGAGGGCAGCCTCGACGTCCGGGGCGAGTAGCTCGCCGACCTGTGCCAGGTGACCGCCGAGGACGACGGTCGGGAGGTCGAGCACGTTGACGACCCCGGCCAGTGCGATCCCCAGGGCTCGCACGGCGGCGCGGACAGCGTCTGAAGCCACGGCGTCACCCTCGCGGACGCGCCCCAGGAGCTCCACCGGCGACGCGCCCGCGTCGAGTCCCGCGGCCGACAGCAGGGCGACGCGGCCGGCATACTGCTCGAGGCACCCCGTCGATCCACAGCGGCAGGCGGGACCGTCCGGGTCGACGCAGACGTGCCCGATCTCCCCGGCCCATCCGTGGCGGCCGGTCACGAGCTCTCCGCCGACGACGACTGCGCCACCGATGCCCACCTCCCCGCTGAGGTAGATGAAGTCCTGCGGCCCGCGGTCCTTCCCGGGCGCCGGATGGGCGTAGCCGTACGCCGACAGGTCCGCCTCGTTGCCCACCCGCAGCGGCAGGTCACCCAGGGCCTGCTCGAGAGCCGGCGCGGGCCGCACGTCCTCCCAGCCGAGGTTCGGGGCACTGAGCAGGCGCCCGTCGACCACGTCGACGATGCCGGGCAGGGCCAGACCGGCCCCCACGACGCGACACCCGTCGGGGACGGCGTCGAGTACGTGCCGCGCGAGCGTGCACAGACGCCGGAAGGCGTCATTCGGTCGCGTCCCGCTCAGGTCGGCCGTCACGCGCTGCTCGGCGAGCACGGTTCCCGAGAGGTCGACGAGTCGGGCCGCGAGATGGCCGACGCCGACCTGGAGCCCGAGGGCGGCGAAGCGTCCCCTCGACGCCACGAGCGGCGTGGCCGGACGGCCGGGTCGCCCCTGACGACCCGCACCGTCTGACCCGTCGACGATCCCGACTCTCCCGGGCCTGTCTGCCGTGCCGGCAGTCGCCGACCCGACCTCCTCGAGCAGCCCGCCGGCGACGAGCTCGTCGACGAGGCGCGACACCGTCGAGCGGGTCAGGGACGTGGCCGCGGCGACGTCGGCACGTGACGGCGGGACGTCCGCGCCGAGGACGGTGCGGACGACGAGGGCGAGGTTCGCGTGGCGCAGGCTCGCCTGGCGCAGCTTGGCCATGCCTTGACCCTAGTTGGTCGTGAGGTTAAGTTGCATGACAAAACAAACCCCATCGACGAGGAGTCGCAATGACGCGCCAGCCCACCCCCGACGACAAGTTCTCCTTCGGCCTGTGGACCGTCGGCTGGACCGGGACCGACCCGTTCGGCGGCCCGACGCGCCCCGTCCTCGACCCGTGGGAGTACTCCGACCGGCTCGCCGAGCTCGGGGCCTGGGGCATTACCTTCCACGACAACGACGTCTTCCCCTTCGACGCCGACGACGCGACCAGGGCGCGCATCTGCGGTCAGCTCAAGGACGCCACCGACCGGGCCGGGCTGACCATCGAGATGGTCACGACCAACACCTTCAGCCACCCGGTGTTCAAGGACGGCGGCCTCACGGCCAACGACCGCTCCGTGCGCCGCTTCGGCCTGCGCAAGGTGCTGCGGGCCGTCGACCTCGCCGCTGAGATGGACGCCTCGACCTTCGTCATGTGGGGCGGTCGCGAGGGCAGCGAGTACGACGGTTCGAAGGACCTGCACGCCGCCTTCGACCGCTACAAGGAGGGCCTCGACACCGTCGCCGGCTACATCAAGGACAAGGGCTACGGCCTGCGGATCGCCTTGGAGCCCAAGCCGAACGAGCCGCGCGGCGACATCCTGCTGCCGACCGTGGGGCACGCGCTCGCCCTCATCGCCGAGCTCGAGCACGGTGACATCGTCGGCCTCAACCCCGAGACCGGCCACGAGCAGATGGCGGGCCTGAACTACACACACGCGCTCGGCCAGGCCCTGTGGAGCGACAAGCTCTTCCACATCGACCTCAACGGCCAGCGGGGCATCAAGTACGACCAGGACCTCGTCTTCGGCCACGGCGACCTGACGTCGGCGTTCTTCACCGTCGACCTGCTCGAGAACGGCTTCCCGGGCATTCCGGACGGTCCGCGCTACACGGGCCCGCGCCACTTCGACTACAAGCCGTCGCGCACCGAGTTCATGGACGGCGTGTGGGAGTCGGCGAAGGCCAACATGGCGATGTACCTCATGCTCGCCGACAAGGCGGCTGCCTTCCGGGCCGACCCGCGCACCGCCGAGGCGTGGGCGTATGCCGGGGTGCTCGACCTCGCCGAGCCGACCCTGGGCGCGGGCGAGTCCGTCGAGGACCTGCTGGCCACCGACGACGGCTTCGACCCCGAGAAGGCGGCCGAGCGCGACTACGGCTTCGTCCGCCTCAACCAGCTCGCGCTCGAGCACCTCATCGCCTGACGTCGCACCCGTTCGAGGTGGACGCGCCGCAGGTTCTGCCGCGCGTCCACCTCGAACGGGTGCAGGGGGTCAGTCGACGCAGAGGCAGAAGGGGTGGCCGGCGGGGTCGAGGAAGACGCGGAACGACGTGCCCGGCTGGTGCTCGTGCCTGGTCGCACCGATGGCGAGCACCTCCGGCTCGGCCTCGTCGAGGTCCCGGACCATGACGTCGAGGTGCATCTGCTGCGGCACCTGCTGGCCGGGCCACTGGGGCGGCGTGTAGTCCTCGACCTGCTGGAAGCAGATGCACTGCTGCCCGCTCTCGTCGCGGATCTCCCCCCACCCGTCGGAGGCCTTGACGTTCCAGCCGAGCAGGGTGCCGTAGAAGGTGGCGAGTGCCTCCGCGTCGGGGCAGTCGATGACGAAGCTGGGGTAGCGAGCGATGGTCATGGCTCGACGGTAGGGCCGGTCCCGGACGATCGGCGTCCGTAGGGGCGGGGATTACCGGCGCCGGTGCAGGATCACCTCGGACTCGACGGGGACGAAGCCGAGACCGGCATTGACGGCGCGCATCCACACGTTCGCGTCGTCGCTGCTCGTCCGCACGCGGGACGCACCCCCGTGCTCTCGCGCGGCGCGCAGCGACGCGACCTTGACCGCCCGGCCGAGGCCGTGACCGCGGTGCCCGACGAGCACGAGCGTCCCCTCGACCTGCGCCGGCCGCGCCGGGTCGGCGGCCACGACGAGGCACGTCCACGCGACGACCGAGCCGTGGGCGTCGACCGCGACGGACTCGATCGCGGTGCGTCCCTGTCGCTGCCAGAGGGCGATCTCGTCGGTGTACTCCTCCACGCCCACGGGCGTCGGCTGCCAGTCGAGCTCGCCGTTGGGCGCCTCAGCGTCGACGAGCCCCTTGAGCACGCCGACCTGCTCGCGTAGCTCCCCCGGGACGCCGTCGACGTGCGTCGAGATGGCGTATGCCGTGTGGTGGCGGGTCGCGTCGTCCGACAGGTCGGCGTGCCCCAGGTCGAGCTCGACGACGGTCTCGGTCGTTGCGATGGTGTAGCCGAGGCGCCGGGCGAACCCGTCGACGAGCGCGTCGACCGCAGCGGTCGTGGGTCGGTGGGCGCCGGCGACGAAACGGGTCACAGCGGAAGGTGCGCTCTGCTCGACGGCGCGAGCAAGACGCATACCCAAGCCTATTCGTCGCGAGCGCGGGTGGACGGCGACGTCGACCCAGCACGTGTCGGGGGTGTCGCGGCTCGTCTGGGCCGAGGCGACGCCGACGAGCTCGGCCCCGTCGAAGGCCCCGACGAGGTGGCGTGCCCAACCGTCGTCGGCCTGCCAGCCCGCCAGGCGGGCGGCCTCGCCCAGTGGCACCCACCCGGGGCGGACGTCGCTCGTCGCCGCCGACTCGACGGCATACGCGGCCGCGAGCTCGGCGTCGTCGTCGAGGTCGAGCGGACGGACGGTGGGGGCGGCGCGCATGCGAGGGACCCATCTGGCCGGTGGGTGGGGCTCCCGATCGTGCCCGAGGTGCGCTGCCCCGGCCACCGAGAATCGGCTGAGACGGGCCCACCGTCACCGCTCGTGGCTACCCTCGAGACATGGGGCACCGGATCTTCACCACCTCCGTCGCGTCGGTCTATCCGCACTACGTCACCAAGGTCGAGCGCAAGGGCCGGTCCAAGGCCGAGCTCGACGAGGCCATCGAGTGGCTGACCGGCTACGACGCGAAGGCGCTGGACGCGCACCTCGCCGCCGGGACGACCTTCGAGGACTTCTTCGCGCAGGCGCACCTCAACCCGAACGCGTCGGCGATCACGGGCACCGTCTGCGGCGTGCGCGTCGAGGACGTCGAGGACCCGCTCATGCAGAAGATCCGCTACCTCGACAAGCTCGTCGACGAGCTGGCCAAGGGCAGGGCGATGGCCAAGGTGCTGCGCGCCTGACCGGGTGCGCTGCTAACCCTCGGAGCCGGCGGCCTGTCGCGCGCGGACGACGAGGGCCTCGAGGCTGGCGTCCCGGTAGCCCTCACCCGTGGGCTCGCCGAGGCTGAGGTCGAGCTCGGTGTGCACCGAGCCGACCTGGAGGCCGAACAGGTCGAGGGCCGTGCAGTAGACGGGGTCCTCGGTCTGCAGGATCCGGTGCACGTCGACGAACTGGTCCTGTGTCATCCAGATCTCGATGACCTTCGGCGCCGGGAAGCTGAGCCAGACGCTCGGACGGACCGGGGCGAAGAAGATGCTGACGGTCGAGCCGAACTCCAGCCGGAGCTGGACCTCTCGCGTCGCCGCGGTCAGGTTCGACTGGCTCACGCGGACGTTGTAGCTCGTGACGAGCTCCATGATGGCCACGGCTGTGCCTCCTCCACTGGGTGCGTGAAGGACAGAGCCGCGGGCGGCGGCACCTGATACGAGGCGCCGCCGTTGTCGAGTGTGTCCCGATTCGGTATCAGCCGTGGGGCCGGCCGGCTCTGAGGGGTCAGGTGGCGGCAGTCCGCCGCGACCGGATCCTGATCGGAAAGGACCACCCTCATGGCCGACCTCAACCCGCAGCCGCTCCCGCCGCGCGAGCTGTCAGTGACCGTCCACGTGCCGGGCAACATCCTCGGCAACCTCGAGACCTTCCAGAAGGTCCAGGCCAGCATCTTCGACCGGTTCGGTTGCGGCAGCTGCAACTCCGGCATCCAGATCGACTGGCGCCGCTTCGAGGAGTTCGTCGTCACGCCCGACCTCGAGCTGCAGCCGGTGCTCGCCGGCCCCCAGCTCCGCGTGGGCTGAAGGGGCGACGTGTCATGAGCTGGACGCGGCTCGACCTCGGCGTCGGAGTCATCGCACTCGGATCGCTGGACCAGCTGTGGGACGGCATCGAGGGCCTCGTCGACGTCGTCGAGGTCGAGCCGCAGACCCTCTGGGAGACCCGTTTCGGCGGCGGGAAGGTGATCTCGCCCGAGCCCCTGGCGTGGCTCCGATCGTGCGGACGCCCGCTGCTCGCCCACGGCGTGGGCTACCCCGTCGGCGGCATGACCGCCCCCGACCCGGAGGGCGTCCTCGCCTCGGCCGCGTCGGCGCGTGACCTCGACGCCGTCCACTGGAGCGAGCACCTGGCCTTCAACGTCGCCGGCGACGCGCACGCCGGCTTCCTGCTGCCGCCCGTGCAGACGCCGGAGGCTGTGGCGGCCGCGGTGCGTCACATCCATGCCTACCAGGACGCCCACGACCGGCCCTTCCTCGTCGAGACCCCGACGAACTACCTCCAGCCCGTGCCCGGAGACCTCAGCGACGGGGAGTACGTCGCGGCCATCGCCGAGGGCGCCGACTGCGGCATCCTGCTCGACCTGCACAACATCTGGACCAACGAGCGCAACGGCCGCCAGAGCGTCGAGGAGTTCCTCTCGCTCATCCCGCTCGAGCGTGTGTGGGAGGTGCACCTGGCCGGCGGCTTCGAGACCGACGGCTACTACCTCGACGCCCACGTCGGTCCGATCGAGCCAGAGCTGCTCGCGCTCGCGGCCCGCGTGGTGCCGACGCTGCCCCGGGTCCGCGCCGTCATCTACGAGGCCGTGCCGGCGTCGCTGGCCGAGCAGGGCGTGGCCGGGCTGCGCGAGGTCCTGACGGCCATGCACCGCATCGTCGACGGGCCTGCGGTCGCCGCGCCGCCCCGGCACGCCGCCCCCGTGCGTGTGCCGCTCGGTGACCACGGCCCGGCCGGAGCAGCGCAGGTCGGCACCGCGGAGCGCGAGGCGGAGCTCGTCGCCTACACGACCCGCTCGTCGGACGAGCTATCGACGCCCGACTCGGGCGCGACGCTGATGCGCGCCCTGACCGACGAGGCGCGCCTCTCGCTCCTCGTGCGCACCCACCCCGACGTCCTCGGCCGGCTCCTGACCGTCCTGGGCCGTGAGCAGACCGAGACGGTGCTCACGGACTTCCTCGCGGCCTCGCCGGCGAGCCTCTGGACCGACGCGCAGGGGGATGCCTTCGCCGAGTGGCTCACGAGGAGGGCCGACCTCACGACGGCCCTGACGGCATACGACCGCTGAGAACGCTGTCGCACGCGTGGTGCTCGGCGTGCGGCCGCGACGGCCTCGCGAACTGCGTGGCGACGACCGCGGGGCGCTCCTAGGGTGTGCGGCATGGGATCGGTGAAGCAGTTCCAGGTCACGTTCGACTGTGCCGAGCCGGAGCGCGTCGCCCGCTTCTGGTGCGAGGTGCTCGGCTACGTCGTTCCGCCGCCGCCCGAGGGTTTCGGCTCGTGGGAGGAGTTCGAGGCAACCCTGCCGACCGAGGAGCACGGGCGGGCGTTCGCGTGCGTCGACCCGACGGGGGTCGGGCCGCGGCTCTACTTCCAGCGCGTACCCGAGGGCAAGGTCGCCAAGAACCGGCTGCACCTCGACGTGCGGGTGGGCACCGCCCTCGTCGGCGAGGAGCGCCTGGCCGCGCTCGAGTCGGAGTGCGCGCGGCTGCTCGAGCTCGGCGCGACGCGCGTGCGGCTGCTCGTCGCCGACGGCGTCAACGAGTCGTGCCTCGTCATGCAGGACGTCGAGGGCAACGAGTTCTGCCTCGACTGAGCGCGATTCCGCTCCGCACCGGCCTCGCGGTGCCTAGCGTTGAAGGGTCGACCCGACGCAGCACGATGCTGCCGGGGACGAGGGCGACCAGGAGGCGGCGATGGCGGCGAGCGTGGTCCGGTTCGAGTCGCGGACGGTGGTCCGGCGACCGGCCCGTGAGGTCTTCGAGCGGCTGGCGGACCTGCCGGCCTACCGGCAGTGGATGCACCGCGACGGGCTGTTCCGACGGTGCGAGTCCGTGTCGGAGCTGCCGGTCCGCGAGGGCACGACCTACCTCGACCTGACGAGGATGGGCCGCTTCGAGGGCCGCGTCGTCGAGCTCGTCCCGCCTACGCGGATCGCGTTCAGCGAGACGCTCAGCTGGTTCGGCGTCGCGCTGACCCGAGCCGAGCCCGCCTACGTGCTGGAAGAGGACGGCGACGAAACGGTGGTCCACCACACCGCGGTCGGCGAGCTCTACGGCGTGATGCGGCTCTTCAGGCCGGCCGCCCGGTGGATGGCCGACCGGGAGCGCGACCGCACCCTCGCGTCCCTCAAGCGCTCACTGGAGCAGGCCCCGACGACCGGGTCCGGCGCCTGAGCGAGGGTGAGAGAGGTCTCGCCTTTCAGGAAGCATGTGAGAGAGACCGAGACGGAGGGCCTATGACTGCTACCGTCTAGCCCAGCTGCCGTCCGGGTCCACGCATCACGGGCCCGGCACGACTGAGTCGCCGCACGGAACTCGTGTGGTCGCGCTCGTCGTGACCCTCGGCAGGCCGAGGTCTCCACACGGGAGGCCTCGCAAGACAAGAAGAGGCAACACCAGTGGCAACAGGCACCGTGAAGTGGTTCAACAGCGAAAAGGGCTTCGGCTTCATTGAGCAGGACGGCGGCGGCGCCGATGTCTTCGTTCACTACTCGGCCATCGAGAGCAGCGGCTACCGCGAGCTCCAGGAGGGCCAGAAGGTCGAGTTCGACGTCACGCAGGGCCCCAAGGGTCCGCAGGCGGAGAAGGTCAAGGGCATCTGACCCACGACAGTCTTCAGGGACTCCGTCCCTAGTGATCCCCCGACCGTGCGGTCGGGGGATCACTTTTTGTATGCCGTGTCGCCGGCTGGCCGGTGACCGCGAGGCCGTGGGGCTGCTGGCCCTCAGGCCATCACCTGGGCCTCGGCCTCGGTCTTCAGGTGGGCGAGCATGCCTTCGAGGAAGGACTCGTGTCCCTTGACCATCATCTGCTCGACGGGCTTGCCCACGACCGGGACCTTCATCACCCACTCGCCCACGGCGGTCACCGTGGTGCCACCGCCGTCGGCCTCGTGGAACGTGAACGTCCACGTCGGCTTCTCGGCGAAGAAGTGCACCTGGGCGACGATCCGTTCCTGCGGGACGAACTCGGTGTACTCCAGACCGCCTTCGATGTGGAAGCCGAGCACGTGCGAGAACATCCGTGCCGACGTGCCGACGCCCTCCGGCTTGATGTCCACCTCTGCCAGGGCGACGTCCTCCGCCCTCCACAGCTTGCTGATGTCCGCCGCGAGGGCGAACACCGTCGAGACCGGGGCGTGGATCGTGATGCTTCGTGTCAGCGTTGCCATTGTCATCACCTCCTTCCCACCACTTCGACGCTAGGCCGACGGGGGTGGGGGCGTGCAAGAGGCGATGGTCCCGTGGCGACGCGGTTCCTGGAGTGCGCCGAGTGGCGGGTGTCCAGGCAGTCCGGGGTTCGGTCGACTTTCGGGCGATCACTTGTCGCATGCAAGACTTGTCGCATGCAAACGCGCCGATCCTTCCCGACCGCGGTCGATGCCCTGCAGGTGGTGACCCGCGACCTGCTCGGCCTCGCCGTGCGCAGCGTCGACGAGGTGGGGGAGGTGTCACTGCCCCAGATGCGGCTACTGTTCGCGCTGCGCGACGAGGGCCGGTCGTCCTGCACCGACCTCGCCCACGTGCTCGGGGTGAGCGGCTCGTCCGTGACGCGCCTGGCCGACCGGCTCGTGGCCTCCGGACACGTCACCCGGGCCGGTGACCCGGACAGCCGCAGCCGGGTGCTCCTCGATCTGACCGAGCACGGCGGGGACGTCATCGAGGCCGTGCTGGCGTGGCGCTCGCGTGAGCTGACCCGCGCCCTGCACAGCCTGGACGCCGCGGCCCTCGGCTCGCTCACCGACAGCCTCAACGTGCTGCACCACGCCCTGCAGCAGCGGCACCACGACCTCACCGGGCCGGTGCCGCTGTGAGCGGGGCCAAGCGGGTGGAGCTCGGGGACTTCAACGTCCATCCGCGCATGCTGCTCATCGCCGCGTGGGCGCTGCCGGTGGGAGCGCTCGGTGCGGCCGCGGCCTACGTGCTGCTGGGGCTCATCGGCCTGACGACGAACCTCGTCTTCTACCAGCGGTTCGAGACCTCGCTGATCGCACCGGGAGCGACGCACCACCCGTGGTTGCTGGTGCTCCTCGCGCCCGTCGTCGGAGGCCTCGTGATCGGCCTCATGGCGCGCTACGGCTCGGAGAAGATCCGCGGGCACGGCATGCCGGAGGCGATCGAGTCGATCCTCATCGGCGGCAGCCGCATCGAGCCCAAGGTCGCCGTGCTCAAGCCCATCTCGGCCGCGATCAGCATCGGCTCCGGCGGCCCGTTCGGCGCCGAGGGCCCGATCATCATGACCGGCGGCGCCATCGGATCGATCCTTGCGCAGCACCTGCGCCTGACCGCCGACGAGCGCAAGACGCTGCTCGTCGCGGGAGCGGCCGCCGGCATGGCCGCCACCTTCAACTCACCGCTGGCCGCCGTGCTCCTCGCCGTCGAGCTGCTGCTCTTCGAGTGGCGACCGCGCAGCTTCGTCCCGGTCGTCGCGGCGGTGGCCGTCGCCACGGTCGTGCGCGGCCCGCTCATCGGCGTCGGCGCGATCTTCCCCGTGCCGCACGCCGACGTGCACATCGCCTGGACCGCCGAGACGCTCAGCGTCCTCGTCGGGCTGAGCGGCGCCTTCGTGGCTCTCGGCGCGACGTGGCTCGTCTACTTCGCCGAGGACCTGTTCCGGCGGCTGCCGATGCACTGGATGTGGTGGCCCGCCATCGGTGGCCTCGTCATCGGCCTGGGCGGCCTCGTCGAGCCGCGCGCGCTCGGCGTCGGCTACGACGTCATCGACCAGCTGCTCACCGGGCACGCCACGACCGGGCTCATCGTCGGCATCCTCGTGGTCAAGACGCTCATCTGGTCACTGTCGCTCGGGTCGGGCACCTCCGGTGGCGTGCTCGCACCGATCTTCATGATCGGCGGCGCCCTCGGGGCCGCGCTGGGTCTCGTCCTGCCCGACGTCTTCCCGGGCTTCTGGGCCATGCTCGGCCTCGCCGCGGTCGTCGGCGGGGTGATGCGCTCGCCGCTCACCGGCGTCGTCTTCACCCTCGAGCTCACGCACGCGTGGGACGCCATGCTGCCCCTGCTCATCGCGTCGTCGACGGCGTATGCCGTGTCGGTCCTCGTCCTCCAGCGCTCCGTACTCACGGAGAAGATCGCCCGCCGCGGCCTGCACCTCACCCGCGACTACAGCACCGACCCGCTCGAGACGTTCTTCGCGTCCGAGGTCATGAGCACGACTCCGGAGGCGATGGCCGTGGCGCGCGGGCTCGCGACCGACGGCGGCCACCACGTCGTGGGCGAGCGGGACACGCTGCGCCACGTCGCCTACGTCTTCGCCGAGCACGGCCACGACGGCGCGGCCGTGCTCGACGAGACCGGCGACGTGGTCGGGCACATCGACGTGCAGTCGCTCCTCGTCGCGCGTCGGCACGACCTGACCGAGGCGACCGAGCGGGAGCAGGTGTTCACCAGGCCCCTCGGTCTCAGCCGCCGCTGACTTCAGCCCCGGGCCCGGTCTGACCCCGGGCCCGGGCGGGCCGTCAGCCCGGGGCTGTCGGCGCAGGCCTCAGGAGGCCTTGCGGGTGAAGGTGAAGTGGGTGACGCCGCTGGGTGAGGAGACCGCCTCGACGTCGAAGGCCGCCTCGACGCCCTCGAGCCCGTCCCAGAGCCGGACGCCGCGGCCGAGGACGATCGGGACCTGGACGAGGTGCATGTGGTCGACGAGCCCGGCGGCGAGGAAGTCGCGCACCATGCTCGGGCCGCCGCCGATGCGCACGTCCTGGCCGCCGGCCGCCTCGCGGGCCGTCTCGAGCGCCTCGGCCGGCGTGGCCTCGATGAAGTGGAAGGTGGTGCCGCCCTCCATCTCGATCGAGGGGCGGGCGTGGTGGGTCAGCACGAAGGTCGGGGTGTGGAACGGCGGGTTGGGTCCCCACCAGCCCTTCCAGTCCGGGTCGTCGTGCCAGCCGGGCGGGCCGAACTTGTGCGAGCCCATGATCTCGGCGCCGATGCCGGGCCCGTGGCGCTCGGCGTAGGCGTTGTCGACGCCGGTCGACCCGGCCTCGGCGTCCCAGGACCGGGTCGCCATCATCCACCGGTGCAGCCGCTGGCCGGCGTGCCCGAAGGGCGCCTCGAGCGACTGCGGCTCGCCCGTGGCGAACCCGTCGAGGGAGATGGAGAAGTTGTGGATCCGGGTGAGTGACATCGGCACCATCCTGGGTCGGTTGCGCTCGGCACGTCGATGCTAGTTCGCGCCGGTGACGTCGAGGCCCGATGCGGCCCGCCATCACCGCCCGACGTCAGCGACGCCAGGCCGACGTCAGCCCCCTGAGGTCAGCCGAAGGTCACGGGACGGTGCGGCGCATCACGCAGTTGAACTGGCCCTTGGGCCGGACGTAGTCGAAGCCGGTGCGCTCGAAGAGGGTGCGGGTGCCGCTGTAGAGCACGGCCTCGCGCTTGCCGCCCTTGTCGTGCGGGTAGCCCTCGAGGGTGCCGCCGCCGGCCGCCTCGATGAGGTCGACGACCCCCTGCAGCGCGACGTCGGAGACGTGCTGCCGGCGGTAGCGCTTGTCGACGAAGATGCAGGTCACGCGGTAGTCGGGCAGGACCTCGGTCTCCGCCTCGTACTGCTTGCGGTGGCGGATGTTGGGCAGCTCGGCGGGCGAGCCGAACTGGGCCCAGGCGATCGCCTCGTCGCCGTCGAAGACGAGCGCGGCGTGGGCGCGGTCCTGCTCGACGAGCTGCTGCTTGAGCGACCGGTTGGCGTCGTGGCTGAACTCCTTCTCGCCGCTCATCGTGTGGAACCACGTGCACCAGCAGCCGCCGAAGACGCCGCCGTGCCGCTCCATGAGCGCGGAGTAGGCGTCCCACGTCTCCGGCGTCAGCGCCCTGACCTCGAAGCGGTCGCGACCCTCATCACCGTCACCGGCCTCGCGGCTGTCCTGCTCCTCGCGTCCCCTGGTCTCCGACAACGGTCCCCTCCTGTGCCCGGTCGCGACGCGTCATCGCGGTCTGCCACCCAGCATGCCCACCGAGGCGGACGATCCGGGGCCGCGAACGAGGCCCGATCGGGACGGGACGGCCGGTCGTGAGGCCACGACACGGCATACGCAAGGGTCCGGCGGGGACCGGTCAGGCGTGGCCGCTCAGCTGGCCCAGGCGGTCGGCGAGGGCGTCGACCATGGCGCCGGCGCGCTTCTCGGGGAAGGCGGACTTGCGGTCGCCGCCGCTGGCGGAGACGGGCAGCACGTCGATGGAGAGCTTGGCGCCGCCGGCGAGGGCGCGCAGGGCGTCGACGCGCTCGGCGAAGGGCGAGCCGCTGCCGGGGGAGTAGTAGCGCACGACGTCGTCGATCTCGCCCGGGTAGAGGTCGGTCTTGGTGACGGCGATGATGAGCCAGATCGGCTTGTGGCGGCGCACGGCCATCGAGGCGATGCGGTGCGAGGTGATGGTCCAGTCCTCGAGCTCGGCGGCGAGCTGCTCCTCGCGGGTCGCGGCGGCCGTCCCCGTGGTGCCGCCCGCACGGCGCGGGGTGGCGTGACCGTTGGCGACGACGTGGATGACGCCGTCGACGGGCTGGTCGTGGAAGACCTCGTCGAGGGCGCTGAGCCGCGTGGCGGCGTTGTCGCCGGGCACGACGAGGAAGCGGAAGCCGTGCAGCCGGGCGCCCTTGCGGGTGCGGCGCTCCATGACGGCCGAGCCGACCTGCGCCACGGCGTCGTCGGTGGAGCGGCGGGTGAGCCGGTCGACGAGCTGGCTCTTGCCGACGCCGGTCATGCCGGTGACGGCGACCATGGGGTAGCGGTCGCGCAGCAGGCGGCTGATCCGCTCGGGCGCCTGGGCGAGCGCGGTGAGCACGCCGGTGGCGACGGTCGCGCCCAGCGCGGTGCGGCTCGACGTCGGCAGGATCGTCTTGATCCGGGACGATGTCTGGGTCACGGTGCCTCCTCGGCGTGATGGTCAGGGCCCGATCGGCCCCTAGAGCCTACGGTCCGTCGCGGTCAGGGCGTGCACTGCGGTGCGGTCGAGACCGTTCAGCAACCAACGGCGTCGCTCGTGGTTCGACGGGACAGGGTGGTGCGTACCCACCCGTGGGCCGGTGCCCTCAGGTGGGGGCTCGTTCGTGGCGATCGCGTATGCCGTGTGGCCGGGTCTGCGGCCTGGTGATCGACGCTCAGGTGGCGGGGGCGGCCGAGCCAGGCGTGCCCACCGTCCCCGCGGCGGCCTCGGGGTCGACGGGGGCGGCGAAGCGTCCGCGCAGGGCGCGGCCGACCGAGGAGCCGACGAGCAGGCCGAGGGAGATGGCGATGGCGACGCCGAGCAGGCCGAGGGCGACGTCGGTGACGGACTCGCGGCCGGCGGCGAGCTCGGTGACGCCGACGAGGCCGAGGCTGCCGGGCACGAGCAGCCAGAAGGCGGGGAGGAAGAGCACGAGGCGCGGCAGGAGGGGGCGGCGCAGCTCGACGATGCTCGCGCCGAGGCTGGCGGCGATGGCGCCGACGAAGCCGCCGAGGGCGATGGAGCCGAGCTCCTGCCCGGCGACCTGGGCGCCGAAGGCGAGGCTCAGCACGAGCAGCACCCAGCCCTGCAGGCGCAGCGGGACGCCCTCCATGAGGCAGATGCTCGCGCCGATGAGCACGAGTCCGACGGGGGCGCCGGCCCAGCCGATCTCGTCGACGCGGAGGTTGACGAGGGTCTGTGTCGGGATGCGGAGCAGGGCGGTGGCCATGAGCAGGCCGAGGGCGAAGAGGCCGAGCTGGGCCAGGCCGTAGGCGAGGCGGGCCGAGCCGGCCTGCATGTGCCCGGAGGCGAGCTCGGACATGCCGTTGACGACGAGCGCCCCGGGCAGCAGCACGGCGAGCGGCGGCAGGACGGTGCGCAGCGGTCCCTCGAGCAGGCCGGCGTCGGCGGCGCCGAAGACGACCAGCGAGACGGCGAAGGCGGCGAGGGTCGGCAGCAGCGCCTTGACCACCTCGTAGCGCTCGGCGAGCTGGACGAGCGCGAGCACGATGAGGGCGCCGACCGCGGCGGCGGCGACGTTGGCCCAGCCGGGCTGGAGGATGAGCGCGATGCCGACGGCGAGCACCGGCCACGCGAGCGCGACGAGCCACTGCGGCTGCTGGACGGGGCGCGTGGCCGTGGCGGTGAGCTCGTCGCGGGCGGCGGCGACGGTCAGCTCGCCGACGAGCAGCTGGTGGCGGATGAGCCGGACGCTCGCCGACTGGTGCAGGCGCAGGCCGGCGTGGGCGGAGCGGTAGGTGGACGCGCCGCCGGGCGTGAGGGTGACCATGAGGCCGGTGGGTCCGACGGCGGTCTGCACGTCGGGGTAGCCGAGACGGGCGCTCACCTCGGCGAGCTCCTCCTCGATCTCCTGCACCGGCTGACCGCTGGCGATCATCGCGGTGCCGAGCTCGGAGAGCAGGGCGCGGGTCTCGGTCTGCCGGTCCGCGTCGTCCTGCATGGTCGTCATCATGTCAGCGGACGTGCCGCCCTGAAGAAAAAGTCCGGGCGGGCTGCATCCGGGCGCATCCCTGGCGCGGAAGAGGTGTCGATGGGTGATCCGCACCCACCAACCAGAAAGGGATGTCTCATGAAGCGCATTCTCGCCACGGGGTCCATCGCCGTTCTCGCCATGGTCGGCTTCGCCGGCAGCGCCTCCGCAGCACCGTCGAGCTCGGCGTGCTTCGGCCAGGTGCACAAGACGGTGAACAGCGGCGGCGTCCCCGGATTCGAGAACGTGGGGCAGCTCGTTCAGGCCGTCGGCGGGGGCCAGGCCAAGAACGCAGTCGCGGAGTCTCTCTGCTGAGAGGCCGGCTCCTCATCAAGTGTTCGACGGCGGCGGCTCGGGTCCTTCGGCCCGGGCCGCCGCTTCGTGTGTCGGGGCGTGGGCGGACCCGCGGTGTGGCGGCCGTTCGGTGGTTGGATCGTGGCATGCGCATCTTCTTCACCGGCGGCAGCGGCAAGGCCGGCAAGCACGTCGCACCCTTCCTCGCCGAGCAGGGCCACCAGGTCACCAACGCCGACCTGGTCCCGCTCAAGCACCCGGGCGTCGACGACCTCAGGGTCGACCTCACCGACATCGGTGAGACGTACTCAGCCCTCGCGGGACTGGCGCGCTTCGACGAGCTGGAGCTTGCGGCCAAGCCGGCATACGACGCGGTCGTGCACTTCGCCGCGGTGCCGGCGATCCTGCTCACGTCGGAGGCCAAGACATACGCGACGAACGTGCTGAGCACGTACAACGTGCTCGAGGCCGCGACGCGGCTCGGCATCCGCAAGGTGATCTTCGCGTCGTCGGAGACGACGTACGGCGTGTGCTTCGCCCAGGGCGAGCGGCGACCGCTCTACGTGCCCGTCGACGAGGAGCACCCGACGGTGCCGGAGGACTCGTACGCGATGTCGAAGGTCGCCAACGAGGTGACGGCGCGCTCGTTCCAGGCCCGCACCAGCTTTGACATCTACGGGCTGCGCATCAACAACGTCATCGAGCCGCACGAGTACGCCGGCATGTTCCCGCCGTTCCTGGACGAGCCGGCGCTGCGGCGGCGCAACATCTTCGCCTACATCGACACTCGCGACCTCGGCCAGATGGTGGCGCGCTGCCTCGAGACCGACGGCTTGGGCTACGAGGTCTTCAACGTCGCGAACGCCGACATGTCCGTGGCCGCGACGACCGACGAGGTGCGGTCGCGGTTCTACAACGGGGTGGAGCAGCGGCGGCCGATGGGGCGCAACGAGACCTTCTACTCCATCGACAAGGCGCGCGACCTGCTCGGCTACTCGCCTCAGCACTCGTGGCGCGACGTCCTGACGGACCCGCACTCGTCGTGAGGGCCGTCGTCTACGACGAGTACGGGCGTATGCCGTCACTCGCTGACGTGCCGGAGCCGTCGTGTCCTGCGGGTGGGGTCGTCGTCGCCGTGAAGGCCACTGGCGTATGCCGTTCGGACTGGCACGCGTGGATGGGCCACGACCCGGTGCCGTTGCCGCACACGCCCGGTCACGAGCTGGCTGGTGTCGTGGCGTCCGTGGGCGCTGGCGTGCGGAACTGGGCGGTGGGTGACCGGGTGACGGTGCCGTTCGTGTGCGGATGCGGGGTGTGCTCGTGGTGCCTGGCCGGTGAGGCGCAGGTGTGTCCCGACCAGACGCAGCCCGGGTTCACGGGGCCGGGATCGTTCGCCGAGCTCGTGGCGATCCACGGCGCCGACACGAACCTCGTGCGGCTGCCGGACTCGGTCGACTTCGTGACAGCGGCGTCGCTGGGGTGCCGGTTCGCGACGGCGTTCCGGGCGCTGACGACGCACGGGCGGCTCGAGTCCGGTCAGTGGCTGGCCGTACACGGGTGCGGTGGGGTCGGACTGTCGGCAGTGATGATCGGTGTGGCATTCGGCGCGCAGGTCGTCGCTGTCGACGTGAATCCGGCTGCGCTGGAACGGGCTTCGGCGTTGGGGGCTGCTGTGGTCGTTGACGGTGGGGCTGCTGAGGACGTGGCCGCGGCGATCCATGAGGCCACGGGCGGCGGCGCGCATGTCTCCATCGACGCGTTCGGCTCGCCTGAGTCGGCGGTGGCCTCCGTGCGAAGCCTGCGCCGTCGCGGCCGGCACGTGCAGGCCGGGCTGCTGCTCGGGCCGAAGTCGACGCCACCACTCCCGATGGACCTCGTCATCTCGCAGGAGCTCGAGATCTACGGGTCCCACGGCATGCCGGCGCGCGACTACCCGGCGATGCTTCGGCTGATCGAAGACGGCTCCCTCCGCCCGGCCGACCTCGTCGGCCAGGTCATCGGCCTAGAGGAAGCGGGAGCAGCCCTCGCCTCGATGGATCGGGCTTCAGCCGCGGGGATGACGGTCGTCAGCCTTGGGGCCGGCCACCCGGGTGAGGCGTAGGACCGTGGACGTCCGGGTCGGCCTGTGTGGTTGGACGGTCTCGCAGGCGTCCTACGTGCGGCGCTTCCCCGTCGTCGAGGTGCAGAAGACGTTCTACGACCCTCCCTTCCCTTGCCGACGCTTCTCGCAGCACCTACGTCCAAGGAGGCACTGCCGCTGAGACCGCTGCAGTTGCGCGGGAGCCAGGTCAGTCGACGCCGATGTCTTCGTTCCACAGGTCGGGGCGGGCCGCGATGAAGTCGGTCATCATGCGCACGCAGTCGGGGTCATCGAGCAGGACGACCTCGACGCCGGCGTCGTCCGCGAGCCAGTCGTGACCGCCGGTGAAGGTCCGCGACTCGCCGATGACCAGTCGGCTGATGCCGAACTGCCGGATCAGCCCCGAGCAGTACCAGCACGGCGACAGCGTGGTCACCATCGTCGTCCCGCGGTAGGACCGCTGCCGCCCCGCCTTCCGGAAGGCGTCCGTCTCCCCGTGGATGGACGGGTCGTCCTCCTGGACCCGGCGGTTGCGGCCGCGGCCGAGCAGCGTGCCGTCGGCAGCGAAGAGCGCCCCGCCGATCGGGATGCCGCCCTCGGCCAGCCCCGCGCGCGCCTCGTCCAGGGCGACGGCGAGCATGGCGCGGTCGGAGTCGGACCCGGCGGACGGCTTGACCGTCATGCCGTCACCCCCACGGAGGTGCGGGCGGGCAGCAGGCGGCGCAGGACGGCATACAACCCAGCGGCGAGGACGAACCCGACGAGGAAGGTGATGTCACCGATGCCCGGGCTGGCCTTGACGATGACGCCGGCGTACAACGTCTGGTTGGAGAACAGCCAGATCGAGACCACCATGGCCACGAACATCGCGATGGCCCCGGCCCAGTTGACGTAGCGACGGTCGGTCGCGATCGCGCTCACCTCGGCCCGCGGATCTCCGCGGCGCAGCAGGCGGTCGGTGAGGACGACGCCGAGCCACGGGCCGATCCAGTAGGCGATGACGAGCAGGAAGTTCTCGTAGTTGGTGCCGGCGTTCTGCAGGCCGAAGAGCGCCAGGACGAGACCGAGCAGGCCGAAGACGACCGCGACGATGGCGCGGGCCCGGTGCGGCGGCAGGCTGATGCCGAGCGCCAGGAACGACATGGCACCGGAGTAGATGTTGAGCGCGTTGGCAGCGACCGCCCCCAGGGCGATGCACAGGAGGGTCAGGTCACCGAGCCACGTCGGCATGAGCCCGGTGTAGACGCCGGGATCGACCGCGGCGGCCTTGCCCGCGGCGGAGACCATCGCCGCGCCGGCAGCCTCGAGGAGGATGCACGAGATGCTGATGCCGAGGGCGGCGAAGAGCCCGACGGTCCGGGCCTTCGAGGTCTTCGGGAGGTAGCGGGTGTAGTCCGACGCGTACGGGTTCCAGCCGCAGGCGTAGCCGAATGCCGCAGCGGTCTGGATGAGAAACGCTCCCGGGATCGGCTTGCCCGCTGCGCCCAGGTCCGCCTTGGAGAACACGTAAAACAGGCCGAGGGCGAAGACGACCGCGAGCAGCGGCAGCGCGTAGCGCTCGAAGGCGTGCACGAGGTTGTGCCCCAGGAACGCGATGAGCAGTTGCGCTGCCACCACGACGACCAGGCAGAGCCACGTCGGCAGGCCCCCGACGAGAGCGTGCAGGGCGAGGGCGCCGCTGATGCTGTTGACGGCGAACCACCCGATGCCGGCGACGAGCGCGTTGAGCCCGGCGGGCAGGATGTTGCCGAGGAAGCCGAAGCCGGTGCGAGAGAGCACCATCTGGGCCAGGCCATGCTGGGGGCCCCAGCTCGACAGGATGCCGTGCGTCACCGAGCCGAGCACCGTGCCGAGGACGATCGCGGCCAGTGTCTGCCCGAAGGAGAGGCCGAAGAAGAGCGGGCCGATGATGCCCACGGCGACCGTCGCGAACTCGAGGTTCGGGCTCATCCAGGTCCACAGGAGGTTGACCGGGCTGCCGTGCCGCTCGCTGTCGGGGATCTGCTCGATGCCCCCCGGCTCGACGGCCAAGGTCTTGGAGCCGTAGTGCTCGGCGCCGATGGGGTTGGAGTCCTCGACGGAGACGGCTTGCCGCTCAGCTGGTGTCATGGGCGCGATGATCGCGCATATGCCGGCCCTGTGGGTTTCGGAGGCGTAACGGGAGGCTGGGTGGCCGCTGGGTGCCGGGACGTCGGTCCGCGCCGCGGTCGGATGTGTGAGCTGCCCACGCCCACGCCGACGGCACGTTGTGACTCTGACTCCCGTCGATAGCGTCGCAACATGGCGGCATTGTCCTCGTTGAACAACGGTCCTGAAGTCGACCCGAGGCGGCCGAGCAGGAAATGGGGCCAACCCTGTTGTCCGATCCAGGCTCTGGAAGGTTCGCTCGACTGGCGGTGTGACGCGCCGTCGACTGTTCGAGCTCAGGACATCCGCTTCGCCCAATCGCCCCCATCGTCATCGATGGTCATTGTGCCTTCGTCCGATTGCCCACCTGTGCCGAACGTCGTATTGCATAGGACGCAGGTGAACCTGCCCCCTCCGTCCGACGGATGGGGCCCATAGTGCTCGCAGACGGGGCACTCGGCGTTGAGGACTCGTATCTCGAAGGCCACGCATGGAGCGTACGCAACGGCGACGCCGCCGTGGGCGGGATCGGGCGTGGTGAACACGCGGCGGTAAGACGCATGCCGCGAGCTCGTAGACGGGCTGCCTTCCCGCACACCTTGTCGTGCCCTACAGATCGCTCCTCTGCCGCGGATCGAAGGCTGCTTGGCGGCAGACCACTACCGAGCCACGACCTAGGCTGCCATTGTGGGAAACGTGTCAAATGAGCTGGTGCCGGTGCAGGCCGGGCGCCTGGTTCGGCTCAAGGATGTTGGTCGAAACGAGTTCTGGTTGCAGGACTGGCTTGCGGCGGACTTGGCCCGGCTCGGGCTGGGGCCGCTAGCGCTGGTGGAGCAGGAACAGACGCAGGTCGGTGGCGGCAACCTGGACATCCTTGCCGCTGCAGGCGATACGTACTACAGCATCGAGGTTCAACTGGGCGAGGTTGACGCATCGCACAGCTTCCGCGTCTTTGATTACTGGGCCCGGAACAGACGTCGGTTCCCGAACAAGACGCACGTTGCGGTGTTGGTTGCTGAAAGCACCGGGGGAAGGTTCCGTATTGCGCTAGAGGAACTCGCTGAGTACGTGCCGCTGCTCGTGGTGGAACTGCGCTCATGGCAAGGGTCTAGCGAGGTCGTCATCGTGCCAGACCTTGTCGTGACGAACGACAGTGTCGACGTGAGCGGGACTCCATTGGCCGTGACCGCCGGTCAGTCGCGCACCGAGACTGATTGGAAGGATGCACTGACTGAGGACGCATGGCTCTTCCACTTGGATTTCGCAGAGTGGGCTCGGGAGCACCTCGGTCCAATTGTCGTCGACTACTCGCCCAAGTCCTACATCGGGATCAGGGTCGGACGACGGGTGTGGGCGCCCTTGTGGCCGCGCAAGGACGGAGCTCAGATCTACTTACCGGACCCGGACCAGTCCCGCGGTGACGAGTCCCCCGCTTTCGCCCATTTTCGGGAGCTACTTGCTGAACGGGGATACACGCTCAACTGGCAGACGACGTACAACGCTGGTGCCAACCCTGTTGCGATCCGGCTCCGTCGCAACGATCTGAATGACACCGCCGTTCACCAACTACTCGAGGCGACCTACCGAGCCGTGCATCCCGGGGCCGGCAACTGGTCGGAGACAGCCTCCGTGGAGCGGCAGGGCGCTGCGGGCGAGAGTCCGCTGGAGCTTGAGAGCGATGCTGGCGAAGGTGTTCCTGGGTTGGCCGACCTTCCCGACCTGGATTGAAACCGCTACGAAGAGCGTGCGTCCCGTGGCGGCGGAGTGACGCAACAGATGCGGCCCCCCGTTCGGCATGCGCGAGCGCTATCCCTCGCGGTGTACCCGGAGGCGCCGCGCGTTCGTCTGAGAGCGGTGCGCGACGAGGCTAGCCCTCATCCACCTTCGCTAACGCAGCTGCGAACGTCGGACGCTCGCGTTCAAACTTCTCGGGATGCCGCAACCACATTGCAAGCAGCCCGGACAGTGCGAACGACGACCTGCCGTATGAGCCTGGCTTGACTATTGCCACCTCAGACTCCATCTCATTCGGCAGGATCAAGTTGTCATGAATCGACGTCAGGCCCTCCTCCACAATGCAGGCAAGATGCGAGTCGCTGTCCCTTGCTCGGGCCGTCAGGATGCCAGCCTGCAGCGTCAGCGATTCGAGGCGCGATTGGTCGGGCAACCGGGTCTGGAGCGACTTCACGCCCAGCATCTGTGCGTCGGTGTGCAATCGCGCTACTAGGTCATCGATGCGTTCGCGGTGTCGCGAAGTCACCTCATGTCGTATCTGCGCGCGTGCCACGGCCCATGTTGTAAGCCCACCGACCAGGGACCCCAAAAGGGCTGCAAGCAACTCCGTCATACGGCTGAGAGTAGGTTGGCGTCCGCTCCGTTCCCACTCGTGAGGATCCGGTCAAGGCGAATTCCCCGCGCTGGGTCTCCAACGTCACACTCACTGAGGAGGGCGCCCTTAATGGTCCCTAGGAGGTCGACAAGCGGCAGAGTGCAGCGGACCACTTTGCCTGTCACGAGGCTCCCAGAACTGCACTGCACGAGCTGGTGACGACCCTAGGATCAACGTCATGGTTGACCCAATGATCGTTGTCCAGCCGCGCTTGCAGATGACCACGGCGACAGCGGCGAAGATTGCCCAGGGATTGGCGTACCAAGTCGGTGGCGTCGTGCGTGAAGTCGGGACGGGCCGTCTCGTCGAGCTGTTGAACGATGCGCCCGATCTCGACGAGGTTGCAGAGCAGGTTGCCCAGCAAGTCAAGAAGATGCGTCTCCCCCGACTTGACAGCTCTAGGTTCGAGCTGCCGAAGCTGGGAACTGTGACGGCTACGAAGGCGGGTGGCGCGATCTTGGTTCTCGGCCTTGCTCTGGGAGGCGCTATCTGGGTTGCCGGACGCCGGAAGGGGGACGAGTCCGTCGTCCCGGCCGAAGTGGTCAAGGCGGACCTAGTCGATGCGACCGTCGAGGACCCGGAGTGCTTGGTGAACTTCCGAGCTTCGCTGAATGCGTATGTCGAGTCCGGTGCGGGTGGTGCTTTGACTCCCCAAATCATCGGCAATCTCGTGACCGACCTGGATGCCGTGGAGGCGTACTCGGAGGAGGGCAACGTCGTCGTCTTCACCCTCGACGAGTTGATGCCGTTCTTCGAACTCGTCACCTCCCATACGCCGGTCTTGGCGAAGGCTTATGGGGCGGTGCACGAAGAGGAAGATGACGCATCCGGGGATGTTGTGGTGTCGCTGCGCCGTCATCTTGAGGCTCAGAGGGCGATCTTGAGCCAGTCCGCCTAGGCAAAGACGGGGGCTACGCCCGTGCGATCTCGAGGCGCGCTGCAGTAGTGCCGTTTCGCGGCTACTAGACGATTGTCGGTAGGGCCGGTGTCTGGCCAGACTCGGTCCAGGTGATCGGCGGGCAGCTCTCTTTGCGGCTGCCCACCAGCGTCACCGGTGTGGCTCACTATCGGTCTGCGGCCCGCCGGTCACCGTGACGAGGTGTGGCTCAAGAAGGGACTGCCCTGCTCGTAGTAGCACTGCCCACCTCGCCGTCCACGTCGGCACGAGCACAGGTGGGAGCACGAGCATGGAACGCATCATCATCGGGGTCGATCCCCACAAGCTGTCGGCGACGATCGAGGTCGTCGACGAGCACGAGCGCCGGCTCGGTCACGGCCGGTTCACCACCGACAAGGCCGGCTATGCCGCGATGCTGAGGTACGCCAAGGCGTGGCCGGCGCGGACCTGGGCCGTCGAGGGCGCGAACGGGGTGGGTCGCCCGCTGGCGCAGCGACTGCTCGAGGACGGGCAGGCCGTCGTCGACGTCCCGGCGAAGCTCGCCGCTCGGGTCCGGCTGTTCGACACCGGTCACAACCGCAAGACCGATGCCCATGACGCGCACTCGATCGCGATGGTCGCCGTGCGCACCCGAGGGTTGCGGGTGCTGCGGCCCGACGGTGAGCTCGAGGCGCTGCGGATGCTGGTCGACCGGCGCGAGTCGCTGAGCCGGAGGCGGGTGCAAACGGTGGACCGGCTGCAGGCTTTGTTGGCGGAACTGCTTCCGGGACAGGCGAAGAAGGACCTGACGACCGGGCAGGCCAAGCGGATGCTGGCCTCGGTCCGCCCGCGTGACATCGCGGGCAGGACCCGGCGCCGGATCGCCGCCGAAGAGCTTGCTGAGCTGGTCGCCGTCGAGGCGAAGATGAAGAAGGCCACCGCTGAGCTCAAGGCGATCGTCCTGGCCCGCGGGTCACACCTGATGGACCTGCATGGTGTGGGCCCGGTCGTCGCGGCGCGGGTACTGGCGGACGTCGGGGACGTGTCCCGGTTCGCTGACCGGAACCGGTTCGCCTCCTGGACCGGCACAGCGCCCCTCGACGCCTCGTCGGGGGAGCATTCTCGGCACCGGCTCTCTCGGGCTGGGGACCGGCGGATGAACCACATGATCCACATCGCTGCGATCTCCCAGATCCGGCTGGACACCGATGGGAGGGCCTACTACCGGCGTAAGCGCGCCGAGGGGAAGCGGCCCCTGGAGGCGATCCGTTGTTTGAAGCGCCGGATCTCCGACGCCATCTATCGCCAGCTCGTCATCGACGCCGCAGCCGTCGACGCCACGGCGGGCGAAGCGATAGACGCGAGTCCGGGAGGGCACTACGGGGCGTCTCAGTTATCCAGCGCGGCCGGCTCGAACCCGTTCACCAGCGCTTCGGATCAGCCACTTCCCGGACCCGCATCAACGACGCTACGCCGCAAGCACATCACGCGGAAGACCCACCTCGACGCGACCGGTTGACAACAGAAGGGAGCCGGTAAGACTCACGGGGGCATACAGAGATTCGTACGCCTGGCAAGCCAAACGGACGTCGAAGGAACTTCGCCCCTCAGGCGTGGATGCGCAGCGCTTCGCTCACTGTCATGGCGATTCGGGTCACGGCGTTGTGCGTGGACTCGTCGGGGTTGTTGTAATCCTGCGCTGCAGCCGCCACCGCCCTGCCGATGTCGCCCCAGGTTGTCCAAGCCACCGAATCGAGTGCATTGGGCACGCCGACCTGCCGTCCGCGGCGTGCCGATATGAGTTGTTGCCCGAGGAGCACCGCCTCCTCGATCGTGAGGGTGCCGTGCCCTTGCACCCTGATGGGCGGTGGAGCGCTGAGTACCAGGAGAAGGACTGGGTTACGGCCTTGCCCGTGCTCTGCCGCGAGCAACAACTCTTTGGCGAGTTGGTCTGCCTGGAAGCTCGATCGTCGAAGTCGCTTCGCCTCGACAAACACGAAGGTCTCGGCTGAGTCGATGAGGACGTCTGGCTGTGCGCGGAGCTCGAGGTCAGGGCGGGCTAGGTCGCCGGGGAGGAGGTCTACTGTCACCTGCTCGATGTCCGCCTGCGCTGCAGTCATCGGGGCACCGCATGCACCCGACAAGACGCTTCCGAGGAAGGCTCTGCGGGGCAGGAAGTCCAGCGCTTGGAAGACCTCAGTCGTGAGGACGTTCAGTTAAGTCCCCGATAGTGGTGTAGCGCGGTCGCCGAGTTCGTCCCGGTCGTGGACGTAGGAGCGGCCACCGCGTGATCCTTCGAGTTCACCTTCCACAGATCTCTCGAACGGAATCATCACGATG
>NZ_BAAARE010000035.1:0-26275 GCF_039532035.1 Terrabacter carboxydivorans | reverse complement strand
GCCGTAGCCAAGCGAACTTCCATCGAGATCTCCCTGCCAGCCATGCAGCCCACCATGGACCGAGACCCGGCGAGTGTCAGGGATGTCCCTTCACAGGACTGACAGGGATGTCCCTTCAAAAGACACCAGCGACGTGGCGTGCGCGATCACCTCGAACCGGCCTGCGGTCGTCGCGGTTCGAGGTGATCGCGGCAACCACGTGGCGCGCGTGATCACCTCGAACGGGGGGAGCGGCAGGGGGGAATGGTCAGGCGGTGGTCACGGCGAGGACCAGGGTCGCCGCCCCCACGACGACGACCGCGCACAGGGCGCCCGTGCGGGCGATGCGCCCGGCGTCGACGGTCAGCCCTGCCGAGCGGCAGCGCGAGGCCCAGAGCAGCGTCGCGACCGAGCCCCACATCGTGATGATGGGGCCGGTGTTGACGCCGACGAGCAGGGCGGCGAGCCGCGCCGGTGAGTCCGTGACGGCCGGCTCGAGCGCGAGGTAGGCCGGCAGGTTGTTGATGCCGTTGGAGGCGAGCACCCCGAGGCCGCTGACCCGGAAGAGGTCGGCCATCGAGCCGCCGTGCCCGACGACGGTGCGCAGCCACGACTCGAGCCCGAGCCGCAGGGCGGCGTCGATGACGAGGAAGAGCACGCAGATCCCCATCACGGTCAGCCACGGCACCTTGATCCGCCGCAGCAGCTCGGGCGCGCGCCAGTAGGTCGCCGCGAGCAGCAGGCCCGCTGCGGGCAGGGAGGCCAGGGCCGGCTGGATGCCGACGACGAACGCCGGGGCCAGCACGACGCACACGCCGCCGGTGACCTGCATGAGCAGCCGGTCGTGGGGCTCGGCGGGTGGCGGCGTCTCGTAGCCGCCGCCGAGGTCGCGGCGGTGGAGCAGCCACAGGACGGCGACGGTGGCGAGGATCGCCGCGACCGCCGGGAGGGCCATCAGCCTGATGTAGCCGAGCGATCCGACGCCGAGCGCCGAGAACGGGTGCAGCGCCAGGAGGTTGGTGAGGTTCGAGACGGGCAGCAGGAGCGAGGCCGTGTTGGCCAGCCAGAGCGTCGTCATGGCGAAGGGCAGGGGAGGCGCACCCACCTGCCGGGCCACCACGATGGCCACCGGCGTCAGCAGGACCGCCGTCGTGTCGAGACTGAGCACGATGGTGCACGCCACCGCGAGGCCGACGATGAGCAGCCACAGCACGATCACCCGTCCGCGTGCCACGCGAGCCGCGTGGTGGGCCAGCACGTCGAAGAGACCGGAGAGGTCGCAGATCTCGGCCACGACGGTGATCGCGACGAGGAAGACGAGGATCGGCGCGACGCGCTCGACCAGTGCAGTGAGGTCGAACACCGGGTCAGGTCCTCGGGGTCGTGGCCAGCAGCCACGGTCGGCCCGCGCGCGGCGGGGGAGTGAGCGAGACGTCGAAGCGCTCCGAGAGCCGCTCGGCCAGCGCCTGCGGGGTGCGCGGCGCCTCGGCCTGCACGAGCTCGCGCGTCACGAGGCCACGGGTGTGCTTGGCCATGTGCGAGGCGCCGGGGACCGTGACGTGCACCCAGCGCTCGGCGCGCTCTCCGGTGGGACGCCACAGGCCGGCATACGTGCTCGACCGGCAGTCGACGACGAGCTCGCGCGGCTTCACGGCGGCGTCGAGCGCCGTCGGCAGCTCCTTGCGCCACTCGTGCGAGAGGTAGCCGACGCCCGGAAGGGTGCTGCAGACGTTGACGCGGTAGGCGGGCACCCGGTCACCGAGGCGCAGCGCGCCGAAGAGCGCCGAGACGACGACGACCCAGCGGTTCGCGCGCCGCTTGGCGGCCGCGTCGAGCGAGTCGACGTCGAGGGCCTGGTAGAGCACGCCGGTGTAGACGTGGGACGCGGTCGCCGTGGGGGCGGTCAGCAGCCGGGAGTTGCGCTCGATGTCCGCGACGAGGTTGGGGTTGACCTCGAGGACGCGCGCGGCGTCGGGCTCGCCGCTCACCCGGGCGACGGTCTCGAGGACCGACTCGCGCAGGGGCGTCAGCTCCGGGAAGGAGAGGGTGCCGAGGTCGAGCGAGCGCCCCCGCCGGGGGGCCGTCTTCCCCTCGGACGGCGGGAGCAGGATGAGCACGGGGGTCAGCCTAGGCAAACCGGTCGGTGATGTCGCATCTGTCCGCGTGTCGCGGCGGCCCTGCGGGCGGTGGTGCGGTGCGTAGGGTGGCGCCATGGCCCAGCGACACATCGTCTTCCGCCCGGCGACGCAGCCCGGCGACGTGGCACAGCAGCTCACCGCTCGCTTCGAGGCGGTGCGGCGGGAGTTCGAGGTGCCCGACGAGTTCCCGGCCGACGTGCTCGCCGAGGCCGCCGCCGCGGCAGGTGCCGCGAGCCTGCCCGAGCTCGACAAGACGGACATCCCCTTCATCACCATCGACCCGCCGAGCTCGATGGACCTCGACCAGGCGATGTCGATCGAGCGCGAGGGCGAGGGCTACCGGGTGCGCTACGCCATCGCCGACGTGCCGGCCTTCGTCCGGGCCGGTGGCGCCGTGGACGAGGAGGCCCGCCGTCGCGGCCAGACGGTCTACTGCCCCGACGAGCGCATCCAGCTGCACCCGACCGCGCTGAGCGAGGGCGCCGCGAGCCTGCTGCCCGACCAGGTGCGGCCGGCCTTCGTGTGGGACATCCGCCTCGCCGCCGACGGGGAGGGCACGGCGGTCGAGGTCCACCGGGCCATGGTGCGCAGCGTGCGCCGCTACGACTACGAGCAGGTGCAGAAGGAGGTCGACGCCGGCACGGCCGAGGAGTGCCTCGTGCTGCTCAAGGAGGTCGGCGAGAAGCGCATCCTGCTCGAGCGCAAGCGCGGCGGCGCCTCCCTGCCGATGCCGGAGCAGGAGGTCGAGGAGGACGACCAGGGCAGCTTCAGCATCTCGTTCCGCCCGCTCCTCGCGGCCGAGGACTGGAACGCGCAGATCTCGCTGCTGACGGGGATGGGCGCCGCCGACCTCATGCTCAAGGGGAAGGTGGGGGTCCTGCGCACGATGCCGCCACCGGAGCCGCGTGACCTCGCCCGCTTCCGCCGTCAGGCCGCGGCCGCCGGCGTCAGCTGGCCCGAGGGGCTGGCCTACGGCGAGTTCCTCCGCACGCTGGACCGCGCCGACCCGCGCCACCTGGCTCTCATCCACGAGGCGACCTCCCTCTTCCGCGGCGCGGGCTACACGCCCTTCGACGGGACGCTCCCGGAGCAGCCGCTGCACGCTGCGGTCGCCAACCCGTACGCCCACGTGACGGCGCCGCTGCGCCGGCTCGTCGACCGCTTCGGGCTCGTCGTGTGCGAGGCGCTCTCGGCCGGCCGCGACGTCCCCGAGTGGGTGCGCACGGCGCTGCCGACGCTGCCCGAGATCATGTCCACGTCGGACCGCCGCACCAACGGGGTCGAGCGGGCATGCACCGACGCCGTCGAGGCGGCCGAGCTGCACCCCCACGTGGGCGGCACGCTCGAGGCCGTCGTCGTCGACGAGAACAACAAGGGCGTCGTCGTCCAGCTCATCGAGCTCGCCGTCGTCGCCAAGGCGGCGGGCTCGGCGAAGGCGGGCGACACGGTGACGGTCCGCGTCGACGCGGCCGAGGTCTCGACGGGCACGATCACGCTGACCATCGTCTGATCCGTCGCCACCGCTGGCGTATGCCGTGTGCGGCCTCCCGAGACGGAGCTCGGGACGAGGGGCAGCTCGGGACGAGGGGCAGCTCGGGACGCGGGCCGGTCAGGGAGCGGTCGGGGTGGGAGCGGAGGTGCTCCCCGCAGGGGCCGTCGCGGTCCCCGAGCTGCCGCCGGTGGCTCCGGCGGGTGCGGTCGGTGTCCCGGTGGGGGCCGGCGTGGAGCCGGCGGTCGAGCCGGGGGCGGTCGTCGCGGTGGACGCCCCTCCTCCCGGCGTCGTGGCGGCCGGTGCCGTGGCCGCCGGGGTCGGCGTTCCGCTCGTCGACGTGCCCGACGGGACGGTGGTGCGGCTGTCCTGCTGCGCCTTCTCTGCGTGGGAGGCGACGGGGGAGTCCACGACTGTCCCCGGCGAGGTGCGACCGCCGAGGTTCGTCCCGGTGACCTGCGCGCCCGTCGTCAGCTGCACCCCGGTGAGGAAGGCGGCGGCGACGGCGAAGACGGCGGCGGTGGTCGCGAGGATCCGCCGGGTCGTCGCGCGGTCGGGACGGGTCCACCAGCGCTCGCGCGCGACTGCCACCTCGACGTCGGGAGCGCCGACCGCACGGGCAGCGCCGGCGCCGGTGATGCCGTCGGCCTCGCGGCGCGAGCGCACGAGCACGACGACGTCCCTCGCCCGTGCCATGGAGTTGGTGTAGAGGCTGGCCGCGGTGGCCGAGACCGCGCTGAGCACGGCCGCGCCGGCGATGGTCCCGACGACGCCGAGGCGTGAGCCGAGGGCGGCCGCCGTGGCAGCAGCCAAGGACCCGCCGACCAGCTGGGTCAGGGAGAGGTCGAGCAGCTTCGCTCTGGGGCGGGCCTCGGGCTCCGGCACGGGGGCGGTGCCGGGTCGGGAGTCGGGCAGGTCGTCGGTCAGCTGTTCGGTCATGTTCCTGAGGGGTCTGTCGCGATCGGGTTCTCCCCTGCACGACGAACGGGAACGCCGGATCGTTGACGCCGTGGCACCGGTGTGACTCGGCTCACGCCCAGCGGTGTAGGGCTGCCCGGAAGCGCCGATGCGGAAGTTCGGCGGCACCGGTGACAGACTCGGGGGCGATCACTGGAGGACCATGGACGCCATCGCACTGCCCGAACACGAGATCGCGGACCGCCGAGACCACGGCGGCGCGGAGCACAAGGGAGACAAGGGAGCCGTCGCCCACGAGGCGGCGCGCCGCCGCACCTTCGCCGTCATCTCGCACCCCGACGCCGGCAAGTCGACCCTGACCGAGGCGCTCGCCCTGCACGCGCGAGCCATCGGCGAGGCCGGCGCGGTCCACGGCAAGGGCAACCGCAGGGGCGTCGTCTCGGACTGGATGGAGATGGAGAAGGACCGCGGCATCTCGATCACCTCCGCCGTGCTCCAGTTCGCCTACGACGGCACCGTGGTCAACCTGCTCGACACCCCCGGCCACGCGGACTTCTCCGAGGACACCTACCGGGTGCTCGCCGCGGTCGATGCCGCCGTCATGCTCGTCGACGCGGCCAAGGGCATCGAGCCGCAGACCTTCAAGCTCTTCGAGGTGTGCCGTGCCCGCGGAGTGCCCGTCATCACCGTGGTCAACAAGTGGGACCGCCCGGGTCTCGACGCGCTCGCGATCATGGACGAGCTGACGACGCGCATCGACCTGCACCCGATGCCCCTGACCTGGCCGGTCGGCGTGGCCGGAGACTTCCACGGCGTGCTCGACTGCGCGACGGGGGAGTTCGTGCAGTTCACCCGCACGCCGGGCGGCGCCACCGAGGCGATCACGACCCGCATGAGCAGCGCGGAGGCCGAGCAGCTGCTCGGCTCGACGTGGACCGACGCGGTCGAGGAGTACGACCTGCTCCGCTCGTCGGGTCACGCCTACGACCACGAGCTCTTCCTCTCCGGCGCCGCCTCGCCGGTCCTGTTCGGCTCCGCCGTGCTCAACTTCGGGGTGCGGCAGCTGCTCGACACCCTCGTGGAGCTCGCTCCCGCACCCGGGGCCCGCCCCGACCGGTCCGGCGCGCCCCGCGAGGTGTCGGCGCCGTTCTCCGGGTTCGTCTTCAAGATCCAGGCGGGCATGGACCGCGCCCACCGTGACCGGCTCGCGTTCGTGCGGGTCTGCTCGGGGCGCTTCAGCCGGGGCATGGTCGTCACGCACGCCGACACCGGCCGGCCCTTCACGACGAAGTACGCACAGAGCGTCTTCGGCCGGGACCGCTCCACCGTCGAGGAGGCCTTCCCCGGCGACGTCATCGGCCTCGTCAACGCCAATGCCCTCCGCGTCGGCGACACGCTCTACGCCGACGAAAAGGTGGCGTTCCCGCGCATCCCGCTCTTCGCGCCGGAGCACTTCGCTGTCGCCCGGGCCGCCGTCACCGGCAAGCAGAAGCAGTTCCGGCGTGGCATCGAGCAGCTCGGCGAGGAGGGCGTCGTCCAGGTCCTGCACTCCGACCGTCGCGGTGCGCAGGCCCCGGTGCTCGCCGCCGTCGGGCCGATGCAGTTCGACGTCGCCCAGCACCGGATGGAGCACGAGTTCGGCTCGGCCATCCGGCTCGAGGCCCTCGGCTACTCCGTCGCCCGGGCTGTCGCGGCGGACGCCATCCCGATCGTCAACGCTCGTGCGGGCGCCGAGGTGCTGACGCGCGAGGACGGGCTCGACGTCGCGGTCTTCGCCGACAAGTGGCGCCTCGCCTCGGTCGAGCGCGACGTGCCAGCAGGCTCCTTCACGCCGATCTTCGGCTGAGCCGTGAGCCGGCGCTTCGAGGAGATCGACTGGCAGCAGACGCCGTGGGGCGAGATCAGCCTGCGCCGACGGCTCGAGCCGTCGCTGCTCGTCGACGTCCACGAGGTCAAGCTCGGCGAGGAGTTCCTCATGTCGAGCCTCTTCACGGTCGCCGAGGTCGAGCTGGCCCGGCTGGGGCTCGCCGCGGTCGAGGGCGCGCACCTCGACGTCGTCGTCGGCGGACTGGGGCTTGGCTACACGGCGGTCGCCGCGCTCGAGGACGAGCGGGTGCGCACGCTCACGGTGGTCGAGGCACTGGCCCCCGTCATCTCGTGGCACGAGCGGCAGCTGCTGCCCGAGACGGCCTCACTGACCCTCGACCCACGGACCACCCTCCTCGAGGGAGACTTCTTCGCCCTGGCCCGAGCCGGGCGGGGCTTCGGCTCCGCTCCCGCGCTGCTGCACGCGGTGCTGCTCGACATCGACCACACGCCGCACCACGTGCTGCACCCGAGCCACGCCGACCTCTACACCCACGACGGCCTCGTCGGGCTGGCCGCCCGGCTGCACCCCGGGGGCGTCTTCGCGCTCTGGTCCGACGACCCTCCGGAGCAGGCCTTCACGGAGCTGCTCGCCGATGTCTTCGCCGACGCGGCCGCGCACGAGGTGACCTTCGCCAACCCGCTCACCGGGGGCACGTCGTCCAACACGGTCTACGTCGCGAGGACGTCACCGGTCGGAGCGTGAGCGCGCGGTCGTCCGACCTGCGGCACACGGCATACGGCCCGGGTGGTCGTGCCGCCTCGAGGAGTCAGTGGGAACCCGTCCGCGCGCGGCGAGGACGGCCTAACGTGTCGGGTAGGAGTCGTCCGACCGGAGGGGTGCCATGAGCGTCGCGGTGTCGAGTGCTGGTTCGGTGACCACCGCCCGCCTGACGGGGGAGATCGACACCTACACCGTGCCCGACGTGCGCAGCGCCTTCGAGCGGCTGCCCGTCGTCGCGGGCGGGACGGTCGTCGTGGACCTGCGCGAGGTGACCTTCCTCGACTCCTCGGGTCTGGGCGCGATCATCGCGCTCTACCACCGTGCGGGAGCCGACGGCGCACGGCTGCAGCTCGTGTGCGGGGACGTGACGTCGCGCCTCGTGCAGCTGATGCACCTCGACCAGGTCATGGAGGTCGTCATCGATCCCGGCACGCCATCGGGGCACGCGTCGTCCCCGGAGCCCGAGCCGTCGAACCCCGCCTGAGGGCGCAGGAACTCAGGACGCCAGGCGGAGGTGCACACGGACCCGCGTCCGCGCGGGGCGCGCCTCGATGGTGAGGCTGTCACTGAGGCGCTGGGCGATCCACAGGCCGCGCCCGCTCGTCGCGTCGACGCCGGCGTCGCGCAGCAGGGGGACCGAGCCGGTGCCGTCCTCGTCCTCGATCGTGAAGACGAGTGAGTCGTCCGTCTCGTCGATGAGCAGCACCCCGTGGCCACCGCCGTGGACGATGCTGTTGACAGCCACCTCGTGCACCGCCAGCACCGCGTTGTCGGCGCGATCCGGCATGCGTTCGACGACGATCGTGCGCACCACCTCGCGCACACGGCGCAGGTCGTCCGGGCCGAACTCGACCCGGCCGAGCTCCCTCCCTGCGGCGACCGACGGACCTGTCACACGAGCATGCTCCCACTTCTGCGCCATCCGTGGGCGCTACGGCGCGTCGGCTGTCAGGATGACCCCATGAATGCGCCGTGGCAGAGCCCTGAGGCGAGCCGTGCCTCGGTCTCGCCCCGGCTCGCCGCCCTGGCGCGCATCGCCGCCCAGGTCGCGGCGGCCACGACCGTCGAGCAGCTGACCGAGACCATCACCGAGCAGGCCGCCACGGTGATGGGGGCCTCGCGGGCCGTGCTCGCGGTGCGGGAGGGGGACGACCGGCTACGCACCATCGCCACCCACGGCCTCAGTCCGTCCGAGGCGCGGCAGTGGGCCAACCTCGAGCTCACGGCGCAGTCTCCGCTCACGGAAGCCGTGCGCACCGGGCGGGTCGTCACGGTCGCGAGCCGCGAGGAGGTGCTGAAGCGCTACCCCGACCTCGACGACGGCACCGAGCGGTCCTCGGTGACCCTGCCCCTCATCTCGCGGACCGACGGCGCCCCGATCGGTGCCCTCGGCTTCCGCTTCGACCGTCGGGTCGGTCCCGTGGACCCCGAGGAGCTGTGGGTCCTGGGGGTGCTGAGCGACATGTGCGCCCAGACCATGCTGCGCCTGCGTGCCGAGGGGCAGAGCGCGTCGCGTGCCGCCCAGCTCGAGTTCCTTGCCGACGCATCCCAGGCGCTCGCGACCTCGCTCGACTACCGCCAGACCCTGAGGCAGGTCGCCTCCCTCGCCGTCCCGGCCCACGCCGACTGGTGCTCGGTCCAGATGGTCGACGACGGCGTCCTGCGCACGCTCGCGCTCGCCCACGTCGACCCCGACAAGGTGCAGCTCGCCCGCGAGCTCGAGACGCGCTGGCCCGCGGACTCCGACCGGCCCGGCGGGTCTGCCGAGGTGGCTCGCACCGGCCGCAGCATGCTCGTCGAGACCATCACCGACGACATGCTCGTCGCGACGGCGAAGGACGAGGAGCACCTGCGCGTGGCGCGAGAGCTCGGCCTGCGCAGCGCCATGTCGGTGCCGCTCACCGCGAAGGACCGTGTGCTCGGCGTGCTGACCTTCGTCGCTGCAGAGTCGGGCCGCCGCTACACGCAGCAGGACGTCGCCTTCGCCGAGGACCTCGGTCGGCGTGCCGGTCTCGCCATCGACAACGCCGACCTCTACTCCCAGACACGGCGCGTCGCGTCGGTGCTGCAGGCGACGCTCCTGCCGCAGGACCTGCCCGAGCTGCCCGGCTGGCAGCTCGGCACCGTCTACCGTCAAGCCGGCCGCACCGACGTCGGCGGGGACTACTACGACGTCAGCGGCCTCGACGACGGCCGGGTCATCGCCGTCCTCGGCGACGTCATGGGCCGCGGGGTCGACGCCGCGGTCTCGGGGTCGCTGATGCGCTCGGCCGCCAGGGTGCTCTCCACCCAGGACCCGGCGCCCGACGCGCTCGCCATGGCCATGGACCAGATGATGGCCATCGAGCCGCCGACCCAGATGGCCTCCTCGGTCTACGTCCTCTTCGACCCACGTCACGACGACGTCGCGCTCGTCGTGGCCGGACACCCACCGCCGTTGCTCGTCCATGAGGGCCGGTCCCGCTTCGTGACCGAGGACGGCTCGCCGGTGCACGGGCTCGGACCGGTGCCCCGGACGTCCGTGCAGCTCCCCTTCGGCCCCGGTGACCTGCTCCTGCTCTACACCGACGGGCTCGTCGAGCGCCGCGGCGAGAGCATCGACGTCGGGCTGCGCCGTCTGCAGGTCGCCGCCGACGAGCTGCTCGCCACCGTCGACGACGAGAGCGACCTCGACGAGGTCCTGGTCAAGCTCTCCGAGACGGTGTCCGACCCCGACCGCCAGGACGACGTCGCCGTGCTCGCCTTCCGCCGCGTGGTCTGATCCGGCTGATCCGGCGGCCTCCGACAACGCGGCACGCCGCTCGGGCAGGTGGCCTGTCGGGCTGCTCGGGTCAAGTCCGGATCGGTGGTGTACGACGGTGACCCGTCGAGGTCGAGCGGTTAGGCGCTGAGCGCGCCAGCGATCCGGTCGTTCGGTACCTCCTCGAACTCGTCGTCGGTGGTGCGGGCGGTCAGGACGGCGCGGGCGTTCTTGAGCGCCTCGAGGCCCAGGTAGCGGCGCTGTTCGGCCCACTCGTCGTGCTGCTCGGCCAGGACTGCGCCGACGAGGCGGATGACGGCCTCGCGGTTGGGAAAAATGCCGACGACGTCGGTGCGGCGTCGGATCTCGCGGTTGAGCCGCTCGTTCGGGTTGTTCGACCAGATCTGGCGCCAGATCTCCTTCGGGAAGACGGTGAAGGCGAGGATGTCGGCGCGAGCGAGCTCGAGGTGCTCGGCCACGGTCGGGAGCTTCTCGTACAGGCCTTCCAGGACACGGTCGAACTGGGCGTTGACGGCGTCGGCGTCGGGCTGGTCGTACACGGAGTGCAGCAGCGCCTTGGCCCAGCCCCACTGCGACTTTGGCGTCACGGCCATCAGGTTTGCCGCGTAGTGGGTGCGGCACCGCTGCCACGAGGCGGCCGGCAACGTGGCCCCGATCGCCTCGACGAGCCCGGCGTGCGCATCAGAGGTCACCAGCGCGACATCGGTGAGGCCGCGGGCGGTCAGGTCCCGGAAGAAGCCGAGCCACCCGGCGCTCGATTCGGTTGTGGCGGTGTGGATCCCGAGGACCTCCCGGTAGCCGTCCGCGTTCACTCCGGTCGCGACCATGACCGCGACCTTGACGACCCGGCCAGCCTCGCGGACCTTCATCGTCAACGCGTCGGCCGCGACGAACGTGTACGGCCCGTCCGTGAGGGGACGAGTGCGGAACGCGGCGACCTGCTCGTCCAGGTCGCGGGCCATGACCGACACCTGCGACTTGGACAGTCCGGTGATCCCCAGGGTGCGCACGAGCTTGTCCATCCGGCGGGTGCTGACCCCGAGCAAGTAGCAGGTCGCGACCACCGTCGTCAGGGCTGCCTCGGCGCGGCGGTGCCGCTGCAGGAGCCAGTCCGGGAAGAACGTCCCTTCGCGGACCTTGGGGATTGCGATGTCGATAGTGCCGGCGCGGGTGTCGAGGTCGCGGTGCCGGTAGCCGTTGCGGCTGTTGACCCTGTCTGCTGAGCGGGTCCCGTAGCCGGCGCCGCAAACACTGTCGGCTTGCGCCGACAACAACGCGTTGATGAACGTGCCGATCAGTTCCCGCATGAGGTCGGGGCTGGCCTGGGCGAGCTGCTCGTGCAAGAAGACCGAAGGGTCGATACTGGGGGTCGCGGTCATCGCGATGCTCCATTCGAGGGTGCTGTGAGAGGTTCACTCGAAAGGATCACGCGGTGGCCGCACCTGCATCCAGCAGGCACACGTCACCGGTGTCGTCGTACACCAACGCTATGGACTCAACTGCTGCTCGGTCCCTGGCCGTCCCGGGACGGCACCGGGCACGCGGACGAAGCACCCGGCATACGCCCCTATGCTGGTGCGTGGATGAGTCGGCCAGACGGTCGCGTCAGGGCCTCGGCCCTGCCGAGGAACGTCCGGGCTCCACAGGGCAGGGTGGTGGCCAACAGCCACCCGGGGTGACCCGCGGGACAGTGCCACAGAGAACAGACCGCCGGCCGCTTCGGCAGCCGGTAAGGGTGAAACGGTGGTGTAAGAGACCACCAGCGCTCCAGGTGACTGGAGCGGCTCGGTAAACCCCACCCGGAGCAAGTCCAGACAGCGTGTGCACGACGCCCTCGGGCGTCGGGGAGACCGGCCCGGTCGAGCACGCGGGTAGGACGCTAGAGCCGGTCAGCAATGGCCGGCCCAGATGGATGGCCGTCGCCGCGCCACCGGCAACGGGGACGCGGAACAGAACCCGGCGTATCGGCCGACTCATCCACTTTCAGGCCTCTGACCTGCGGTGATGTGTTTCGGGAGCCCCGTTAGTCCGCAAATAGTCCGCAAAATTTCGGAGGACTCCATCGACGGCGGCCCTCGTACGCTCGTCGTTGTCGGGCCAGAGGTGGCTGTAGGTGTCGAGGGTCTCGCTCGCGCTGGCGTGGCCCAGACGGGCCTGGACGGTCTTGACGGACTCGCCGTGTCGGATGAGCAGCGAGGCGTAGTAGTGGCGTAGCTCGTGGAACCGGATGACCGGCACGCCGGCCCGCTTGAGCGCGCGGTTCCACTCCGTCCAAAAGGCTGATCGGCGCAGGGGGGCACCGACGTTGTTCGTGAAGACCAGCGTGGGGGAGGGGTAGGTGCGCAAGTGCTGTCGAAGGGCGTCGACGACCACCTCGGGTAGGGGAACGATGCGCACGCTGGCCTGGGACTTCGGCGGCCCGAAGAACGGCTCGCGGCCGTTGACGTTGATGAGCTGTCGGTTGACGAGGACGGTCCGGCGCTCGAGGTCGAGCCGGTCAACGGTGAGGCCAAAGATCTCGCCTTGCCGCAGACCGGTGCCGGCGGCCAGGATCACGAGCGCCCGGTGCCGCCGGGGCATCTGCCCGACGATGGCCGCGAGCTGGTCCTCGGTGATGGGTTGAACCTTGGGCTTGGTGACCTTGGGCAGCTTGGTGCCAGTGCACGGGTTGGACATGATGCGCCGGTCGGTGACAGCGGCTTTGAGGATGCCCGACAGGATGCGGTGGGCGACGCCCACCGTGGAGGGAGCCAGGGTGAGGCTCAGCTGCTTGACCCACCTCTGGACGTCGGAGGGCTGGATCGCTGCCAGGCGCATGGTGCCCAGGTGGGGGTCGATGTAGCGACGCACCACGCCCTCCATTTGGTCAGCGGTTGTCGGGCGGTGAACCTGGCGGCTGAGCCACTCCTGTGCATAGTCGCTCAACGTGAGGCGGCCTGCCTGGGGGTCGACATAGCGGCCCTCGCGCAGGGACTGGGTGGTCTCGGCGAGCCAGCGCTGGGCGTCGACCTTGCGCGCGAACTGCTTGGTGCGCTCGCGGCCCGACGTGTCGCGGTAGCGGGCGCGCCACTTCCCGTCCGGCCGCCTTGCGACGTTGCCCATCGGCCGGCTAGCGCTGGTCGGCGTACTGCGCGGCCACCCAGGCGTCCACGTCATCAGCTCTATAGAGCACGCGGCGGGGGCCCATCTTGAAGCTGCGCGGTCCGATGCCGACGTGCCGCCAGTAGCGGAGCGTCGCCTCAGGAACCCTGATCATCTCAGCGACCTCGGCGGAGTTCAGGAGCCGGCCCACCTCGCTGGCCAGCGTTGTTGAGGTGCCGGGCCAACGGGCGCTGTCCAAGGCTGTCATCAGATCTCCCTCCTGTTCATCCCTGCTACAAGGAGGCGGGGGCACCTTCGTCCGTGACACACAGCTCGCACAGCAGTTGCCTCTTCGCGGCTACTAGACGATTGTCGGTAGGACCGGTGTCTGGCCAGACTCGGTCCAGGTGATCGGCGGGCAGCTCTCTATGCGACTGCCCACCAGCGTCACCGGTGTGGCTCTCTATCGGTCTGCGGCCCGCCGGTCACCGTGACGAGGCGTGGCTCAAGAAGGGACTGCCCTGCTCGTCGTAGCACTGCCCACCTCGCCGTCCACGTCGGCACGAGCGCAGGTGGGAGCACGAGTATGGAGGGCATCATCATGGGGGTCGATCCCCACGAGCTGTCGGCCACGATCGAGGTCGTCGACGAGTACGAGCGCCGGCTCGGTCACGGCCGGTTCACCACCGACAAGGCGGGCTACGCCGCGATGCTGACGTACGCCAAGGCATGGTCGGCGCGGACCTGGGCGGTCGAGGGCGCGAACGGAGTCGGTCGTCCGCTCGCGCAGCGCCTGCTCGAGGCCGGCGAGGACGTCGTCGACGTCCCGGCGAAGCTCGCCGCTCGAGTCCGGCTGTTCGACACCGGTCACAACCGCAAGACCGATGCCTATGACGCGCACTCGATCCACATCGCTGCGATCTCCCAGATCCGCCTGGACACCGACGGCCGGGCCTACTACCGACGCAAGCGCGCCGAGGGGAATCCGCCCCTGGAGGCCATCCGGTGTCTGAAGCGCAGGATCTCCGACGCCATCTATCGCCAGCTCGTCGTCGACGCCGCAGCCACCGACGCCACGGCGGGCGAAGCAATAGACGCGAGTCCGGGAGGGCACTACGGGGCGTCTCAGTTATCCAGCGCGGCCGGCTCGAACCCGTTCACCAGCGCTTCGGATCAGCCACTTCCCGGACCCGCATCAACGACGCTACGCCGCAAGCACGTCACGCGGAAGACCCACCTCGACGCACCGTGTTGACAACAGAAGGGAGCCGGTAAGGCAGCTGACTCGTGAGGGCTCTGTCCCGGCGTCGTGTCACCCGATCGCTTTGGCGAGAAACCGCGAAACTAGAGACGCTGAGGTCCCGACATCTCTAGCGTGGCTTCATGGCCACGGCGGTTCATGAGTCTGATGTTGTGGTGCTGGCGGGTACGTTGCTGGGTCTCGCGGCTCCGCGGGACTCCGGAGCCGCGTACCGTCGTGGCACCCAGCTTTATGCCTTGCTTGAGTCGGATGACTTCTCGGAGTTGACGATTGATGTGTCGGGAGCCTCGAGTCGCCTGCGGTCGACCCTTTCGGCTCTGGACGCCGTCCAGTTGGCCTTCGATGCGGCGGCTGCCGCGGTGGCCTATCGGATCAGGTTTGCCGGCGACTACCAAGAGCGTGATGGCGACCCGGACGAGAGCGTGGTCCGCGACCGCCTCAGGGATCTTGTGTCCGAGGCGGGGTGGGAGCTGGAGGTCCTTGAACTTCGTGCCGGCTCCTTCAAGGCCAAGCTCAAGGCCATCAAGAAGGATGAACGGACGCCATCTCGGCTGTTGTCGATCGCTGTCCTGGCGGCCGCAGTCGTGAGCGTCATCTTTCCGCCGGTCACGGCTGCTGCAGGCGTGGTAGTCGCCGTTGGCGGGGTAGGTGTCGCCTTCGCTGCCAAGCCGGGAGAGCGTGCAAAAACTGCGAAAGAGGTGCTCTCGGAGGAACTCGAGTCACGTCAAGCGGCTACCAAGGAGGCGGCCGGACCCGTGGGCGATGCTCGGGTGGTACAACTTCGTCAAACACATGACGAGGCCCGGTCGCACCAACTCGAAGCAGACTTCGATGAACTGGGTGCGGGCCTAAGTCGAGTAGGTGACGAGGGCGTGAAGTCCGTTGATCACGCCTCGGCCTCGGAAGCGATAGAGGAAGTGACGTTTACCCTTGCGAAGGGCTCGACCCCAGATGGTGGTTCTGCGTAGTAACGCTCGTGGGCGGCACCCGCACGTCGTGCACGTCAAACTTGGGAGGCGCCTGTCGCTCGTCAATCGCCTCCATCTCGCGGGCGTTCGCGGATGGCCGTGCGACTGGGGCCGCGACTACGCGGCGCTGTGACGCAACTGAAAACGGGGCGGACCGCGTCATGTGAGTGCAGTGTCCGTCGCGCAGGAGCTCTCTTCGCGAGCGCCTCGAAATTTCGCCCCTTGCGATCCTGCTGGCGTCTTTGCTGACGGGAGGCTAGGTACTCGGTTGCGGGCGCACGACGAGTTCCTGGTTCCCTTTGGTGCAGGCCGTGACTGTGTTGGTGTCTTCTGAGCTGGCGGCTGTCGGGCTCAGGCAGAACCAACCTTCGACGTCATAAGCCTTCGTGTTGCCGTGCTTGCCGTCGTCAGGAAGCGCTAGGTATGCCCTCAGGATCTCAAGGGCGGGCGCGCACGTGAGACCACTCTTGCTTAGGTCGACAGGGAATGCCTCGTTAGTCGTTGGGTAGCCGCTGATTGTGCACGCCTTCGAGGCACTAGCTGACGGGCCAGGGCTTTCCGAGGGCGTTGAGGAGCAGCCAGCGGCGAGCAACCCCGCGAGCAATGCGGCAGCGAAACCCCAGCGGTCCATACGTTCACCGTACGGGCAAGGAAAGGCGCACACCAGAGGTGTCAGTGGTGACCGCTTGCGGAGACGCCGCTTGATGTGGCCAGACACGCGTCAGCCCATCGGTAGCTCTGACCTTTGGTCGCGTCTTCGCGGCGAAGTGTCGCTGTCCTCTGCGTGCGGGTCGGACTTGCCGTCCGTGCCACGCGTTGCGGGTAGCCCTTGAGTCGGCGACGATTCAGGTTGGAGCATGGTTGCTAACCAAGAAAGGTGTGTCGAAGTACAGCTGGAAGTGCCTTAGCCGACGGGGTCGGTGCTGACTCCGCGTCGATCCAGTGCGATCATCAAGCGGTCGTGCCGACCGAGTTTGTCGTAGGCGTGTTCTACGTGCTTGCTGACGGTGCGCGGTGAAATGCCCAGTCGGCGGCCGATGGCGCCCGCGGTGAAACCGCGGCTGAGTAAGTCGATCACCTGCCGTTCCCGAGGCGTCAGACTCATCCATGCCCGGTCTTTGCCATGAGCCGGCTGCTCTCGTGTGAAATCGGGGTGGCCGTTGACGCCGGAGGGCTGCCAGACGCGCGCGCGCGGCGGGCCCGCAGGCGCATAGGCCCGATCGAGTGCCAGCAGGATGGGCAGAATCTGGGCGGCAACATCGCGTTCCGCTGCGGTGAAGTCCCGGCCGTCTCGCGCGAGCACCCATCCCCGTCCGCGACCGGCAGCCTCCACACTGACGATCATCGAGAGCTGATGCGGGCCGAGCAATTGCTTCGACAGATCGAGCGCCCTGTCGTCAGCTGGTTCGCGCGCTCGACCGATGTCGGCCAGACGTCGCGGAGTAAGGTCGGTCGGTTCAGCCAGATAGGACTGGATGGCGGGATGTTCGAACATCCCCGCCATAGCCGTTTCGATTGACGTATCTGCGCCCTGAGCGCTGAGGCGCCAGACATCGAAGGACCCGACCGCGAAGTCAGTGCTCATCCAGAAGACGTCCTCGCAGGCCACGATCCTCTGAATGACCAACGCAGCGGCCAGGAGGTACTCTTGGGCCGCCTCCGCGTCAGCCAGGCTCCGCGCGATGTCGAGCAGCACTGCATTCGAAAGCATCCGACGCCACCCCCGGTGATGAGTCGTCCCCTACGCCTTCGCCATCGGAGCCACCGACCGTGTGGCTTGGATGACGTTCCCAGTGTCCTCCCGTTGTGCGAACCATGGGGCGATTCGGGCGCTATGAGAGCGCCCAGCCCGATTTGCCCAGCTTGGCCCTCCAGCAGCCCTCGCTCGAGAAGCCCTTCCTCCTCCCGCTGTCCCCGCTGCATACGCACATATGCGTATAGCGGTACCCGAACCTACGTTCTTACCGTTTGCCCCATGGGGCCGTGCGCCCAAACCGCGCCGGGTTCGAGAAACAAAGGTCGAGGTAAGAACGTGAGTCCTCCTGGCCCTAGAGGGTCGTTCGACGACAAGGCAGTCACCGGGTTAGCCGTCCAGCTCGAGCCGTTGGTGTGCGCCCCGGTCGCGCTAGCGCAGCACCCGGAGCGCTGCGACGCCGGCCTCGGCACCGCGGTAGGCCGCGACCGAGGTGGCAGTCGCGGCAGCAGCCGCCTACGGCGCGTTCCTGCCGGAAGAGACCCTGATGGCCCTCGAACTCGCGGCGGGCGCCCTCGCGTAAAGCGTCTCGGATCGCCCATGCAGGCTCCACCACCAATGTGAGCAGGAGAACCCCCGCGTACAACCGAGCGTTTGCCGGCCCGGCGAACGCTCCCATCGGCAGGACTCACGACCGGTGAGTCCGTGAGAGCAAGGGTGCCAAGGAATGTCCGACCAGCCAAACAGCCCAGCTTCACCTCCCGACCCCTCCGACCCGCCCAGCGGATGGCAGACCAGCGAGTTCTGGGCAACCGTCGCCACCAACGTCGTCAGCCTCGCAGTCGCCGCCGCAGCACTGCTGGGGAAGACGCTCGACCAGAGCGCGCTAACCGCGCTCATCCCATCCTTCGCAGTGCTGGCCTCGGCAATAGCAACCGCCTTCTACGCCCACTCGCGCTCAACCCTCAAGGTCGCCAGCGCCGGCGAGTACACGAAACGGCTCGCCGACTACAACGCTTCACTGGCAGCAGCTCCTAGGAGATCAGTGCAGCCGCAGCACTCATCCGTGGGCGCCGCACCTGAGGTGGACCTGACCGGGACCGGCGCCATGATGTGGGCGCTGGTGCCCATGCCTGCCGGGTCGATTCCCTCTCCGGGCGTGAACGGCGTGAACCGGCCCGTGGCAGTTATTCGGGAGAACCAGCCATGATCGCCGATCAGAACAAGACCGTTGTGCGCGACGGTGCCCCGTCCCAGAACGGCGCGAACGGCACAAACCTCACGGCTGGCCAGAGTTTTGCCCTGTCGGCATCCGCGAGCGTGACCGACCCACCCCCAGTGACGCAGATGGACCAGAACGGCGTCCCGAACGTCATCAGCTACCAGATGCCGGTCGCGTACACCCTTACCGGGCGCAACTATCTTGACCTCGGCCTAAGCGACGACGACTTCGTCCCCGTAAGCCTCGACGCGGGCAGCGGTGGCGCAGGGATGCGGACAGTAGGCAGTGGCTCCAAGCCGGGCTCAGAACGTGGCACGGGCTCCGACTCCATCCGATCTGGGGCAATCGTGAGCGGTGCGCGAAGGAACGAGACCGCCGGGCTTCGTGCAGACGTCGTCGCGGAAGGTTCCGAGCCGGACCCACGCAATGCGTTGGTCGTCCCCGACAGCATCGTGCTGGGTACCCCTCCCGCGGCCGGCGACACATCACCCGGGCCAGTCATCGTGCTGCATCCGTTCCAGCTGTCCGACGACCTGGCCGCGCTGACCTGGGAACAGGTGCGGGCCGCTCAGCAAGCCGGTCGATGCATCCTCGTCTACCGCTCCGGCGGCGGCCGATGGCACTACCGGGTCGTGACACCGCCCCCGCTCCCTGTCGTCCCCCAGTCCGCCGTCGGCGGCGCCGGCCATCTGCAGGGACGGCTCCGGGCCGCGGCCGCAGTCCCTGGTCGAGCAGACGTGAAAAGCCTGGAGGGCCGGTCCGTGACTCGCCTTGCACCCGAGGCGCGGCCGGAGCCGGACCCCGGCGGCGACGACGGCCCGCCTGAGGTCTCGCCGTACGTCACTGTTCTCATCGTGTCCCCGGACCGCAGGACGCCAAGCCAGAACGCCCCGAGCGGAGGCGTGGACCTGAGCGTCACCGGGCGGGTAGGTGGGCGCCTGGTGACGAACAAGTGCGCCTACCTGTCGGTCAATGGCGGAGGTGAGAGCAAGCTCGACGTTGCACGCGACGGAACGTGGGAAGGTGTCGTCTCTATCACCGCGACCGGCGTGTATCACCTGGCCGTGCGAGCCACCGCCGACTCCAGCGACGGCGTGCTGGAAGCCTCTGACGGATTCGACTACACAGTCACTCTCGACCTCCCACCGGCTCCCCCAGCCGCACCCTCCATCATCATCACCACCCCGGATACGACGCACACGGTCATCGCCCCTTCCGGGCAGGCCGTCGTGACTATTGCCGGCACCGTCAACGCCAACGGAGGCTCCCCCGTCGCGGGCGTCAGCGTCGCCGTCGACGGCGACCAGGCAGGTGCCGTCGCGGTCGAGATCCCCGACGGACGCGCCGACTGGTCAACCGATGCGGTATTAGGCAAGGGGCGGCACAACATCGTGGTCACCGGAACCAATATGGACGGCGTTCCCGCGCCGGCCGCAAGCGCAACGGTTACGGTTTCGCAGGAGCAGAAGTTCCAGCGCATCGAACGACGGCTGTTCCTTGCCGAGACGCTCGCACTCAGCTCGTACCTCACTGCTGTCGGCGCGGGCCGGCTCGTCAAGGTCTTCAGCCTGATGGCCGGGGAGGAAGCTCTCTTCAAGGTCAACACCTATTCCAAGGACGCACAGACGTCCAAGAACGCCTCGAGCATCCTCGACTCGAGCTCGACCGAGGCCTCGGCCGACTTCGAGGACACAGTGGCCGCCGAGCAGAGCTCTAAACGGAACAGCTCGACCGAGGTGGACCTGAAGCTGGACGCAAGCGTGAACGCCAACTGGGGCTGGGGCAGCGCCAACATCCACGGCAGCGCCGGTAGGAAGGCGAACTCGGCGCGCGAGGACACCACCAAAGATGTGCGGACAGCCGTCGCCAAACACGCCGAGAAGGCAGCCAGCAACCGCTCAGTGACCGTGAACACCGAGTTCACCACCCAAGTCGAGGCCGGCAAGACCGAGGACACGACACGCACGTTGAAGAACATCAATGTCGGACGCGTCCTGAACTACACGTTCCGGCAGGTCACCCAAGAGGTCCTCGTCACGCTGTCGCTGGTCGGGTTTGCCCTGGTGGACCGGACCGTCGACGTCCTGCTCAACGACGACGGCACCCAGCAGCGGGACGAGCAAAGCAATCTCGTCATCCGAACCACCGTGACGGAGATGGGGCTCAGCGAGCTCTACCGCTTCGCCACGCAGAACCTCACGGCTGAGCATCAACCGGACTTCCTGTTAGGACTTCGCGACATCCTCACCACCATCCCGGACTATGAAGGGGCACTGCAGTCCGCAGTCGAGGAGTTCACCCCGACCGTTGATGGGACCCCCCGCCCGGACCTCACCTTCCTGCGCGTACCACCGGGACTCCATCAGGACGTCACGACGACCGCCGGTGCCACCGTGCACGTGCCAGGCATCGTCCTGTCCACGGACGTGCACTACATGCCGGTGGACGCACTGATGGTCGATGCCGTCCTCGGCGGCGGGAACGCGCTGGACTCCTACAGTCGTGCGCTTCAGGAGGTCACGATCGCGGAACGCCAAGCGGCCGTGACCGCCCGGTCCACGGCCGTTGCACGGGAGCAGCTCGCTCAGCAGATCATCGCCGACAAGGACCGCGACGCCGCCGCGGTTTGGCAGATGCTCTACCCGCAACCGCTGAACGTGCCCGCCACCATCAACGTCCCGGCCGCCGCGACGAGCGAGACCGCCGCCAGCTCCGGGGTTTGACGTGGGCAACGTTGACGATCCGCTCGGCGTGGAAGAGGCGATATGCCCTGTGACTGCCGCCCCCAGCTCGCCCACAGATGTCAGCCCCGCCGACGTCGTGGCCGGACAGTTGGACCTGGCCAGACTGACCGGAAACTTTCTGCCCCCACCCGAGACCCAGAAAGGACCCGGTGCCACCGTGGTCTCTGGCGGAGGCAACGCCCCCATCACCAGTCGTGACTACGAAGGACGGGGCAGCAACCAGTGGTTCGGGTACCTCGGTGAGCAGGATCTAGCCTTCTGGTACGGCGCCCAAGGTTGGGATGTGCTCCTAGGGCCATCAGGGGCGGGCGGCAAAAGCAGTAACGCGCAGGGCCTGGACCTGCTGGCCTGGAAGCCACAAACCAAAGAGCTCGACATCCCGGACAACAAGTCGAAGGTTGCCCCAGGCCTGGTGAGCAGTGCAACCGCAATCAACGAGAACCTCGAGAAGAGCCTTCGCTCAGCCCGCGATCCCGTCCAGACCTCCGCACACCCCGACCGGGTCGAGATCGCCGAGCGTCTGGACGCCGCGAGCGACGCCGTCAAGGACCCCGCGAACAACCGCTGGCCCGACAAGACCAGGCTCACGATCACCAACGCGGGAGGCTACGCCACCGGGGAGTCTCCGAGCCTCCGCAAGGACTTCGCCAAGCGCCACGCAGGGCTCACGACTGCCGACGGACAACAAGTACGAATCGGCTTCGACAACGTTCAACCTCCCGCGACGACCACCGCCGCGGCCGCAGGTGCACGGGCAGTAACCTCTCGGGCACAGCCAGCCAATGTCTCCCCCGAGTCCTACCTATCCGCCCCCATGGACGCGATCCGAGAACCCTTTGAAGGGATGTCACGGATTCCGCCCCCCACCCGAACCGAGATCGCTGAGGGAGCGCTCGCCGCGGCACCGGTGCTCCTCGACTGGACCGAACAGTTCCTCACATGGTTGCTCCCGAGGTTAGGTGTCAAGGACGCCGTGCACCACGCGCTCGACCGCACGGTGCGCAACCAAGTCGGCCCGTACCTGCGGCAACACCCCGACTTGGGGGCACTCCTCGTCGTGCACCAGCACGTGCACTATCAGGGTTCCGGGATCGACGCGCGTCCGAACTGGACGGTCGAGTCGGTGGTTCCTACATACGGCAGCACCGCGTCCGAGGCCTATCAAAACCATGTGGGAGGCCAGATGTGGGAGGCGCCGCACGATGTGAACTCTGGGGCAGCCGACTGGTACTACTGGCTGAAAGGAGGAACTTTCAGTTCCTACAACCCCCACAACGACATGGAGTACTCGGACCCCTAGGTTCCGTGACCGGGGCGGACCGCCGTTCGCGTGGTCGACTGATCCGCCGGTTCTGGCACGCCTCCGTGTCCTATGCGCGTTGGAAGCGCGCGCAGGCAGCCTTCGGGCTAGGCCGGCTACGTCACCACGCACGACGGGAACGGAGTGTCCATGGTGCACCAGCGGCTGCACTCGAGCCTGATCCGGAGGGCTCAGGAAGGGCCCATCCGAACCTTTCAGACGACTCGTCTAGCAGCCAGCATGCGCCGGACCCACAGTGGGCGGCTGGCGGCGGAAGGACACCGCCGCTTCGCGGCGAAAGGACGCACCTCGGCGGCGCCGCTGAACGCCCGGCTGGCGGCAGATCGGGACGCCATTCCGCCGAGTCACTGCGCACTGACGAGTCCCACGACCAGTCCGTGAGCCTCTCTGTGCTGGCAATGCTTGACGGCCAGTGACGTGAGGTGTCGTCGCAGTCGGCGCTCCGGGGAGCAGCCGCTTAAGGGCAGTAGCGCGTAACGCCGGTGGCGGTCTCCAGTCCAGTTCGAGTCCCCTTGCCGATGTCAGATACGTCCTGTTCCGCCGCCCCGGCACCCATTCAAGGGCAGCTGCCGGCACCACCAACTACATAGAACGAGCACTTCAGAAGTGTCTCCTTGCGTACAGACGCCGGCACTTGGAGGGGGGACGGTGGAGGTGAGCACCGTGGCTCAGCTCGGCACCCTATCCAGGAGAAGTCATGGCTAGAACGTCAACAGGCGCACGCATCCTTCTTAACGTGCTCGCCACTCTGATCGCAGCAACTGCGTCAAGTTGCAGGAACGACCCCGCACCGGTCCTCGTCGTCGGAAGGGGCGCATTGGTTCCAGTTGCGGGATCGACGGGCGGTGCCTTGTGACTGGACACAGAGCATGTTGCATCTTGCTCGTCGGGGCGCTGGCGCTACTAGGCAGCGGTTGTTCCGGGGGCAAGAGTGCCGAGGCACCTTCTGCCCAATCGCCCAACACCCCGGTGATGCCCAGACTCCAACTACCGCAAGCTCTGCCATCTGGCAGAGATGAGCAGGTGGCTGAATCAATCATGCTCTCCTGGGCCAAAAGTCAACAGGAGAGTGAAGCCGCCCTCGGGCGCGCCGCGCTCATGTTAGGGATGCAGGTTCAGCGCGGCGACGAGTTGTTGAAGGATGAGGACTCTGCCCTCGGGCCCCCTATACCGGGTTGGGAAGTGCAGATGATTGCCAGCCCGAGGCTTTCGCATGTCGAAGTCAAATTAAACGACCTGATGAATTCAGTTGCTGAACTGATTCCTAATGCGGAGCCGCGCTATCTCGCTTCGTGGCTTCTAGAGGATCTCGAATATGGCTCAGAATCGGACTCAGCGGCGGGGCTCCTACTGAGGGACAGAACTGGAGCCGGACTCAACGAAGCAGATGACTATGCGCTATCCCTTCCGCAGGCATGGCTCTTGCTAAATCGCCTCGGGCGCGAGTTGGCTACTTATCACGATCAGTTTGTAGCCCCGTCCTCATATACGGGTGTGCATTCAATCGATGTTATGCGAGCAGCGGATATTACGACCGACCCCTGCCGTTTTACGGATACTGACAAGCCATATGTGGACGTGAGCGCCCGATTGCAGCGCGAGTTCTTTTCAGGGGTGCTTAGATACTTGAAGGAGGTGCAAGGTGTGGAAGCTGCTGGCACTCTCAAGAGCGGGGTTAGTATGGCGAACAAGGTTATGGGTCTGGCAGATGCGTTAATGTCTTGGGTGGCCATTCAGGGAACTCTGGACGTGTCAGAGCCAATCACTCGAACCTCTAGCAGCGACTCCACTGGAAGCGACAGTGTCCTGACATTCTCTCTTGCAATGAAGTTCCCATTTGGACCAGCGGGATTAGGGTGTCTGAAGAACGCCTTTTCGGCCGCAGGTCTCCAGGTGCCGAACATTCCGGCGTCGCAACCCGCAGCGGGCGTCCCATTAGAGTGGCAGGGACTGCAGGGATTCCCACTAAAGGAGCGCCAATCTTGGTACGTTCAATTCATGGGGACTCAATACGGCACCACGGCGAAAACGGATGCGCAAGGCTTGGCCACGCGTGGGATTCAGGGCCACCGAGGCGGGTGCTTTGGGGACGGGCCGACTTTCACTCGCAGTGCCCTTGTCAAGGTTTGGTACCCTCCTCAAAAGCCGTGGACGAAAGCGTACGAAATCGGACTTGGTCTGAATACCTTTACGCTAGCCATTCGCTCCCTAACCTCGATAAAATCGCTAAACGTTTCGCTGCGAGTGCCGGTCATAGACCAGAAGGATCATTGTCCCCATGAGGAGGAATCAGGGGGAGGAGGTCCGTGCATTGACTACAGGGACTGCTCGGGCCTTGCCACCAAGCCCTGAATGCCGAGAGGCTGCAGCGCCTGGAGTCCTCCCGGCTCGGAGGGGGTGACCTTGAAATCGACTGAAGGGTCGAGATCCTCGACAGCCCGTACCGGGACGCGGCTGTTTCGGCTCAGTTGCCGGTGCGCGCCCATACCCGGCTACGTCCTTGTCGAGGTCCTCAAACAGCCGTTGGAATAACCGCGTCTGTGGAGCGTTCTTGAGCGTGTGCTCGGCTGTGCCGTCGGCGTCGAGCACGTCTTTGGCCAAGTTGCGCCAGACGTCGAGATCAAGTGGGGCACCCACGCTGCGGGTGAGGAACGAGCCGAGTGGACCACGGGCGAGACCCGCACCTCGATGATGGTGCTGATCTCTGGGCGCTTCCTGCAGCGGCTGCCGGATCGGGAGGTCGAGCTGAGCCGGCAAGGCGACTACGTGATGTGGGGCCCCGGCGTCGTCCATGCGTGGCGCGCCATCGAGGACTCCGTGATGATGACGGTGCGCTGGCCGTCCGTCTGATGCCGCCGATGGCTCAGCTGTCTACTTGCGAGCTCGGGCCATCGCTGCTCTGGTCAGCTCGCCGGAGGTCACGACGCAGCGTTGTCTCGTCGACGCCGAGCAGCAGCGCGGCGCGGGCGGCGCCCGATGTGCGGACGAGAGTCCGCTGCGCCTCGAGCAGCTTGGCGTCGGCGGCAGCAAGACGGTCGCGGGCGCTGGTACAGCCCTTGTCGGCCGTCTCGACCTTGCGCAGCGCCTCGGCCTCTGCCCGCTGAGCTTCGAGCAGGCGCTGCCGGGCTCCGGCATCTACGGGGTGTCGCATGGGAGTGCCTCCGTTTCGGTTCCTCGGTGTCAGTCCACGGGCCGACGGGGTCACCGTTGGCGTGACGCGGTCGGCGTCAGCAGCGTGGCTGGAAGCCACTGCTGCACGACCGCGGCGTCGGTCTCGATGACGTACGTGACGAGTGCCCACCAGCCGTCGTCGCGGCGCGACCACTCGACGATCAGCCCGGGGTGGGGTTCTCGGGACGACTCGGGCCCGGTGACCCAGCAGTGCCGGCGCGCCGGCGGCGGCAGCGGGATGGGGTGGTCATGCCCTCGTCCCGAACCGCCAGCCATGCACTTAGTGTCGCGCACGCTTCGAACAAGCGTTCGATCACCCTGTGGGTCAGGGAACGGCGTGGGAAAGCCGGCGCTCGTACAGGGGGAACGAGCGCCGGCACACTCACTATACGACCGGGACGCTCGCCAGCCTCGGGTTGCCCACAGCGGTCCAGTTCAGGATGCCCGCAGCCTGGGTATCGGCAAGGTTGCCCTGATGGCCGCCGAGGAACGGTCTGAGTGTGCTCCTACATTGCGAAGGACCCGTTGTACGAGCAGTCGGCGGCATGGATGTTCAGTCGGGCGTTAGCGTGGGACGCGAGAACCGCAGGGCGGTGCGGGACGTGACACTCCTCACCTCACCCGGAGGTTCTCCTCGTCGTCAACCGGCACCTGTCAGCAACGTCCTGACCGAATACACCCAGGCCTCACTGGCAACGCCCCTCGGACCGAGCGGTTCGCTGTTAGGGCTCTCGTGGACTCACCGACCCGTCCTGTTCACGCCGCCTGCGTAGCGTCACGGCCTGACAGGGCTTCCCCGACCCGAGAGACTCCTGTCAACGGCGGCTGAAACTGGACCCCTCCGCGACGGGTGAAAATGGACCCCTTTCCTTTCTGGTCATCTCAGTCCTCGGCTCCCAGGGGTGTGGGGACGCGGCCGAGGTCGCGGTTCTTGAGTCG
>NZ_BAAARE010000034.1:0-26988 GCF_039532035.1 Terrabacter carboxydivorans | reverse complement strand
CCTACCACCGCCGTCGGAGACAGCCCCGCCTCGGCCGGTTGACCCCGGTCGAATACGAGTTGATCATGACGACAACCGCCACTCAGGTGGCCTAACCGAAACTGTCACCCGTCCGTGCAGCAGACCCTTCTGTCCGGGGCGGGCTGCGACCCAGGTCTTGAAGCCCTCGACCTGGGGCGATCGACGTCCCGAACGCGTTGCGGGCCAAAGTGTTCCGCGGCGAGGTAGGTCGTGAAGGAGCGTAGCGCGAGATCGGCGCCGGTGACGCTGCCCGGGCGTAGGACGCAGGCGACCTGGGCCAGGTAGGCGCGCATCGTGGCCACCACGTGCGGGTGGGTGGCCTCGAGCTGGTTCCGGGTCGGCAGCAGCAGCGGCCCGCTCACCGCAGCCTCCGGAATCCCGGGATCGGCGTGGGTCCCGGACGGTCCGGATGGTCCGGATGGTCCCGAAGATGCGGCGGCACGCCCGGCCCTGTCGGCAGCCGGGGCGTGCCGGCGAAGACCTGGGCGTCGATGACCGCCGCGGCGCGGCGGTACTGCGAGGCGAGCCAGTCATCGGCCAGGTGCAGATAGATCCGGGTCGACTCGATCGAGGCGTGCCCGGCCTCTGGCTTGGACGGCCTCCAAGGGCATCCCGGCCTCCCGCAGCCGGGTCAGGCAGGTGTGGCGCACTGGTGGCACGACGCGTGCACCAGCCGCGCCCTGGCGCGGGCGCCGTCGAGGACCTCGTCGAGCCCGTAGGCGCTCAACGGCTGGCCCCGGCGGGGGCGTTTGAGCACCAGGAAGACGGCGTCGGTGTCAGCGTCCGCGGGTCGTTCCTGCTCCAGGTAGGCGGCCAGGTGCTCGAAGAACCGCGAGGAGATCGGCACGAAGCGTTGATGCCCGCCCTTGCCTTCGGCGATGAACAGCCGCCGCTCCGCGGCCCGGACATCCTCCAGGCGCTGCCCGAGGACCTCGCAGCGGCGCAGGCCACCGAGCAGCATCGCGGCGACCATGGCCCGGTCGCGGTGCGTGCGCAACGCCGCGGTGAGGGCGTCGACCTCGGCCGGGGTCAGGATCCGCGGGAGCGTCGGTCGTGGCGCCGTCACCAGCGGCAGGCCCTGGGTTGGCCGGTGCCGTGCGCGGCGGGTCGGCAGCCCGCGCGGGACCGGGTTGGTGGGGACTTCGCCCCGGGCAGTCAGGACGCGTACAGGCCAGCGATTTGTCGACAGTCGGCATCGCACGATCCGTAGTGACACCCCGACCGTGTCGACCTCGACCGAAGTCAGGAGCGGGTCCCGCACGTGGGCGGCGCTGCTGCGCTGGGCGGTGACGAAGCCCAGCACGTCCGTCGCGGTCGCCGCCTTCACCGGATTGGCAACGACCGTGAAGAACACCTTCAGGTCGAAACGTGCCGCCAGCACCGTGTTCGGCCGACAGCGCCCGGACAAGAACTCCAGGTAGGCATCCAGCAGCGGGTCACCGAACGGCTCCGGCCGAGGCTCAGCGGACGGAATCAGACGCGACACAAGCTTCGGCATGCGGGGCCTCCTCGAGGAGAACGGACACCCCAACGCAGGAGCGCCGGCAACCCCGAAGGATCACCCGCACATAGAGCATGACAGGAAGAGTGCTTCCGCGTTCTGTGGCGGCAGGGAAAGCCGTTCCAGGGACTCAAGTCGCGAGCTGTGCGCACCAGGGCCGCGAGGACAGGGGTTAGACGCTGTGCACGATGCGACCCTCACAGACGTCGCGGCCGTAGGCTGGAGGGGCCGGCGCTCGTTCCCCCTGTACGGGCGCCGGCTTTCCCATGCCTGGGACTCATCATGCCTGCGATACCCGATCGAACGCTTGTTCGATCCGTGCGAGACACTGGATGCATGGCTGGTGGTTCGGGACGAGGGCATGACCACCCCATCCCGCTGCCGCCGCCGGCGCGTCGGCACTGTTGGGTCACCGGGACCGAGTCGTCCCGCGGACCCCACCCCGGGCTGATCGTCGAGTGGTCGCGACGCGACGACGGCTGGTGGGCACTCGTCACCTACGTCATCGAGACCGACGCCGCGGTCGTGCAGCAGTGGCTTCCAGCCACGCTGCTGACGCCGACCGCATCACGCCAACGGTGACCCTCCCGCTCCGTGACCTGACAACGAGGCACCGAGAGAAAGGCTCTCCCATGCGACACCCTGTAGATGCCGGAGCCCGGCAGCGCCTGCTCGAAGCTCAGCGGGCAGAGGCCGAGGCGCTGCGCAGGGTCGAGACGGCCGACAAGGGCTGTACCAGCGCCCGCGACCGTCTTGCTGCCGCCGATGCCAAGCTGCTCGAGGCGCAGCGGACTCTCGTCCGGACTTCCGGCGCATCCCGCGCCGCGCTGCTGCTCGGCGTCGACGAGACAACGCTGCGTCGTGACCTCCGGCGAGCAGACCAAAGCAGCGATGGCCTGAGCTCGCAAGTGAACAGCTGAGCCATCGGCGGCATCAGACGGACGGCCAGCGCACCGTCATCATCACGGAGTCCTCGATGGCTCGCCAGGCGTGGACTACGCCAGGCCCCCACATCACGTAGTCGCCTTGCCGGCGCAACTCGACCTCCCGATCCGGCAGCCGCTGCAGGAAGCGCCCAGAGATCAGCACCATCATCGAGGTGCGGGTCTCGCCCGTGGTCCACTCGGCTCGTTCCTCCCCCGCAGCGTGGGTGCCCCACTTGATCTCGACGTCGGTGGAGTTCGCCACCGAGTCGGGCGGCTCGATGAAGGTCCCGACCAGCCAGCCTCTGTGTGCGGGTCCGTCGTCGAATGCGTTGCCGGTTGCGATGCTCAAGGCGTCACTCCAATCTCGAAGTCCGGGAGTCGGACTCTGTCTGGGTTGGTCTCGGCGAGTTGCTTCAAACCTAGGGCAAAGGCGATTAGGCCTTCGTCCGACCACCGGGGGTCGTGCAGCAGCTGCTCGATGCCGTCCGCGTCCGCGCTCGAGATACGCCAGAGTCCGCTCGACTCCCAGTTGGCTTCGACGCATCCTCCGAACTCGCTCCAGAACGTCTCGTCCTGCACCGCGATAACGGCCGGAAACTCGAAGCTCCCAGCGACGAGGTTGTAGGCAAAGCCCGTCAGTCGGATGTCGAGGTTGGCGGAGTCGACCAGCCAGGTCATCGGAGCAGTCATCCGGCTGGGGTGGAGCACCTCTGCCAGTCGGCACGTGTCCCCGGTGCCGTCGACCTCGGCCCTCCCGAAGAGCTCCTCCTCGAGCTCGCGCAGCAACGTCGTCCGGATGTCGACCTCGGCCGGGGGCTCGTTCGTGGGCTGGTGGAAGCACTTGGGAATGACCGCGATGCGCCCGGCGCCGTTGACGACGCGGCTGCTTCGCTCCTGCACGAGCAGGAGGAAGTCGGCGGGTCTGCCGCCTTGAGCCGGGCGCGCGAACGCCGTCAGCGCCAGGGCGCCGCCCACACACTCACGGCTGCCCGGGTCCAGCACCGTGTTCAGAGTGGGTAGCAGCTGGTCTCGAAGCTCGAGGCGAACCGCATTCGACCCCACTCCACCGACGGCTTCGGCCTCCAACAGGTCGAAGGTCAGTCCATAGCGAACGAACGTGCTGAGACCAAAGGCCGCGCGTATGCCGTGGGCTCCGGTGTCGCAGCGGAGCAGCCGGTAGGTGGGCTGGTCCACGAAGCGGGTGCGTCCACTCAGGCATGCGGCCAACCGCGCCTCTGCCGCCGTGATGAGGGCGTCCGTCGCCTCGGGCGCGGCCGACGCTGGCGCCCTGGTCAGCTCGAACCGTGCATCGATCCCTCGAGCTGTCGACAGTGCGCCTCGGTCCGGAGTGACGAGGCTTGTCCTCAATCGCTCAGCGCAGGTGTCGAGGAAGATCGCACCACGGATCTCGTCTCCGTGCGAGTAGTAGTCCAGCAGGAACCTCGACAGTGCCTGTCGATCAGGGCGCTCGGACGGCGCGCAGGCGGGCTCCTCGACCTGGCCGCGGACCGCGCGCGTGACCACCGCACCGAACGTCGTGCCCGACGGTGCGTCGCGGACCTCGTCGAGCCAGGTGAGCGACGTGTGCAGATGGCGGGCGTCGCTCAAGAGCTCGCTCACACGACGGACGTCCGCTTCAGTCGATCGCCCGAGATGGCCTGCAGCGCCGAGTTGCTCGAACCGCTGCTGCGCCTCCGGAGACGCCCTGGACAGAAGCGTGTCCAGCGCCGCCTGCATCTCGAGGGTCAACGCCATGCTCGGGTTGGCGTGCCACTTCGCCACCGTGCGAGCCGCCGCGCCGAGTGTCTCCGCGAAGGCCTCGTTGGTCAGGCGAAGGGCCCGCTGCAGCCGCGAGGCGTCCGCTGGATGCCAGGTGACGACGACGATCCCGGTCACGACTCCCACCTGCCCGAGTGCGCTAGTCGCCGAGCCAATGAAGTGCACTGCGAGTGCATCCCGAGGTCATGGGAGCCGCTCGACCTTGCTGGCTGACTTGGGGACATGGAGCCAGCAAGGACATGCGCCGCCGCCTCACTGTCCGCGGGCCAACGCACCGTGAGGTCGCCGCATTGTCCCCGTCGCGTCGGTGAAGGCAACCCGAATGTCCTCGTCCTGTGGAGAACCGCCGAGCATCGGCCGGTTGTCCACAGCCAGGGCGGTTCCAAGCGGCGCAACCAGCCGCGAAGCGGGACAAATGGTATTGGGCGCGGCGCCGCCACGGCGCCGCTGATCTCTCGGAGGAGCACGCGATGACCGGTCAGGAAGACAAGGCAACAGAGCTCATGGGCGCCCTCAGGCGCTGCAAGCCACTCGACCAGGCCTCGCCCGAGCGAGACCAGCTCTGGGTGACGGTTCGCGAAACCATCTGCACCAAGAGCCTGTGCCTCGTCGTGCCGATGGGCTCGAGCTCGCCGGTGCCCGTCACGGCAGAGCACTCGACTGACGAGCTGATCGCCGCCATGGACTGGCTGAGGACGCACGAGTCGGAGGCGCGGGCCATGGCGCCGAAGAGGCTGTTCATCATGCTGCGCGGGGTCGCGACGAAGGGCGCCCTCGGCTCGGCGCGCGCCGCCCAGGCCGATGCGCTTCACGGGATGACCCACGTGAGCCCCGGAGAGCCCGTGGTGTTCGCCGACCTCGAACGAGCGGAGGTGGCTTGACCATGACCCTCATGACCTTCGCTGCGTGGACCGCCGGTCAGCTGCACGTGACAGAGGAGGAGCTCGACGCCGTGAACCTGACGCCCGTCTTCGACCTCTTCATCTCGCGGATCGAAGAGGCTCGCCGACGCGGCGCCACCGACCCGCTGACGACGATCACGACGAAGCGCGCCGGCGGCAACTCCCGGGCCTGCACCAAGCGCATGCTCGAACAGCTCGGCTTCTCGGCCCCGCAGCGGCGAGCGGTTCACCGACTTCTGGCCGGCTCCCCCTCCGGCTGGCCCGGTCTGCTGCGTCTGTATGCCGTGTCGGCTGACCTCACGGGCGGCCAGCGACAGTACGCCCGGCGCCAGCTGCAGGCCCTTCGGCCTCACAACCGTGCTCGCAGCCGCTCGAGTGCCGGATGCGTCGCCAACGCTTCCACCCCGTAGACGGCAGCGACACCCACGACTGCAATGGCCCACACCTGCCGGCCCGACAGGAGTCGGGGCGCCCCGTCTCCGTAGTCGAGCACGGCGTACCCGCTGGAGGGGCACGGCTCGAAGCCGACAAGAGATCCCCACCACAGCGAGACGATGCGGCAGTCACTCGTCTTCAGCAGGATGCGACGGTCCGTCACGAGCGCCAGGCTCGAGATCGCGGGGGTCCAGGATCCCCCGCTGCGGTACCTCAGATCCACGCAAACCTCACGCCAGGCTCGTTCTCCCGACTCGAGGACCAATCCCCGCCCCATCACATCGACGACGATCGCCGGCACCAGGCCGGCGAGCTCGAGCGCGAGGTGTCGAGCGTCTTCCTCGATCTCAACCACATCAGGTGCCCGCGGGGCACTCTTCAAGCGCAGCATGCGGCATACCTCCTCGGCCAGGAGAACTACGCAGGCCGGGGCACCATGGAACCATCAGCGTCCAGTAGTGCCCCGATGCCTCAGTTCGCGTGCCATGTCGCTCATCCGTGCCGCAACCGGGGTGTTCGCCAGCGGTGCAATCACGTTCGCTGGCCTCGGTGTGGTGACAGTCGGGGCCGCGGGTAGCACCTCGCTGCCAGAGCGACCCCCGACCTGTGTGTCGACCGGCGCCGTGAAGGGTCTATCGGCGAGCCAGGCTCAGAACGCCCGCATCATCGTGGCCACGGCGGAGCAGCGCTCCGGCCGGGCCGGCGCCTACGTCGCGATCATGGTCGCGTTGGCCGAGTCGGACCTCAGGATCTTGTCAAACCCCAATGACCCTGCGGGAGCATCGATCCCGAGTCAAGGCGTGGGCCACGACCACGACTCCCTGGGCCTGTTCCAGCAGCGACCCGGCTGGGGCAGCGCTGCTCGGCGGATGGACGCGACCGAGTCGACCAACCTCTTCGTGGACGCACTGCTCCAGGTCAACGGTTGGCAGTCGATGACGCCTTGGTATGCCGCGCAGACCGTCCAGCGGTCGGCCTTCACGGGCCGCCCTACTGGCGCCAACGGCGGGTCCAGCGTGGTGGGCGGCAACTACCTGCGGCAGGCGAGCAGGGCAGCAGCCATCCTCAACTTCGTTGAGGTCGACACCAGCGCCCTCGACTGCGGCGGCGCGCCCGCCGACACTCTGGCGCTCGGCGGCGCTGCGAGCCACGGCATGCCTTCTGGATTCGTGCTCCCAGCCACCACCAGCCCTCAAGCGCGGACTGCTGTCGCCTTCGCGCTTGCCCAGCTCGGCAAGCCGTACCTCTGGGGTGGCAACGGGCCTAGCTCATTCGACTGCTCGGGACTCACGCAACAGGCCTGGCGCCGTGCCGGTGTCGTCATCGGCCGCGTGGTGGGTCAGCAGCTGCGCGACGGTGCCGCGATCACATCGACGACCCTCTCCCCCGGCGACCTCATCATGATCCCCGGAGCCACCGGCACGCTTGCCGCTCCCGGCCACGTCGGGATGTACATCGGCCATGGTCTCGTCGTGAACGCACCGCGTACCGGTGATGTGGTGAGCGTCGTGACCTACAAATCCTTTGTGTCGAAGGGTCTTTCGGGCCTACGTCACATTGCGTGACGCCGCGATGAGCACTCAATTCGTGCTGTTGGACGCATAGTGCCCCCGCCTCGTCTCTATCGCAGCCATGCGCGGAACTGGTCCGCGCAAGCTGCGAAAGGCACCTCGATGAAGACCTGGATGATCCCCTCAGTCGACGTCCCGCCCAACCAGAACGGCCTGCCCGGCATCGCCGCCATCGAGAAGATCGTCGGCGCCTTGCTGACCTTCGGCCTCATCGCCGCGGTCGCGGGCATCGCCATCTCCGCCATCGCGTGGGCCATCGGCTCGCACTCCTCGAACCCCCACGTCGCGGGACGAGGCAAGACCGGTGTCCTGGTCTCAGCCGGTGCCGCCATGCTCATCGGCGCAGCCAACACCCTGGTCACCTTCTTCAGCGCCGCAGGCTCCGCGGTCCAGTGACATGAGCTGGCGCACGCTTCGGCCTTACGCGATCGCAGTGATCCTCGCCGCGATGCTCGTGGTTGGTGTCGTCGGGGTCATGCTCACGCGCCAAGAAGCCCCCGACACTCGCTCGGCCAGCCCGGCCTCACCGGCATCAGAGTCCTCGAGCATCGCCGGCCCGCCTCCCTCGCAAGCACCAGCTCAGCAGGCCGACCCTGTGGTCCGCGACATCGTCAGGCTGCGTGCAGTCAGCCAGGTCCTGCCGGGCACCCGGGAGCCGCGCATCACTGGTGACGTCACGCAGCAACCGGATCTGTATGCCGCTGAGTTCGTGCGTCGTCTGCTCACGCAGGACTACCGAGCGTCCCGCGATGCGCACGTCGCGTGGGTGCAGGGCGAGTCCGCCCAGACGACAGAACCGCTCGTCGTCGGGCTGGTCCCCAAGGAACTGCGCGGTCGTCTCGCCGTCTTCTCCGTCACGGAGTCCGGTGGGCAGGGCGTACCCATCCCCACTGCGAACGAGTGGGCTGCCTTGAGAGTCCAGAACGCCTACACCACGGTGAGGGTTCAGCGCGTCGATGAGCCCTTGGCGTGGAGCACTGCTGTCTCGAGCGGTCGCATCAGCGATCCCGGAGTCACCGGCAGGGAGGTGGCAGCCTCCGTCACGCTTCACTACGAGAAGCAGGGACGTCCGGTCACTGCGACGTCTTCCGTGGCCATAACCCTCAACCTCCAAGGGCCGCCAACGCGAAGCACCTGGGGCTTCGTGACAGCCGTGACCTACTCGTCCCTGCCGACGAGCGCGCCATGAGCTGCGACGGGATCATGGCGACCAACCCCATGTGCCTCGTCGCTCAAGCGGCCACAGGCACGGCCGGTGCGGCGTCCACCGTCGTCGACGGGGCGTTCTCCAACATCGCCGGATACTTCGGGCAGGCGGCGCAGAACGCCACGACGTGGCTCTGGCAGCAGATCGGCGAGGCAACGACCCTCGACCTGCAGTCACCGGCACTCGCACGGGAGATGACGATCACGGGGGCCATCGCCGCCACTCTCTGCCTGGGCCTCTTCGTCATCCAGGTCACCACTGCCGCGTTGCGCGGACACCCTGTCGGGCTGGGAAGAGCACTGAGCGGACTGCTGATCAGCTTCGTCGGATCGGCCCTGGCGCTCGCCACGACGCGGGTCCTTCTCGGAGCCGTCGATGCCCTGAGCGACGGCGTCGTCCGCTTCACCATGGACACCCAGATGGACGCCCTCGGCAGCAAGCTCTCCTTTGTCGGCCTGGCCCAGATGCAGAACCCCGCCGTCGTGATCCTGCTGGCGCTCGTCATCATCGTCGCGGCCGTGGTCGTGTGGGCGGCCATGATGATCCGCAAGCTCATGCTCATCGTGGCGGCTGTGCTGGCACCGCTAGCGTTCGCCGGAGCCACGGCTGACTTCACGCGAGCGTGGGTCAGGCGGTGGATCGAGCTCGTGGTCGCGATGATCGTCTCGAAGCTGCTGCTCGTGATCATCCTCAGCATCGGGGTCGCGGTCCTCAACGGTGCGGGCCAGTCTGACTCGGGGGCCGGCCAGGCGGTCACGCAGCTCGCCGGTGGATCCCTGATCCTGCTGCTGGGCGGCCTGGCACCGTGGGTGGCCATCCGCATGTTCCACTTCGCCGGCGACACGCTGCACTCGGCTCACGCGACTGCACGACAGGCCTCAGTCGGCGCCCAGACACTCGTCAGTGCACCCCAGAAGGTGACCGCCCTTCAGGCTCAGGGACGGGCACTCGCATCCGTCGGGTCGTCAGGCTCGGGCCGAGGCAGCAAGAGCGGAAGCGGTATGCCGCCGCCTCCCCCACGCCCCGGGGCCTCCGGCCCGGCCGGGCCGCCGTCACCCGGCCCGGGCGCAGGACTGCCGGGCGGGTCCATGGGACCGGCTGGAGCAGCCAGCGGAGGGGGCGCCGCAGCCGCCGCTTCGGTGGCTGCTCCGGCTGCCGCTCTCGCGGGCGTCGCTCTCGGAGGCAAGTCGTTGATCACCAAGGCCGGCAACATCGCAGCGAATCCCCCCGGCCAGCCTGTCGGCACGGCCCCAGCGTCGAGCTCGCCGATCCAGGAGTCACCCATGAAGCACCCACCCACATACAGCTCGAGGAGCTGACCCCCATGACCGATGCCACCACCACTCCCATGACGGTGAGGTTTGGACGACTCCCCCGCCGCGGCCTTCTCCTCGGGCTCTCCGCGTCACGCATCCTCTGCCTGTGCGTCGCCGCCATGGTCTTCGTCCCGTCGATCTTTCTCGGCAGCTCGACGGGCGCGGGCCTCACCGCTCCGCTCTGGGGCGGGTTCATCGCTCTCGCCTTCGTGCGCTGGCACGGGCGTCCTGCCGTCGAGTCACTTCCCACCGCCGGGCACTTCGCCTTCCGGAAGCTCAACGGGCAGACCAAGTTCCGGGCACGCCCGTCAGCTCCACGCCCGGGCGGCACCCTAGCTCTGCCAGGTGATGCGGCGGCGCTGCGCTTCCTCGTCGACGAGGAGTCCGGCATCGCCATGCTCCACGACCCGCACGCACGTACGCTCACCGCGGTCGCGCTCGTGCGCCACACGGCATACGTGCTCCTCTCGAGCGACGAACAGGCACGGCGCGTCCACGGCTGGGGACGCGCCCTCGCGAGTCTGGCGGCCTCGGGGACCGGGTGCCGCCTGCAGGTGCTCGAGGTGTCGCTGCCCGACGCAGGACGCGGCATCACCGGCTGGTGGGAGCTCAACGGCGTCAAGCAGCCGGAGCAGTGGGCGGTGCAGCAGTACGAGTCCCTCATGCGGACCGCAGCACCGGCTGCCTCGACACATCGGACGCTCATCGCGCTGTCGCTGGACCTGCGCGGCGCGCGGGTGCACATCAAGCAGGCGGGGCGCGGCCTTCGCGGAGCGGCCGCATTCCTTCGCCAGGAGATGACCTCCCTGGAGGCGGGTCTGCGAGCGGCCGACCTGGCGCTGGCGACCTGGTTCAACGAGAGCGAGCTGGCCGCGACCTTGCGCGAGGCCTTCGACCCCGGGCATGGCGCGCTCGGTGACGACAGGCAGACGCTCGCGACTTCCGGCCCGGTTGCTATGGATGAGGAGTGGGACCACGTGCGTCACGACACGGCATACTCCGCCGTGCTCTGGGTCAACGAGTGGCCGCGGGTGGGAGCACCGCCCTACTTCCTGCACTCCCTGGTGTTCCAGCCCGGCATCCGCAAGACACTGTCGCTGACCATCCAGCCGATCCCAGCCGACGCGGCCATGCGCGACATCCGCAAGGCCAAGGTGGAGTACGCGACGGAGGCCGCGCAGAAGGCGAAGATCGGCGCGATCGCCGACCTGTCGGACAGCGCCGAGCGCGACGACGTCATCGAACGTGAACGTGCGCTGATCAGCGGCCACGCAGACGTGAAGTTCACCGGGCTCATCTCCGTCACGGCGCCGTCCACCGAAGAGCTCGAGGCCGCCGTCGCGGAGATCGCCCGGGCCGCCATTCAGTGCGGGTGCGAGACCCGCCGACTCTACGGCCAGCAGGCCCGCGCCTTCGTCTCGGCATCACTCCCTCTCGCGCGGAAGGTCAGCTAATGCGCGCCGCCTCGCCAGCCTCCTTCTACGCGCCGCAAGGGACCAAGCGACGCCGCGGCAAGCATGAAAGGCCAACGGGCTCGCGGCGCAAGACTCCCGCGGTGGTTGCTGAGAACGTCACCGACTCAACGGCGTTCTTGCCAGCCGAGGGCGAGGGCGGGCCAGAGGCGGGTCGGTCCTACCGTCGGCTCAGTCTGCCAGGCCATCGCGCTACGTCCGACGTCGTTGCTGGCGCCTACCCATTCCTCGCGGAGGGTGGGCTGGGCAGCGAGGGTGTCTACGTCGGGCAAGACGCCTGGTCCGGTGGCGGCTTCTGCTTCGACCCGTGGGTGCTCTACCGCAATGGAGTGATCACCAATCCCAACTGCCTCCTCGCCGGAGTCGTGGGCAAGGGCAAGTCGTGCCTCGGCAAGTCCCTAGCCACGCGGTCCATCGCATTCGGACGACGCGTCTACGTCCCAGGCGACCCCAAGGGCGAGTGGTCCGTCGTCGCGCGAGCCGTCGGGGGCGCCGCCATCCAGCTCGGCGGCGGGTCGAGCAACCGTCTCAATCCCCTCGACCCTGGACCTCGCGACTCGGCCCTGTCCGACGCCCAGTGGAGCGCCTTGGTCACCAATCGTCGCCGGGCACTCGTCGGCTCCTTGGCGCAGTCCTCTCTCGGCCGACCGCTAGCCTCCGTCGAGCACACGGCACTGGACGTCGCACTGGCAGGCGCGGCCGCTGCGGCAGCGGAGCCCACGCTTCCGCTCGTGGTCGACCTGCTGCTCGAGCCACGAGCTTCGCTGCCCGGAGCAAGCGCCGCGGATCTGGCCCGCGACGGGCGCGACCTCGCGCACGCTCTCCGTCGTCTCGTGGCCGGGGACCTCAGCGGCCTCTTCGACGGACCATCCACCATCACCTTCGACCCGTCGCTGCCGATGGTGTCGCTGGACCTGTCCCAGATCCAGGGCTCTGACCAGCTCATCGCCATGGTCATGACCTGCGCCTCAGCGTGGATGGAGTCGGCGCTCTCAGCCCCTGACGGAGGACAACGTTGGGTCATCTACGACGAGGCCTGGCGACTGATGCGCCAGCCGGCGCTTCTCGCCCGGATGCAGTCGCAATGGAAGCTTTCGCGCGGACTCGGTATTGCGAATTTGCTGATCGTGCACCGACTCTCGGACCTGGACGCTGTGGGCGACGCGGGCTCGGAAGCTCGTGCAATGGCACGAGGCCTTCTCGGGGACTGCTCGACCAAGATCGTCTATCAGCAAGAGGTGAGCGAGGCTCCCCAGACGGCCCTCGAGTTGGGCTTGTCGACCGCCGAGCGCACCCAGTTGCCTGACCTCCAACGCGGTGAGGGACTGTGGCGCGTCGGGCAACGGGCATTCGTCGTGAGGCATGTGGCAACAGATGACGAGCTCGCCCTATTCGACACGAATATTCGGATGCAACTGTCCTGACGAACGCCACAGCCATTGCCGGGCCACAGTCCCGCGAACAACAGCAGCGTTGTCCTCAAGGGCTCGTCTTGGGCGAAAGCATTTGTCAGGCCAATCTTCGCCAGGTGTCCGCGCGCCACAATTTTGCGCAATGCCTACAGCTTGGGTCACTAATGCCTTACCGTACCCGTGACATAAACATGCGAAAAATAGCTATTACCCGCTAACGGACCTCCGAACACGACGACACGATTTCCCAGTCGGTATCGACAAAGCGGAGCACCACTTTGCCATTGGAGGGAAAAGGAATGGCGGCCAGAAGGTAAACGTCACCCCGCTCTCGCTTCAACGAGAGGCGATTGTTTCGGAAATCGCTCAACAAACGATTCCAGAACTCGTCAGCGGCCCCCATAAGCATTGGCGGGGCATTGCCCTCAACTATCCGCCCATCGACAATTGACACACTGAAACGCCCACTCAGCCCACCGGTAATCTCGGAAATCTTGCGCGGGCCAGCATCCTCATACTCAACGGGAACAACTATGGGCAGCCCTCGGGAATGATTTACCGTACGTGACTGGCTTCGGGATACCCGTCGCCTTTCTCGCACTAGATAAAAGAACCAAATGAATGCGAGAGTGGTGACAATTCCAGACAGTCCGGCGAGTAACTCGATCACCACAATCGCCGATTTTTTCCGCTTAGCGCATTCCGCTTTGCATAGCTAATCGCCGAGTTCCTAATTCGCTTATTAGTACCGCTTCCTCCCATTGAGCCCTTGAAGCCCCATGTGATGGTATCCGTAACAGTCACTCTCTGCCTCCATCGGACCGAGAGGGCACCCTGCGCTATGATGTTTCCGCCCGCTCCCCAAAGACCGCCGACAATGACGACACATCCTGCCCCGAGCGTACCAGCACAAAATGCGCCGGCAGCCGCTGCGGTCGCGGCTCCCACCACGATGCCGACACCCCACCGAATGATCTTCCGACGATGCTTGTACGCGTAGTTCTTGACCTGCGTCGCCTTCTTAAGAATCCAATCACACCCCCAGCCCCAACACTTCCCATCTAGGTCATAGCCGTTGATGGGATCTTGGGGGTAGCTGTAGGCGGTGGTGTTGCCTCCCGCGACGGGGTCGGTGCTGAGGAAGCGTCCGAGTCCTGGCGCGTAGAGGCGGACGCCCATGAGGGTGAGGCCGCCGAGGTCCTCGGTGGAGCGCTGTTTGCCGCCGAGGGCGCCGTACCGGCTGGGCTGGGTGGCGGCTCCGGTGCCGGTGGGGCTGGCGGGGATTCCGTACTCGTCGACGAGGTAGTAGGCGCTGGGGTCGGTGTCGCTGGCGGTGGCGGTGGCGGCGATGTCGCCGTGGAGGTTGGCCACGTTCCAGGTGATGGTTCCGGCCTGGTTGATGGTTGCGACCAGGGAGCCGTCGAGGCCGGTGATGTTCCGGGTCCAAGCGGAGCCGTCTGCGGTCTCGGCGATCCAGTCGGGTGAGTCGCTGGACGCGTCGTCGTAGTGGTTCGTCTTCGACGATGTGGCGCCGCCGGTGACCGTGCTAGCGGCGAACCGACCGGAGGCGTCAAGGGTCCAGCTCTGGGTCGTCGAGCCTTGAGTCTGGGTGCGGACGAGGTCGGTGGAGTAGTAGCCGACGGTGACGTTGCCGGTGGTCCCGCTGGTGGCGAGGCTCGAGTCGGCCGACGGGAGGGTCGTGATCCGCCCGAACGCGTCGTAGGCGAGGCCAGCATGGCTGCCGGTGGCCTGGAGCCGGTCGGCGACGTCATAGCCGTAGCTGGTCGAGCTTGCGGCGGTGGTGTTCTGGCAGGTACCGCCGGCTCCGGTGGCGTAGCGGGAGGTTGAGGTGCGGTTGCCGTTCTTGTCGAACGCGTACGCCCGGGTGGTGCACGTGTTGGCGCCGGTGATCGCGTCGCGCGCTGCGGTGAGGCGTCCGGCGGTGTCGTAGTCGTAGGCGCGGTTGCCGTCGTAGCCGGCGGCGCCGGTGTAGTCGGTGGCGACCGTCTGTCCGTAGGTGTTGGACTGGGCCGTTTCGGCGAGCCAGGTGCGCCCGTTGGCGGTGACGGTCCGGGAGGTGGTCTCGCCGCCGGTGTCGGTGCTGGTGGTGATGAGCTCACCGTTGGGCAGGCTCTGGGACGTCAAGGCGCCGTCGGCGTCGTAGTCGGCGGTGATGGCCCCGACTCCCGAGACGGTCGCGGTGGTGGCGACATCGCGGTAGTCGCCGTTCTCGTTGTACGTGTACGTGGTGGACCCGTGCGGTCCGGCCACGGTCGCGACCCGGCCGGCGGCGTCGTAGCTCGTTGTCGTGGTCGAGGCCTGGGCACCGGTGGCCTGGTCGTTGTCGGTGTAGCTGGTGACCCGGCCGAAGTCGTCGTAGGACGTCGACGCGGAGGTGAGGACCTGGGTGGCGGTCGCGGCCGCCGTGGTCTTGGTGACCAGGCCGGTCGCCGGGTCGCGGGTGCTGCTCGTGGCCGGGACCGCGGCCCCGAGCCCGCCGGTGACCGTGGCGCCGTCGGTGTCGGTGCCGTAGCCGCTGTTGCTGAACGTCGTCGCGGTGGTGCGGGTCTTCACTGTGCCGGCGGCGTCGGTGACGGACTCGTCGACGGTGGTGGGCCGGTTGAGGTAGTCGTAGGTGGTCGTTTTGGTCGTGGGCAGGCCGGGCAGGCCGGCGACGCCGGGCGCGGCGTACGGCCCGGTGGTGCAGGTGAGGCCGTCCCATGCGGGCTTGTTCCCGCAGGTGGAGTCGATGCTGTTGTTGCCGGCGGTGTAGTAGACGGTGCGCGTGGTGCCGGCGTCGGTCCCGGAGGAGAGCGGCTGCCGCTTCTCGATGACGGCGCCGGTCGTGGCGTCGTAGCGGGTGATGGTGGAGATGTTCAGCCCGGCCGGGTCGGTGGTGACCTTCATCGGCGTCTTGAACGTCCACCCCGTCGTGTCCGTGGTGGACAGCGCGTACGCGGTGGTGGTGACCCGCTGGTCGGTCTCCGCGGTGGCGACCGGGAGCAGCGACTGGGAGGCGGCCGTGGTGACCTTGACGGGCAGGTGCAGCAGCCCTCCGGTGGGGTGGCCGAGCTCGGTGCCGTTGTCGTAGTCGGTGTGCGTGTGCGTTCGCGCGGGTATGGGGTCGCCATTCGTCCCCGAGCCGGGGATCTGGGTGAGGCGGGCGGGGGCGTAGCTGTCGGTGAGGTCCCCGACGCCGCCGGCGTCGTAGGTGTAGAGGTTGACGGTGGACAGCGCGGCTGCGGCAGCGGCGGTGTCCGCGGGGAGGCCGAGGTCCGGGTCGGCGCTGGCCGATCCGAGGCCGAGGGCGACGGCCCGGTTACCGGCCGACAGGGTCCGCACGGCGTTGCCGCGGTCGTCGTAGTCGGTGGTGTCGATGTTCCAGCCGTCGGCGGTGTCGGCGTCCCCGACGCGGGCGTAGTCGCCGGTGTTGATCGTGCGACCCTCAGCGTTGAGGTAGCTCACCGACGCGCCGCGCAGGTCGGTGCTCGAGGCGGGATGGCCGGGGCCGAAGACGGCGGTCGCGGTGACGGGCGCCTCCGACTGGCCCCAGGTCGCGACCTGGGCGCTGGTGAGGTTCGGGCGCCAGGAGGGGTTGGCGGCGTCTGCAGTGGTGGGCACCCCGTAGGCGATGGTCGTGGTCTCGGAGGTGCCGCCGTTGGCGGAGTTGTGGGTCCGGGTGACCCCGGTGAGCCGGCCACTGCCGTCGTAGGTCAGCTGCTGCGCAGCGAGTCCGGGTGGGGTGATCGAGGACAGCTGCCCGCTGGCCGTGTACGCGTACGTGGTCGGGCGGATCGGCGTGGCGCAGGTCACGCCGGCGCCACCCGAGGCGGCGTCGCGGGGGTCCCACGCGGTGGCGAGGCGCCCGTTGGCGTCGTAGGTGTAGCAGGCGACCTTGACCGACTGGGCCGCGCCGGCGGCGTCGACGGTCTTGTAGGTGACGTCGGTGAGGCGGTGGCTGGCGTTGTAGGCGAGCTCGAGGGACCGGCAGCCGGGCACCCACGTGGCGCAGGTCGACCCGGCGGGGGTCGGGGCGAGCATCCGGGTCGGGTAGCCGTTGGTGTCGTAGCTGTACGTCGAGGTCTGGTTCGACCCGGGCTGCGTCACTGTCGAGACGGCGTAGGCGTGTGCTGCGGTCGGGGACGCGGCCGAGCCGAACGTGCCTGCCGGGCTGGCCGGGCTGAAGGTGGTGGAGTTACCGTCGAGGTCGGCGACCGTCCACGTGGCCGGCCCGTTGGTCACGGCTCCGGCAGAGGTCAGGGTCAGGCCGCTGTCGGCGTCGTCGCCCGTCGGCAGGTAGCCGCCGCCGCTGGTCTTCGCGAACGTCACCGCGGCGCCGGAGGAGTCGGCGACGGCGACGGTGGAGCCGCGGTCGGACAGGCCGGTCCAGTCCGAGCCAGCCGAGTCCGTGGCCAGGGCGGTGGTCCAGCCCGGGCCGAAGACGCTGGACTTGCCGGTGGCCGGGTCGGCGGCGCGGGTCGGGTCGAGGGTGTTGAAGGTCCGGTTCAGGGTCAGGACCGACCCCGGCCCGGACACGCCCGCGTCGGTCTCGGACAGCGACAGGTTGCCGGTGATGAGGTTGACCGGCCCGGCCGGGGTCGATGCGGTCGCGTCGGTGTTGCCGGTCCCGAGCGGGTCAATCGTGACGGTCGGGGCCGAGGCGTCGGTGTTACACACCGCCGTGCCCCCGCCCGCCGGGGTGTAGCAGGCGCGCAGCAGCACGCTCGTTGCGCTCGACGCGCCACCGGCGGACAGGGTCGTGCCGGCGTCCCACACCAGCGTCGAGGAGGTGAACGAGGACCCCGACGTGGTCCCGGCCGACGGCCAGGCCGACAGCGCCGACCCGTTGAGGGTCACGTCCCCGGGCGGGACCGTCGTCCACGCGTCCGTCGCCGCGCGGCGGTAGGACCACGTCACCGACCCGTACGTCGAGGACGCCTTGCCGGTGAGCTTCACGAACTTCGAGGACGAGGTGCCGGGGCTCGGCGCGGTGATCGCGACGCCGGTGCCGAAGCTGTAGGTGGTGACCGGGCTCGGGTTGCCGGCGGTGTTGACGGCCTGCACCGACAGGGTGTGCCAGCCGTCGCCCAATGCAGCTGCGGGCGGGGTAAACGTTCCGGCTGCGTTGTCCGTGGTCACGGTCGCCGTCGAGGGCGTGCGCATGGACGGGTCATCGACGCTCCACAGGTACTTACGCACGGCCGGCCCGGACACGCCGGTCACGCTGACCGTGACGGGTCCGGTCGATCCCGAGGCGGCCCACCCGTTGCTCGGCAGGGCGCTCGAGGTCACCGACGGGGCCGGCGGCGCCGGCGGCGGGACGGTGACGAAGTAGCCCTGGATGTCGACGATCACGTCGGTCCTCTGGTACGACCAGACCGCGATCTGCCCGTTCGCGCCGAGCTTCGCGATGGCCGTCCCGGTCACGTTGAGGGTCGTCCCGGCGTTGTAGTTCAGGATCGAGGTCGGAGGGCGGTTCGTGCCCTGCGGGAACACCGCGAGGTTGCCGGCCGCGGACGGGTAGGCCGCAGTCACCGAAGCGACGACCGCGGTGACGTTCAGGTCGTTCGGGACCAGCACGCTGGTGCCGCTCTTGATGCCGCGGACCGGGACCGCGGCCGTGGTGTTCGCCGCAAGCGGCGCCTGCTTCGCGTTCAACCCGGTGAGAGTGGAGTAGGCGCGGGTCGGGCTGATCGGCACGAAGTAGGACTTCGCGTCCGCGTCCGGGGTCAGGTAGTAGCCCTCAACGTCGACGATGACATCGACGCTGCCCGCGTTGTTGTAGATGTTCAGCTTGCCGTCGCTGGTCAGGCCGGACTGGACCATCGCCCCGGCGGTCGCGCTCGGGGCGACATTCAGGACCGTGGACACCGGCCGGGTGCCGGTCCCCCACGTGGAGAAGTACGTCGACGCCGACGCCTGGGTGCCCGTGATGTTCAGGACGACCGCCTGCACGCCGCTGGTCGGGACACCGCCCTGCCCGCCGACTTGGATCTGCCGGGTCTGCCCCGCGGTCATCGACGTCTGCCCGGTAGCGCGCGAGTCGTAGATGCGGGCCGGGTTCAACGCCACGAACGTGCCGCCCGCACCCGTCGTGGAGCTGTTCGTGTAGTAGCCGGTGATGTCCACGATGAGGTCCGTCGTGCCGGCGTTGTTGTACACCGACACCTTCCCCGTCCCGGACACCTTCGAGATGATCGTGTTCGCCGTCGTGACACCCGACGCCATGCTCAGTTGCGACAGGTTCGCCGGGCGCGCCTCATCCGACGGCCACACCATCAGGTACGAAGCCGCAGACGGAGACACGGCCGTGACCGTCATCGCTACCGCGGAAACGCCCGAGGACGGCACCCCCGCCGTCCCGGTGGCTTGGAATGATGCCGACCCGCCCGGACCCAAAGAGGCAGCAACGCCCAACTTGGATCGGGTGTCGACCACCCGCGTCGGAGTGACCGCGATGAACTCCCCCGCAGCCGGCGCTGTCGCAGCGTCCGCCGCAAGAGGTGTGAACACCTGCAACCCGAACGAACCCACCAGCGCGACTATTGCCACACCAGAAGCAAGTACGCGCGCCCAACGGCCTTGACCAGCCACCCGAAGCCCCTGTTCCCCGGCTGCCCTGAGCCGGCACACTCGCAGCTCATCAGGAGCAGCAGCAACGGATCATGCACTAAAAACAGGCTTCTGTCACTATCTACACATCTCCGTCTCAGGATCGCTTGATCTGGAGCTCTCTGACGGAGTCAGAGACCTCGCCGAAGAACCCTCTGCCACTGAGTGCACGTCGCCTGAGGTTTGGCCGTGTCCCTGCCCGAAGAAACACCCCGGCCCGACGGGACACGAGCCTTGAGGATGTCGGTTGAGACTGGCCAAGGCCCTCGAACCAGTCGTCTCCTTCGTGCCCCAGATCCTCCGTGGTCTGTGCATGGAACCCAACGGACACTTTCCTTCGCGAGGCGAGGGCGCACTGCTTGCGACGCTGGCCGGTGTGGTCGGCACAGTCGTTCTGCTCTGGCTTGCCGCGACCGTGGCCGTTACGTGTCGAGGTCACCCGGCACCGCCTTTTTCAGCTGTCCGCGCGTTGGGGACGGTGATGCGCCCCGCAGATCCGAGCGCTGCCTGGGGCGCCGACCTCGGCTCTGCGCTCGAGTACTGGGCGATCGTTCTGGTGCTCCTCCTGGCGCTCATCAGCGCCGTCATCGTCGTACATCGGAGCCTCCACACACTGGAGGGCACCAAGGCCTGGGCGCCTCGCGCAGGAATCGCATCGCGGTCGCAGGTAGTCCGCGCCGCTGGCGCTCAGCGTGTTCAGAGTCGGGCGCGAGCCCTGCGGCCGTCGATCGAAAGCGCAACTGTCGCCGCGGTGGCGCACGCCGTCGGCCACAGTCGCGGCGTCAAGTGCCTCGTGACGGTCGAGGACTCCACCGTGATCCTCGGGCCGCCGCGCTCGGGCAAAGGCCTGCATCTCGTCATCCCGGCCATCCTCGACGCGCCGGGATCGGTCGTCACGACCAGCACGCGCCCGGACAACCTGACCGCCACCCTCCGCGCGCGCCAAGCCGTCGGACCGGTGGTCGTGTTCGACCCGCAGGGCCTCGCGCTGGGGATCCCGTCGGCCGCCCGCTGGTCCCCCATCCGCGGGTGCGAGGACCCGCACGTCGCGATGGTCCGCGCCAAGGCCCTGACCAAGGGGGCCGCGTCCGGCACGACGGACGCGAACTTCTGGCAGTCCTCCGCAGAGCAGGCCGTCCGTGCCCTGCTGCACGCAGCTGCCCTGGGCGACTGCAACGCGAGCGACCTGTACCGGTGGTCCCTTTCGGCGGTTCACGCGCGAGAGGCCGTGATGATCCTTGCCGCGACCCCGGCCGCTGCCCAAGCGTGGCACCAAGGCCTCGACTCCATCATCAGCGCCGACCCTCGCCAGCGGGACTCCGTCTGGGCGATGGTGTCGATCGCCTTCGCCGCACTGGCCGACCCGCGTGTCCTCGACGCCGTCTCCCCCGCCGCCAACGAGCACCTCGACCCCGCAGACATCCTCGCCAACAACGGGACCGTCTACCTTCTGGGGACCTCGACCGGCGCGGCCGCCACTGCGGGCCTCGTGGGGGCGTTCCTCGAGGACGTCCTCGAGGTCGCGCGCCGCAAAGCCGCTGGCTCTCCTGGCTCCCGGCTCGACCCTCCCCTGTCGATGGTCCTCGACGAGGCGGCGAACTACCCCCTCCCCTCGCTGGCGTCGCTCATGTCCGACGGTGGCGGCTCCGGCATCGCCACAACCGTCGTCCTGCAGTCCCTCGCGCAGGCCCGCGCCGTCTGGGGCGAGCACGCCGCCTCATCGATCTGGGACGCCGCCATCGTCAAGCTCATCCTCGGCGGCGGCTCCAACGCCCGCGACCTCGATGACCTCTCGAAGCTGATCGGCACGCGCGCGAAGGAGGTCACGTCCCGAAGCACCGGCCACGACGGCCGCAGCTCCACGTCCACCTCCAGCAGCGAGGTCCCCATCCTCACCCCGGCCGAGCTCCGCACCCTGCCGTTCGGCTCCGCGGTGCTCCTGCTCCGATCCGCTCCGCCGATCGCCCTGACCCTGAGCCCGTGGACCAAGCGCAAGGACGCCAAGGGCCTCACGACTGCCCGACTCGACCTCGAGCAGAGGATCCGCGATGCGAGCCACACCCACTCCTAAAACGCCGCGATCGTGGGGCCGACGAGCGTCGTACGACGCCTACCTCGCCTCCCGAGCCTGGAGCGACAAACGCCAGCAGTGGTATGCCGCGTGGCTGACCTCGGCGGGTATCGAGCCGTCATGCCTCGTCTGCGGCCGCCGCTGGACCCTGAAGTCCGGCCACCTGCACCACACCACCTATGCGCGTCTCGGCGACGAGGCCCTCACCGACCTCGTGCCGCTCTGCCGCCGCGACCACCGAACGCTGCATGCCGTCATCGACTCCACCCCGACCTGGCGCCGCACCGACCGCCGGACCGCCACCGCGGCCCTCGTTGCGCTCTTGCGCCAGGCCAGAACCCAGGGGGCCGACCACAGTTCGAATCCGCCGGCCCCGACGTCGTGACCGCCGAGCCCCTCGACTTCGGCGAGGACCCGTTCGAGCGGACCTTCGGCCAGCTGCGCGGGCCCGTGCACTGGCCGTCCCTGACCGACGACGAGGCCCGCGACCGCCGACGCGAGCTCGACGACTGGGTCAACGACTTCGTCCGACGGTTCGCGGTCGAGTCTCGCTTCATCCCTCCGTGCTGGGCGCAACACGGCGCCCTGATCGAGATCCTGTCCGCGTTGCGTGACCATGAGCGGGCCGACTACGCCGACGCCGCCTCCCCCACTGCCGCAATGGATTTCATCCGAGCCGTCCACGACGCGCAGATCTTCCTCGCGGAGCAGGTCTCCAAGACACAGTGTTCCGTCGCCGGCCACCGCGACGACCTCATCGCCCCGTGGCTCACCGACAAACCGACGGGGCTTCAAGACGACTGAGCCCACACATGGTGTCCCACCAGCTCGGTGCTCACCCCAGACGCGGGAGAGCCCCGCGCGAGGAGGGTCGTCATGTCAACCAACACGCACCCCACGTCGCCACCGTCGCTGTCCCGGTCACCGCGACCGGACACCGTCGCCGACCAGCTCATGGCCCTGGCACGAAACGCCAGCAACAACGTCGACGAGCACGACCCGATCGACTACTGGTACCGCCTCGGCCAGCGCAACGCCTACGCCCACGCCACCGCCCAGCTCCTCGCCACCGAGCTCACCGAAGACCCCTTCGTCATCGCCGAACGCATCACCACGGCCCTCGACGCTGGAGCCAGCGAGGTCCACGAGCTCCGCGACGCGGCATACGGCCACGGCACGACCACCACTCCCCCGAAGCCCGCGATCGAGTGGGTCGGCCCCAAGGCGTTCGACACCCAGCACCGCACCATCCGCGGCATCGACCGCGACTACGGCATGCGCTGGGGCCAGCGCGGCAACCAGCGCATCTCGCTGCGACTTGACGGCGAGGAAGCCACCCAAGGGCTGCTCTACGCGTACGACCCGACGTGGCAGGAGTATGCCGTCCTGTCCACCACTGCGCCCCGCGCCGCCGTCGACCGCGCCTTCGCCCACGCCACGGACACCGACATCCACATGCCCATCGAGACCTTCGCCCAGCTCGTCGACACCTACGCCGCAGCTCTCGAGACCGCGGAGCGTGACCGCGCCCTCGCCGAGGTGCAGCTGTGAACCTCGAGCGGCGCACCGTCGACGTCGACGCCATCCGGGCCCGCCACCCCCTCCCGGACGTCGTAGCCGCGGCCGGCATCGAGCTGCACCAACGCGGCCACGGGTACATGGCCTGCTGTCCCTTCCATGAGGACAAGACACCCTCGCTCTCCGTCGGCGGGGTGCCAGACCGCTTCCACTGCTTCGGCTGCGGCGCCAGCGGCGACGTCATCGACTTCGTCCAGCGGACCCGCGGCCTGGACTTCCTCGGCGCCGTCGCCGAGCTCGATGGCACACCCGGTCATGACCGGTCGCTGTCTGTCATCGAGCCGCGGGCTCGGCTGCGAGTCGTCCCCGCGACGCCAGACCCCGACATCGCTTTCGCACGCGCCCTCGAGATCAACGAGCTGGCATGGCAGCACTTCTCGACCCCGGTCGCGGCCGGCTTCGCCAGCCACTACCTGAAGAACCAGCGGGGCATCGACGTCGAGCCGCTGTCACGAGAGCTCTTCGGAACGGTCCTCGTCGGCCACGCCACGCACGGCTGGTCCACCCTGACCGACCAGCTCCGCTCAGGGGGCGTCGAGGACGAAGAGCTCGTCGCCATGGACCTCGCGATGCGAACTCGCGGCGGCCAACTCGTCGACACCTACCGCAACCGCCTCATCTTCCCGATCACCAACGAGCGCGGTGAGATCCACGGCTTCATCGGTCGCGACCTCAGCGGCCACCCCGCCGCACCCAAGTACCGCAACCCCACGCATACGCCCGTCTTCGACAAGTCCCAGCTGCTCTACCGCCCGGCACATCCCGGGCTCGCCACCAACGGGGAGGTGCTCGTCGTCGAAGGCGCCCTCGACGCCCTCGCCGTCGCGGCCGCCGCCGCCGCAACCGGGACCACGCACCGAGTCGCGGCCTGCGCGACCAACGGACTCTCCGCCTCACCAGCGCACGTCCAGCAGGTCCTGTCGATGAGCACCCGGCCGCCGCGCATCGCCTTCGACGGAGACACCGCAGGCGAGCAAGGCGTTGCCCGATGGCTTCTCGCCGCCTCTATCGAGCGCGGCGCCCCGCTCTTCGTCACCCGTATGCCGTCCGGCGTCGATCCAGCCGACTGGCTGGCCTCCCACGGGCCGAACGGGCTGCGCGACCTCCTCGCTGGACCGGTCCAAGACCAGGACGGCGAGGTCCCGGGCACCGCCGTCCCCGGCAGGGAAGTGATCCGCCTCCTCCTCGACCGGGTCGACGACCCGATCCGCGACGCCGTCGAGATCGTGGCAGGTCTGGCGTCCCAGCTGCCGGCTGCTGAGCGCGCTCAGCTCCTGCGCGACTCCGCGGCTGAGATGACCCGTCACGGCTGGAACCCGCACGACGTCTACAGCAAGGCCCTGCACTACGCGATGCGCGAGCAAGGAAGCCCGACCGTCCCGATGCCCCCCGTGGCGTCCACGCCATCGCTCATCTGACGGAGGAGCCGCCAACCATGTCACCCCGAGACGCTCTCGCGCACGCGGCAGCCCACCTCCGCTGCGCAGCCGCAGCAGCGGAAGATCGCGCCGCCCAGGATGCGCTCAATCCTTGGTGGGCCGTGGCCGGCACCATCGAGCTCGTCGCCGCTGGTCTCGATCCGATACCGACCGAGATCACCTTGAGCACGGTCGACGTGCACCAGCATCTTCAGGCCGCGCTGGCAGCACTCGACGAAATGCCAGCCGACGACGCACCCAGTGACTTCGCGTTCTGGCGGGCTCACGTCGGCGACCTCCGGACGAACGCGGTGGCACTCGACGGCACGCCTGCGGGCACGACCGGCGGCGACTGCTGATGCCGGCGACAGCGACAGGGCTGCTTAAACGCGCCCGCCTCACTCTGGAAGACCTGCAGCGGACCTCCACACCGGTCACCAGCGAACAATGGGCGTCGTTCGACCAGACGGTCTACCGGCTCCTGCAAGAGCTCGTCAGGACGAGGTCCGGCTGGCAGCCAACAGGCTCCCAAGCCGTTCCTTTGTACCGTGCCTTTCGGGACTACCCTCGACCGCTGCAACCGGCCGACGACCGGCCCGACTTCTCCCCGAAGGAGACCGCGCGCCTCCTCGGCACCAACGACACCGCCATCAGGAAACGCATCCTCAGCGGGACGATGCTCGCCGCCCCCACCAACGCCGGCTACCGAATCCCACGCTCAGAACTCGCCCTGCACCAAGATCCTCGGCCCGCAGCGAGCACCGATCACCATCCACTCGCGCGGCTAGCCTGCGAGCTGGGCGCCCTCGCTGACCTGCTGCTGACCTACCGGATGGAGCCGAGCCTTCCTGAGCTCGAGGCGGGCTCAGCGGCGTGGATCGGTAGGGAGACCCTCGGCTTGGCAGAAGGAGCCGGGAGACGCGTGCTCGCCCTTTGCGAACCCGAGATGGCCGACCGGCCTCTGAGCATCGCTCGGTATGCGGTCGCGGCCGCAGAAGCGACCGCCGTCTCGACCCCACCCCTCGGGATACAGGACCCGGCGATCGCGAGGTCTGACACCAGCGCGTCGACTGAAGCCGCAGCGCTGTCTGTCTTCATCCATCAGTGGGCGCGAGCCGCCCAAGCGGAGCTTCGAGCCCAGGTCCCCAGCGTCGAGGTACTCAAGGACGTGACTCGACAGGGCATCAACCTGTACGCCGCCTTACACGCGACCATTCAGAACGCGTCCATCGGAAAGGACGCGGTAACGGCCGTGCAGGACCGCCTCCGGGAGTCCGCGCAAGTTCTTCAGGTAGGCGCGTCCGCCTGGACACACACCACCACCGGATCGCCGCCCTCGCGTGACTATGTAGCGGCGGCCCGTTGTCTCTACGCGACTCTGACACAGATCACAACGGCCGGAACGGCAGTCGCGAGCCCCGAGGTGACATACCAAGCACTGCTCCGAGGCGCTCATGAGGTCGCATGGTTAACCACCCTCGTGACACCTCAGGCGTCCCGCCTTATCCAATCCGAGGCATTGTTCATCCATGCCCGCCACGCACGTAGCGACACACGACGGCTCCGGGCCGTCAACAACGGACGCCTGACTGTCGCCACGACCGGAGACGTGCCGAACTTGACGACCCACGGCTGGGCAGCCGAACGCGCTGCAACCTCGATGGCGAGAGCCTTACCCCCGGCGATGGCCGCTCCCGCACACGGGCCGTGGGTTCCCTTAGCGGCACAGTTGTGAAAGCAGCGGTTGCGCGCTGGTCCACTCGGTGATGCGTCGCTGCAGCCCGTCCGCCCGATTCCTAGAAGCAGCAACTGCACCCGATTCAGCACTCCCGCTCGTTGGAAGCTCCAGGCCCGTGCTGGTGGCACACACCGCCCACTTTGGGCGCTCCACGCCGCCCATTCGGGGCGAGCACGAAGCGGGCGAACGGGTTGTGTCGCTTCGCGGAGTGCGACCGCAATGGCATCTGGGCCAAAGAGGTGAGGTGCCAGATGAAGCACGACGCAGATGGAAATCGACCAAGCTCGGCGGCACGTCTCCATCTGAACGTAACTCGGCAACTGACGACATCCCTCAGACGCAAAAGTCGCCACGAGTTCCTGCTCATGAGTTCCGGGATTCCGAACGATAGCCTCGGCGTGTGACGGGAGAGTTCCTAGGTGCCGGACACCACGAGTTACTAGACGCATTAACAAGCCGACTTGCACGAATACGAGCCGGTGATCCCGATGTTGCCCGTGTGGTCGTCCTTCGTGGGCCATCTGGGATCGGAAAGACCCGAGTCCTTCGTGAGCTCTACGGCAGGTTGCGGGCGTCGCAGCGTAGCCCAGGTTACTGGCCACCACTACCCGAGGACACCCTTGGCGGCCACGGAGCGGGGGCAGATCCAATGCCGAACCGCAAGCGCTTGTCCCCATCCCCGTACCGGTTTGAATGGCCGCCCGACTCCTTGCCCGACTTTGCTTGGTGGAGTTTTGACTGTCAGCGAATGGCCGACGGGTCACTTGTCGACGTCTTGGCGCAGGCTCGTCCCTTCATCCGCACACACCTGCTGCCTGTCACCCTGGCATGGCGACAGGCTGCAGGTTGGCCAGCAGCCGTGAGGAGCCAGTCCGAAGTTCTGAGACATGTCGGCAACGCTCGAATCTGGGGCCGATCGGATGTTCGAAATCGAGGCCACTGGTTCGTGGTTTCTAGTCTGCCGTGTCTTGGGTTCTGATGCTGGGCAGCGTGTCGATGCCGCGGTTGCGCAGCCGGTAGCTGGCGCCT